>NZ_JAJEJS010000001.1:4135000-4428632 GCF_021390635.1 Paraburkholderia sp. HD33-4 | reverse complement strand
CTGGATCGCCGCGGCGCGCGCGAGCTGGTTAGCCTTACCGGTCACGAAGTTGTCGAAGGTCAGCACGGGATTCAGCTTCGAGCGCTCGTACATCGAGTCGTTCTCGCTGCTCGCTGCCGCGCCCGCGCCTTGGCCTGGACGCCACGTGCGGCGTCCGGCGGCGGCTTCGTTCGCGTCCAGGCTCGGCAGGTCGAGGTCTGCGGCGTCTTCGGCGGCGCTGCGTTGGTGCGCGTTTTGCGCGGCGAGCGCCGCTGCCGCGGCTACGGGATTCGCGCGCGAGGCATGCGCGGCCTGCACGGCGCCGACAGCCGCATCTACGGCCGCGACGCCCCCGGCATTCCCGCCTTGCGGCGCAGGTGAAGCCGGGCGTGGCGACGACGGAGCCGGCGCCGCGGCCGCCGGGGCGCGCATGCCGGCCTTCGGATCCAGTACGAATTGCACGTCCACCGGCGTATGCCAGAAATCGCGGGCCATATCCGCAATGCGGCCGGAGAACTGGCTCTTGACCCAGTCGAGCTTGAAGCGGTTCGGCGCGGCAATGCTCAACGTATTCGCATCGGCGTCGAAGGCGACCGGGGCCAAGGGTTTGATCCACGTCACGTACTGCTGGGGCGTAAGCTCTCGCTCCAGCAATGCGGAACAGTGTTGCCAGAATTCGTTCATCAAGTTGCTATCGTTATGGTGTGCACGGCGGTCGCCGCTGCCCCTGTCGCGCACGCGCAACAAGGCCCTGAGCAGCCAGGCGTAACGGCCCCAGGCGCCTGTGCCACAAGGGTCTGCGGGACAAGCGTGCCGGAGCGACGTGCAACATTTTTGGGAAGTAAGGCGAGATTCTAACGCCAAAACGGACCCGAAAGTGAGTTATCCACAGGGACGGATCATCTGGTCCCACAAGCATCGGCTGCGCCGGAGGATGGCTAAAGTATTGACGGCCAACGGAAAACCAGTTTAAATAGCGGGTTCCGCGAAAACCAATTTCAGTGAACCACCGGCCATTGCGCTTTCAGCGATGATCGCGCGGTTTTTTTCGATCAAGTGAGAGCAACATGAAACGTACCTACCAACCTTCCGTTACCCGTCGCAAGCGCACCCACGGCTTCCGCGTTCGCATGAAGACCGCTGGCGGCCGCAAGGTCATCAACGCACGTCGCGCGAAGGGCCGCAAGCGCCTCGCGATCTAAGGCAAGCGGATTGCGCGCTGTGACTGAAGCCCGTGGCGAAGCGGGATCGGCCGGGGCGCAGCAACCGGGCTCGGTTCCGTTGCGAGCGCAAGCCGCCTTCCCCAAAGCCGCAAGGCTGCTAAAAACGGATGAATTTTCATCCGTTTTTCGTTTGCGGCCGTGGCGCCGTACCGCGCACTTCGTCGTGTACGGCCGGCCCACCGGCAACGAGGCGCGTCTTGGTCTCGTGATCGGCAAGAAGTATGCGCCGCGCGCGGCCACGCGTAATCTGGTGCGCCGGATCGCGCGCGAAGCCTTCCGGGTCCGTCGTGTGGAATTCGGCGGTTGGGATGTGCTGCTGCGTCTACACACGCGTTTCGACAAAAAGGCTTTGCCGAGCGCGTCGTCGCCCCCGTTGAAGGCGCTGTGCCGCAGCGAAATCGAAGCGTTGCTCGACAAGGCAGCGCGCGAAATTACCCGTCGTCAGGCGCCGCCCGCGGAGGCGCCCAGGACGGAATGACGCGGTGACCGCTCGCACCACGGTCGCCGCAACGGGCGTTGCGCCGGCAGCTTCAGGGCGCGGGCGTCGCTCGGTACTCCACGTTGCGCGGCGCCGTTCGGCCGCACCTGCCATGCAAACGGTACTCTTCGCTTTATTGCGTTTTTACAAGCTTGCCGTGAGCCCCATGCTCGGCAACCGGTGCCGTTTTTACCCTTCCTGCTCTGATTACGCGCGCGAGGCAATCCAGTATCATGGCGCCGCGCGCGGGACTTATCTCGCCGTGAGGCGTGTTTGCCGCTGCCACCCGTTTTCCGCGGGCGGCATCGATCTCGTCCCGCCACCCACCTCTGAAAAGCGCTGACGCGCCGTTCCATCGACACTGAGACAACGCATGGATATCAAACGCACCGTCCTATGGGTCATCTTTTTCATGTCAGCTGTCATGCTGTTCGACAACTGGCAACGCGACCACGGACGCCCGTCGATGTTCTTCCCGAGCACGACGCCGACCCAGACCGCCGGCAGCGCTGCGCCGGGTACCACGACGCCGGGCACCCAACCGGCCGATCTGCCGGCCACCAACGCGGCCGCGCCCGGCAACGCGCCGGCAGCCGCGCAATCGCAGCTCGTGAAGTTCGGCACCGACGTCTATAGCGGCGAAATTGACACCCGCGGCGGCACGCTGTCGCGGCTGTCGCTCGTCAAGCAGGGCGACGGCAAGCAGCCGGACCTCGTAATCACCCTGTTCGACAAGACGAACAATCACACGTATCTGGCGCGTACCGGCCTGCTTGGCGGTGATTTCCCGAATCACAACGATGTCTTCACGCTGATGCCGAACCAGCCGACCCAGCTGGCTGAGGGTCAGAACTCGTTCCAGATGAGCTTCGAGTCGCCGGAAAAGGGCGGCCTCAGGGTCATCAAGACGTATACGTTCACGCGCGGCAGCTACGTGATCGGCGTCGAGACCAAGGTACAGAACGTCGGCACCACGCCGGTGACGCCGCAGGTCTATATGGAGCTCGTGCGCGACGACCAGCCGGTCGAAACGCCGCGCTTCTCGCACACGTTCATCGGACCGGCTGTCTACACGAACGAGCATCACTTCCAGAAGATGACGTTCAGCGATCTCGACAAGAACAAGGAGAACTTCGCGACGTCAGCCAACGACGGCTGGGTCGCGATGGTCCAGCACTACTTCGCGTCGGCGTGGATTCCGCAGGAAGGCGTGAAGCGCGAGTTCTACGCCGAGAAGATCGATCCGTCGCTGTATCGCGTCGGCATGAAGCAGGCGATGCCGACCATCCAGCCGGGCCAGACCGTCAGCGTGTCCGCGCGTCTGTTCGCCGGTCCGGAAGAAGAGAAGATGCTCGCTGGCATTGCCCCGGGCCTCGATCTGGTGAAGGACTACGGCTGGGTCACGATCATCGCGAAACCGCTGTTCTGGCTGCTGTCGAAGATCCACAGCTATGTCGGCAACTGGGGCTGGTCGATCGTGCTGCTGACGCTGCTGATCAAGGCGGTGTTCTTCCCGCTGTCGGCCGCGAGCTATAAGTCGATGGCGCGCATGAAGGCGATCACCCCGCGCATGCAAGCGCTGCGCGAACGCTTCAAGGGCGATCCGCAAAAGATGAATGCGGCGCTGATGGAGCTGTACAAGACCGAGAAGGTCAATCCGTTCGGCGGCTGTCTGCCGGTCGTGATCCAGATCCCAGTGTTCATCTCGCTGTACTGGGTGTTGCTGTCGTCGGTGGAAATGCGCGGCGCGCCGTGGATTCTGTGGATTCAGGATCTGTCGCAGCAGGACCCGTATTTCATCCTGCCGGTCCTGATGGCCGTGTCGATGTTCCTGCAGACCCGCTTGAACCCGACGCCGCCGGACCCGGTTCAGGCAAAGATGATGATGTTCATGCCGATCGCGTTCTCGGTGATGTTCTTCTTCTTCCCCGCGGGTCTCGTGCTGTACTACGTCGTGAACAACGTGCTGTCGATCGCGCAGCAGTACTACATCACGCGGATGATGGGCAGCTCGAAGGCGAAGCCGGCCTGATGTTCCGTCCCGCGGCGGTCCGCATGGCCGCCGCGCCGCAAGCTGAAAACGAAAAGCCGCCCGGTGCGAACCGGGCGGCTTTTTTTTGACATGCGGTGGAAGGAAATGCGGCCGGCCGCCGCGCTTAAATTGCGTCGCTCACTCTTCGTCGGAATCTTCGCCGTAAAAGCGCACGATCATTTCCTCGACCAGATTCCGGTCCTTCGGGGTCAACGATGCGATCTTGGAAGCGAGCTCGATCGTTTCCGGCGTCGGCGGATATTTTTCGCCGCGAGCCATCGGTCTTGCGCTGGCGCCGGGCGCGGGTCCGTAATGGAGCCAGTGTTCCTTGACGTTCAACCATTCGGCTAGCGTGCGCAACTTGTCCGGCTTCGGAATCGTCGTACCCGTCAGCCATTTGTGCGCGGTCTGTGGTGTCACGGGCCGCTCGCCGTGATAGCGAAGATTGAACTGCTCGGCGAGTTTGGTCCCGCCGCGAATTTTCAGCGGCTCGAGCAGATCCTTCAGCCTCTTGGCGAACGCGGCTTTTTCTTTGTCGGTTGGCATGGGCCAGATTGTGCGATTCAGCGTTCACCTAGTTGACAACCAATCAAGCTTTGTTTTCTCCTATTTGAGATAGTTTTAGCTTGCAGCGCGCGCCCGGTAACGCGTTGCACGGATTCGATTTTTTTCATCTCTCTATTGCCTGGCCTGGCTTTGCCTGAACCGACGGTCCCATCAAATCTCAATTGTTCTTAAGAATCGTAGTAACGATCCTAGCTTACTTAAGATAAATCTGAGTTGCTCGGATCGTAGGGCGAACCAGCGCGCCATTCGCTTCACATCCTTGCCGCCAACCCTTCCGTCCGAAGCGCGCGCGTTACAATGCCTCGCGCCGACTCGACCGACGCGGCGCTGCCCTCCCCCTCGCGTTTTCCCCGACTTTCCATGCTCACGACCGACTCCGATCCCATCGTTGCCATTGCTACCGCGCCCGGCCGGGGAGGCATCGGCGTCGTGCGGATTTCGTTCGGTCGCGCTGGCGCGGCCGCCGCCCAGCCATTGATGCAGGCCCTCACCGGCCAGACGCTCGCGTCGCGTCACGCGAGCTATGTGCCGTTTCTCGACGCGAGCGGCAATCCGCTCGACCGCGGCATCGCGCTGTACTTCCCGGCGCCGCATTCGTACACCGGTGAGCACGTGCTCGAACTGCAAGGCCACGGTGGCCCGGTCGTGCTGCAGTTGGTCTTGCAGCGCTGTATCGACGCCGGCCGCGCGTTCGGCCTGCGGCTCGCCGAGCCCGGCGAGTTCACGCGTCGCGCGTTTCTGAACGACAAGCTCGACCTCGCGCAGGCCGAAGCCGTCGCCGATCTGATCGAGGCGAGCACCGAGGCCGCCGCGCGTTCGGCCGGCCGTTCGCTCGACGGCGCGTTCTCGCGCGACATCCACGCACTGGTCGAAGAAGTGATTACGCTGCGGATGCTGGTCGAAGCGACGCTCGACTTCCCGGAAGAGGAAATCGACTTTCTCGAGGCCGCCGACGCGCGCGGCAAGCTCGCGCGCATACGAGAGCGTCTCGCTCATGTGCTCAGCGAGGCGCGCCAGGGGGCGTTGTTGCGCGAGGGTTTGTCGGTCGTGCTGGCGGGGCAGCCGAACGTCGGCAAGTCGTCGTTGCTGAACGCGCTCGCCGGGGCCGAGCTCGCGATCGTCACGCCGATCGCCGGCACCACGCGCGACAAGGTCGCGCAGACGATCCAGATCGAAGGCATTCCGCTGCACGTGATCGACACGGCCGGCCTGCGCGAAACCGAGGACGAGGTCGAAAAGATCGGCATCGAGCGCACGTGGGGCGAGATCGAGCGCGCGGACGTGGTGCTGCATCTGCTCGACGCGCGCACCGGCATGACGGGCGACGACGAAACGATCGCCGGACGCTTTCCGCGCGGCGTGCCGGTCGTACGCGTGCTGAACAAAACCGACCTGACCGGGCTCGCGCCAGCGACCCAGGCGCTCGACGCCGATCTCGAACTCAGCGAAGTGCGGCTGTCGGCGAAGAAGGGAGACGGCGTCTCGCTGCTGCGCGATGAGCTGCTGCGAATCGCCGGCTGGCAGGCGGGCGCGGAGAGCGTCTATCTCGCGCGCGAGCGGCACCTGATCGCGCTGCGCGCGGCCGACGAGCATCTGGCTACCGCTGCCGCGCATGCGGAGCAGAACGCGCAGGCGCTCGATCTGTTCGCCGAGGAATTGCGGCTCGCGCAGGATCAGTTGAATTCGATCACCGGTGAGTTCAGTTCGGACGATCTGCTCGGAGTGATTTTCAGCCGATTCTGCATCGGCAAGTAACGCAGAACTTGTTCGTCGACGCGGTCCCACCGCCATTTGGCCTTTTTTGGTCAAATTGGCCACGCGGCCGCGCGATGGAAAATCGCACTCCGTCGACCAAAAACGCGGTAAATCTTAGGTACACAATTAATCCCAAGGTTTAAAATCCCCGCTGTCCGAGCCTAACCGTAGAGCGTCGCCAAAACCATGCCCCGCCTCGCCACCCCGCTGACCGAATCCGAGATCCGCGCACTCGAACCCCGCGCGACCCGCTACTGCGTCGCCGACGGCAACGGCCTCGTGATCGAGGTCATGACGACCGGCACCAAGGTCTGGCGCTTCCGCTATACGTTGAACGGCAAGCGTCAGCCGCTCGCGACCATCGGCGATTACCGGATGATTTCTCTGCGCGTCGCGCGCGCGAAGGCGCAGCGGTACGCGGCACTCGTCGCGCAGGGCATCTCGCCGGTGGCGACCGCGCGGCGCGATCGGGGTGCCGAGAGCAAGGCCGACGTGCTGCGCGAAGCGGCCGAGCTTTATCTCGCGACGGCGCTGGCCGGCAAGTCGGACGAATATCGCCGCACCACGCGGCGCGCGCTCGACAAGGACGTGCTGCCCGCGATCGGCAACAAGCCGATCGGCGCGGTCAGCGCCGACGACATCATCGCGATCTGCGAGCGCATCAAAAGCCGCGGCTCGCCGAAAATGGCGCTGCACACGCGCAACGTCGTAAAGCGCCTGTACGCATACCTGATCGCACGGCAGCTCGCCACCGGCAACCCCGCGGAAGTCGTGCCGGCGCGCTCGATCGCGACCTTCGACAGCCGCACCCGCGTGCTGTCCGGCGCCGAGATCGGTGTCATGCTGCGCACGATCGACACGTCGAATATCCGCCGCCCGCTGAAGCTCGCGCTGCATCTGCTGGTGCTGACGATGGCGCGCAAGTCGGACCTCGTCGAATCGACATGGGCCGAGTTCGATCTCGACAACGCGCTATGGGCGATCCCCGCCACGCGCCTGAACGCGCGGGAAGACCGCATCGTCCATCTGCCGCGTCAGGCGGTTGCGCTGCTGCGCGAGTTGCAGCGCGCCCGCGCCAGCGAGACGTTCGTATTCCCGAGCGTCAGGGGCGGCGATCGGCCGATCGCCAAAAGCACCCTGAACCAGGCGGTCAAGGCATTGGGGCTCGACGTTGAGCATTTCGTGCTGCATGACTTTCGTCGCACCGCGTCGACGCATCTGCGCAATATGGAGCAGCAATCAGGCGCGGGGGACGACATCGCGAATCGTGATGCGACCTATGAAGCGACGCGGCAGCGTCACATGCTTCAGAGTTGGGCAGACTTTGTCGATAGCCAGATGGAAGACGCACGGCAGACGGCGAACGGGACGGCTTGACGGCATCGTCATGGGTTTTGGCGCCATGTGACGTTTGCCTTCACGCCGGAAACGGGATGGTACACAGGCTGATACGGCGTCGTCAGAAACCTAAGCAGACAAAGGAAAAATCATCGAACAATAAGGTTTCCAACCCGGGCGCAAACGCACCTTTTTCCGCTTCTTTCGACAGTTTCACATCGTCGTTCTTGCCCCGCTTCCTTCGCCTACACTGAGAGATGGATGCAAGCCGATACGGAGGTTCCGATGCCTGAATCAATGCTCGCCTACCTGATGGGGCCCGCCGTCATGCTGTTGGTCGGCTTTGCCATCTGGATGATGTCGCGTCACCGCGATCCGTCCAAGCCGCCCAGGCTCGAGCGCTGGCTCGACACGCATTACGCGGAGTGGCTGCATCACAAGCACTAAGCCGTGCTTCATATGGAAAAGGCCGTCGCATTGAGCGACGGCCTTTTTGTCTGCGCGTTGCCAGTCCGAATCACCCGCGCATCAGAGCCTGTCCGCGCTCACCACTGCGGCTCGGGTTGCGGCTGCGCGAGCCGTATTGACCGGGCGGCGGTGCGCCGCACGCGACATAGGCGCGCTGATACTGGTCATAGCAGTATCCGGGCGGCGGTGCCGCGTAAGCCGGCGCGGGCTGATACGCGGGCTCCGCATAGACCGGCTGCGGATACGCGACCACTGGCGCCGGCGTTAATGCCGAGCTGACCACCGCGCCCAGCACCGCACCACCGATAAGGGCGCCCACCACATCGCCGCCGTTTCCGTGCGCGGACGCCTGGCCCGCCACCGTCAAACTACCCGCCATTACCAACGCCACTGCGATCTTTTTCATTTTGAGCTCCCGCCGTTCAGGCATGGACGAATTGTCGCCAAGGCGGACGGAAATAGATGCTGCAGTTGGTAACCGGACATTAACTCTGTAACAGACACATAACGTTCCATGTGAAATCCGGCGCATGGCATTGCGCGCTGGACTCGGTGCGGGCGCCGACTATTATCTGACCAGTGGAAGTTTTGACGACGAGGCGCGGTTCTCTGGGGCGCGCTCGTGGCAGTGGCCAACGAGCGCCTTTCCTCTCCCGCAAGCTGACGTGCCTTTCCTGACCTTCATTCTGGCTGAACCACATGGACACCTCTAAACTGCCCCAGAACGTCGCAACGCTGCATCCCGCAGACGAAGCGAACGCGCAGGCGCAAACGCTCGTCGCGGAGGATGCACCCTGTCCCGCCATCGACGATGCGCTCGCGCGCCTCCTCGCCAGTCCGCCGGCGGCCGAGTGCCCGATCATGGTGCTGCTGGTCGACGACGAGGCGACCATCGCCGAGGCGGTGCGCGAGGCGCTCGCCGACGAGCCGGGCGTCGACTTTCACTACTGCGCGTCATGGGAGGACGCGGTGCGCTGCGCCGAGCAAACGCGCGCGACGGTGATCCTGCAAGATCTCGTGATGCCTGGCACCGACGGGCTGACGCTGGTGGGGCAATATCGGCTGAATCCGGCCACGCGCGACATCCCGATCATCGCGCTGTCGACCAGGGAGGAACCGCTCGTCAAAAGCGCGGCATTCGCGGCCGGCTCGAACGATTACCTCGTGAAGCTGCCCGATCGCATCGAACTGATCGCACGCATCCGCTATCACTCGCGCTCGTATCTGAACCTGCTGCAACGCGACGAGGCGTACCGTGCGCTCCGGCAATCTCGACAGCAACTGCTGGCGACGAATCTCGAGTTGCAGCGGCTCACGCATTCGGACGGTCTGACCGGCCTGTCGAACCGCCGCTACCTCGACGAGCATCTCGCCGCCGAATGGAGCCGGGGCACGCGCGACAAGACCACCCTCGGCCTCCTGATGATCGACGTCGACAACTTCAAGGCCTACAACGACACCTACGGCCACGTCGCCGGCGACGAAGTGCTGAAGAGCGTCGCGCATACGATCGAAGCGTGCCTCGGCCGCTCGCCGGATCTCGCCGCGCGCTTCGCCGGCGAGCAGTTCGCGGTGGTCGTGCCGGGCGCGTCGGCGGGCAGCCTGCGCCTGCTCGCGGAGAAAATCCGCATCGCGATCGAAGACCTCGCGATCACCCATGCGGGCTCGGCGGACGGCGTCGTCACGATCAGCATCGGCGCGGCGATGGTGGTGCCGTCGGACGCCGAACCGGTCACGACGCTGATCGAAGCCGCCGAAGTCGGCCTGTATCGGGCGAAACACGATGGCAGGAATCAGGTGGCGGTGAGCGGCTGAGTCCGGCGCCGCCCTTCCCCACCTTCTGCTTTACGCCGCGACGGCGCGCGTATAGCGCTCGGCGGGCGCGCTGCGCGACAGATTCGGCTGCAGATGCAGCCGCGCGCTGTTCATACGCTCCCAGTCGGCGGCATCGGGCAACGACGGGATCGTCACCAGCTCTCCCTGGTCGAGACCGGCAAGCGCCGCGTCGACCATGTCCTCGGCGCTCATCACGATCTGCGAAGGCAGGTTCTCGACCGCAAGACCCGCGCGATCCCAGAACGCGGTGCTCGTCGCACCCGGCAGCACCGCTTGCAGCCGCACGCCCTTGCCGCCCACCTCGTGATGCAGCGACTGCGTGAGGTTCAACACGTACGCCTTGGTGCCGCTATAGGTGCCGTTCAGCAACTCCGGCGACAGCGCGACGATCGACGAGATATTGATCACCGTGCCCGCGCCACGCGCGATGAAACCCGGCAACACCGCCGCCGTCAGGCGCGTGAGCGAGGTGACGTTCAGGTCGATCATCTTCTCGAGTTCATCGATGTCCGAGTCGATCAGCGTCGCGGTCGCGCCGACGCCCGCGTTGTTGACCAGCATCGTGATGCCGCGCTCGGCGCGCAACTGGTTCTCGATGCGGCGCACGTCGGCCTTGTCGGTCAGATCGGCGGTGACGGTGCTCACGCGGCGTCCGGTCTCCTTCGTCAGCCGCTCGGCGAGACTGCTGAGGCGCGCGCCGTCGCGCGCGATCAGCAGCAGATCGTAGCCGCGTCGCGCGAGCCGGTCCGCGTAGACCGCGCCGATACCCGACGATGCGCCCGTCACCACTGCCGTGCCCTTGCCTTCGTTCGAATTGCCTTGTACGCCCTTGTCTGCCTGCGTTGCCATTGAAGCTCTCCTTGCGGGTTGCGCATGATGCGGCCGCCCTGTTCAGTGAATTGGAACATCCGTGAACTCGCCGCGTCGCGGCTTTTGCGCTGATACGGCGGGGTTGACGAGCTCAGTGTAGGCGCGTACCGTTTTGTCTCAAATGTCGTATTTCCCTCGTTTCCGGACAAGCAAATGAAACGCATCGGCGTGGTGGTTTTTCCGGGCTTCCAGATCCTCGACATGGTCGCGGTATCGATTTTCGAACTCGCCAATCAGGACACCGATGAGCCCGCGTACGACGTCGCGGTGATCTCCGAGCACGGCGGCACGGTGCGCAGCTCGGCGGGCGTCGAGGTCGCGACGCGGCCGTTCGGCGATCCCGCCTACGACACGGTGATCGTCACCGGCGCGATGGAGATCGCGCCGTCGTCGCCGGGGCTGCTTGCGTTTCTGAACGACGCCCTCGCCGCTTCGCGCCGCACCGCCAGCATCTGCACCGGCGCATTCGTGCTCGCCGAAGCGGGCATCCTCGACGGCCGCCACGCGACCACCCACTGGGCGCATGCGCGCGACCTGCAGCGGCGCTTTCCGCGCGCGCGGGTCGACGAGGACCGCATCTTCATCGTCGACGGCTCGGTGTGGACCTCGGCCGGCATGACCGCGTGCATCGATCTGTGTCTCGCGCTCGTCGAGAACGACCTCGGCGTCGAGGCGTCGCGCACGATCGCGAAAAAGCTCGTGGTCTATCACCGCCGCACCGGCGGGCAGTCGCAGTACTCGGCGATGCTCGATCTCGAACCGAAATCCGACCGGATCCAGAACGCGCTGTCGTATGCGAAGAGCCATCTGCGCGAGCCGCTGAGTGTCGAGCAGCTGGCCGACGTCGCGCATCTGAGTCCGCGCCAGTTCAGCCGCGCGTTTCGCGACGAGACGCGCCAGTCGCCGGCCCGTGCGATCGAGGCGCTGCGCGTCGAAGCGGCACGCACGATGCTCGAAACCGGCCGTCATTCGATCGAAACGGTCGCGACCGACACTGGCTTCGTCGACCCCGAGCGCATGCGACGCGCCTTTTTGCGCGCATTCGGCCAGCCGCCGCAAGCGATCCGGCGCGCCGCACGTGTGTCGTAAGCGATCGGGTGGAGAATAGGAAACCTGCGGCATGAAGCTGCGCGGCCAAGACGGTGCCCCGCTATCGACCCGCGAATCGAACCCAGCCCCAACGAGCAAAGGAAACGCGATGAGCTATGACGACAGCAACCCGTTCGCCAAAATCTTGCGCGGTGAACTACCGTGCATCAAGGTGGCGGAAAACGACCAGGCACTGGCTTTCATGGACTTGATGCCGCAAGCCGATGGCCATTTGCTCGTCGTGCCGAAAGAGGCGGTGGCGGAAATTTTCGATCTGTCGGATGAGGCGCTGGTCGCGTCGATGCGCATGGCGCAGAAGCTCGCGATCGCAGTGCGTGCGGCGCTGCGCCCGGACGGCGTGTTCATCGGCCAGTTCAACGGCGCGGCGGCGGGACAGACGGTGCCGCACGTCCATTTCCACGTGATTCCGCGCTGGCAAGGTCAACCGTTGAAACTGCATGCGCGCGAGCGCGCCGATGCGGACACGCTCGAAGCGCTCGCCACACGAATTCGAGCGCACTGGCGCGCCCATTGAAGCATCGAGGACGTGCGACTCGCGGCGCACCCATCTACGCGCCGCGCATCGCGGTCACGTGCGGTAACAACTGTAAAAGCCGTTGAAACCACTGGCAGGCGCGGCGCCGCTAGACTGCTACTGCCTTGTGTTCAAGGCATTGAGTGTGGATCTCTTTTTTAGCCTGCCCGCAGCGGCAGGCTTTTTTCTTTGGGCGATCCACTTCGCAATCTCAGATCCGGTCGCGCGCACGGCGCAGCGGATGCCGCCAGTCGATGCGCCGGGGTCGCGCTGGCATTGGTCGTCCTTCGTGCAGGTGTCGGTGCTCCTGCCACAATTCGTCGGAGAAAAGAAACGCGACGATCAGCAGCGGAACGACCAGAAAAATCCCGAGTATCACGTGCTCGTTCACGATAGCCTCCAGGTGCAGGAGATTTGTTTCAATTGTAGAGCACCGCTTGTACCCGCATGGCAGTGCGACGCTGATCGACCCTGGATTCAGGCGGCGCCCGATGGTGCATTGCGCTACGTTCGCGCCGCCCTTGCCTTGTCCGCGTGGCTTTGCGCGCCGTGACCCCGGTTAGTGCGGTTTCGGCAATGAGGCGTTGCAAACGCTTCAGGGCTATCCTCGATATACGGCTGGCACTATTTATTTTCTGCATTTACCTCGTTATTGCGCGTACCGGCTTTTGCCTGCCGAATGACTTTGTGTGCAATGCACAAATTCGTTGATTAAATTGTATTAATTGGCTTAATTGACGCTCCGAGTTTACGCGAATACGCGTGCAAAGCTTTACCAGATAAAGCCGTGCGCACGAGGAGTCTGTTAGTTATCCGTTTCATTGCCATCCAGTCAGGTGCGTGCTCAAGCTTTAAGCAGCCGCTACCGGGAGTGCGACAATTCGCCACTGTTGCGACCGCACACAAGATGTGCTTGTCGTTCTCCTCGGTTCTCCTATAGTGCAAGATGCGGGTCCACCGTTAAAGTTAAATACATAGCTAACCCGAGTATTTTTTCGGCCCGCACCGGAGGGATAAATGAAAGTTCGAATTGCCGTTGTTTTCGCCATTGCGGGATTGGCTGCCGCTAGCGTTCAGGCGCAAGACGTCGTGATCAAGCCGCAGCAAACGATCCAGTTCAAGGCCAATGCGTACGGCTGCGTATCGAAGGACAAGCTCGATGCGGTCGACCACCACGCGCAAGCCGGTGAACAGCAACAAATGCAGGAATTCTTCTCCGGATATCAATGCGTATCGACACCGACCGACTCGAGTTTCCGCGTAGTGCGGGTGGTCGGCCACGACGTCGAGTTCGTGAATTCAGGCAATAGCGACACCGAGGGGCTCTGGGCGAACGACCGATTTATCAAGCAATAAGTACAACGCCGGTATTCCGGCAAAAGCCGGAATACGGTCGCATGCGGATCCGCTGCAGCTTTAAAAGCCGCAGGAGTGGGCGCGTGAGCTAAAGGAAGCGGCTTGGGCATTCAGATGCCAAGCCGTTTTTTTATTGCTTTCGATACCGGCGCGGCTTCGCGTGCAATAAAAAAGCCGATGCGGGTTTTATCGACCCGCATCGGCAGTACGCCTTCTCGCAAAGCGCAGGAAACCGGCCACGAGCAACGGCGCGTCAGTGGACGCGCTTGCTGCGGCGGAACTGGTCGAACAGCACCGCGAGCAGCAGGATGCCGCCGCGAATCAGATACTGGTAGAACGTCGGCACGTTCAGCAGGCTCATGGCGTCCTGCACCGAACCCATGATCAGCACGCCGACCAGCACGCCGGAGATCGTCGCGACGCCGCCCGTCAGCGACACGCCACCGAGCACGCATGCGGAAATCACGCCGAGCTCGAGCCCAACCGATGTCTTCGGATCGCCGAGGCTCATGCGCGACGCGAGCATCACGCCCGCGAAGCCGGTCACGAGGCCTTGCAGCACGAACACCGTGATCTTGATGCGCGTGACGGGCAGCCCAGCGAGCACTGCCGCTTCGCTGTTGCCGCCGACGGCCAGCACGTTCTTGCCGAACACGGTCTTTTTCAGCAGAAAGCCGAACAGCACGAAGCCGACGATGTTGCTCCAGATCGGATAAGAAATGCCGAGAAACGAGCCGCCGCCGAGATCGAAGAAGCGCTCCTCGGAGATCATCACCGCGTCGCCGTTCGACGTGATGTAGGCGAGGCCGCGCACGACCTCCATCATCGCGAGCGTGACGATCAGCGAGTTGATCTTGTAGCGCGCAACCAGCGTGCCGTTGACGAGCCCGACCGCGCCGCCCGCGAGCACGCCGGCCGCGACGCCGATGAACACGCTATGCGTCGCGGTGATCAGCACGGAAGCCACCACACCCGAAAACGCGACGATCGACGCCACCGACAGGTCCACCTCGCCGAGCGCGAGCACGAACATCATCGTGACGGAGATCGAGCCGATCAGCGTGACCGACAGCAGCAGCCCCTGGATATTGCGCGAGCTCAGAAAGTCGGGGACCGTGAACGACAGCACCGCGAACAGGATGATGAACACCATCACGATGCCGGATTTGTTGATCAGGTCCCAGGTACGCGCCGCCCGCGCGGTCAAACCGGCGGAGGCGACGGCGGGGGTCGAGGAATCGGTGGAAGGTATGTTCATGATGTCTGTTCCATTCAATGCCGCTTTCGTTGCGGTATTCGTTGCGGTATTCGGTAGAGGTCCGGTGGCGCGAGCCGTCGGCCGATCAGCGCGGCAGCGCCAGCTTGATCAGTGCATCCGGCGTGGCCTGCGCCTTGGGCAGATCGCCGACGATGCGGCCTTCCTTCATCACGATCACGCGATCGGTCACGCCGATCACCTCGGCGAGATCGCTCGACACGACGATGACCGTGCGGCCCGCCTCGGCGAGCCCATACAGCAGCCCGTAGATCTCGCTGCGTGCCCCGACGTCGATGCCGCGGGTCGGCTCGTCCATCAGGAACACGTCGATCTCTTCGGCGAGCCAGCGCGACAGGATCACCTTCTGCTGATTGCCGCCGGACAGCGTGCCGATCGGCGTGTCGCCGTTGCGGGTCTTGATCGCGAGCTTGCCGATGAACTCGCGCGTGGTCTGCGCTTCCTTGCGGCCGTTGAGCACGTTGAAGCGGCTGAAATGGCGGCGGCAGCTGATGTTCAGGTTGTCCGACACCGACGCGATCGACACGATGCCTTCCTGCTTGCGATCCTCGGGACACAGCGCGACACCGGCGCGCACCGCGTCGCGCGGGGTGGCGAACTGCACGCGCTTACCCTTCAGCGCGACCTCGCCGGCACTCGGCTTGACCGCGCCGTAGATCAGCTTCATCAGTTCGGAGCGGCCCGCGCCGACGAGTCCGAAAAAGCCGACGATCTCGCCCTTGCGCGCCGAAAACGAGGCCGGTTCGCGCAGGCCCGGTCCCATCAGGCTGTCGACCTGAAGCTGCACGTCGCCGTGCTCGCGCGCGCGATAGCCGTACACATCGGCGATCGAGCGGCCGACCATGCAACTGATCAGCCGATCGCGATCGAGTCCCGCGCCCGCCTCGAAGGTTTCGATGCGGCGGCCGTCGCGAAACACCGTGACGCGATCGCACAGCTCATAGACTTCGTCCATCCGGTGCGTGACGTAGATGATTGCGCGGCCTTCGGCCTTCAGCGCGCGGATGATGCGGAACAGTTGCGTGGTTTCGCGCGACGACAGCGAGCTGGTCGGTTCGTCGAACGCGATCACGCGCGCGTCGCGCATCAGCGCCTTGCCGATTTCGATCATCTGCCGCTGACCGATCGACAGATGCTTGACCTGTTGCGACGGATCGAGCTTTTCGCCGAGCCGTTCGAGCTCGCGTATCGCGCGCGCGACCAAAGCCTTTTCGTCCAGTACCCCGAAGCGATTCGGCAAGGCGCCGAGCATCAGGTTTTCGGCGACGGTCAGTTCCGGCACCAGATGCAGTTCCTGATAGATGATCGCGATGCCCGCTGCGATCGCCGCCTTGGTCGTCGCGAACTGCTGCTCGACGCCATCGAGCGACAGCGTGCCCGACACAGGATGATTGACACCGGACAGCACCTTGAGCAGCGTCGACTTGCCGGCGCCGTTTTCGCCCATCAGGCCGTGCACCTCGCCGCGGCGCACTTCGAGCGAGACCTGGTCGAGCGCGAGCACGCCCGGAAAGCGCACGGTGATGCCATCGAGCCGCAGATAGGGGGCGGCGGACGCGGGCGTCGATGCAGGCGAGGGCGCGAGCGCCGCCTCGCGGGCTTGAGACCCGGTGAATAAGGACGTCATCGAAAAACCTCGAACGGATGAAACCTGAGCGGGCCGCGCTCGCGCTAAACGCAAGTCGCGATGCGGTCCGCTATCTGCTGCGAGAACTTCGCTTAAATACCCAGTTCCTTGCGCACGTCCTGCCAATTGCCGCGCACCATCAGCTTGCCGGTGGTTTGCGTGTCGGCGGGCGGCTGCTTGCCGTCCTTGATCCATTCGACGAGGTTTTCAGTGCTCTCCTTGCCGTGGTTCGTCGAGCTGACCGCGATCGTGCCGTAGAAGCCCGTCGGTTCCTTCTTCTGGAACTCGGCGAACGCCTCGCCCGCGCCGTTGATGCCGACGCCGATCACGTCCGTGCCCGGAATATGCAGCTGTTCGGTCGCGCGCACGCCGCCGAGCACGCTTTCCTCGTTGAGCGCGAAGATCACCCACTTCTTGATGTTCGGATGCTGCGCGAGCACCGGCGACACCGCGTTGAAGCCGCCTTCGTCGTCGGTGGTTTTCTGCGGCGCGTCGAAGACGTTTTCTTTCTTGAAGCCGCCGGCGAGCAGCGACTGCGTCGCGCCGTCGGTGCGCAGCTTCGCGGTCGGCAGTTCGTAGTCGGTGATACGCAGCGCGCCGACTTCTTCAGGCTTCCAGCCGCGGCGCTTCATTTCGTCGGTGATCGCCTGGCCCACCTGGTTGCCGATCTTGAACGCCGACATGCCGAGGTGCGGCACGTTCGCGAGCGGCTTGCCGGTCGAATCGACCAGCTGGTCGTCGACGGTCACGAACTTCATGTTGTAGCGCTTCGCGCGTGCCTGAATCGCCGGTCCGAGACGCACGTCAGGTGCGCAGATCACGAAGCCCTTCGCGCCTTGCGCGCCGAGGTTGTCGATTGCGGCCAGCACTTTTTCGCCGTCCGGCGTACCGATGTTGACGACCGAGAAGCCGTCCTTCTGGCCGACTGCGGTCGCGGCTTTCTGTTCGTTGATGAACCACGCCTGTTCCGGCATCTTCACGAGGAAGCCGACTTTGAGCGGCTCATCCGCATGCGCGGACAGTTGCGCGGCGAACGGCGCGGCGAGGGCGGCGGCGGCCATCGCGGTCAGGGTCAAACGGCGAAGCTTGCTGGTCATCTACTGTCTCCTGAAGTTGAAAAGCTGCATTGATGTCGTGGTAGTTGCAGCGGGGTAACGCGGGCGGCTTCAGCCGTCGCGCGGATCTGGGCGGAACCGGGCTCGGCCAGCCGGGCGATTCGTGAAACGTCGTGCATGGCCGGTGGCGCAGGTCCGTGGCGCGCGGCGCGGCGCGCATGTCGTGACGAAAACCGTGGTGCGACTCATCGCTGCTAGCCCGCCACGTACGCCGTTTTCACAGCGGTCCAGAACGAGGCATCGCTCGCGCCATAAGCCGATGCCTTGCGCCCACCGCCGGGTCCGTGATGCTCGACGGCCGTGGTCGGCAGGTTGATCGTGACGAGACCGCTCTGCACGTGGCGGCGAAAATGCCGCGCGCGTTCGAGCGAGCGCGTGCAGATGCCGGCGCACAGTCCGTAGGCGGTGTCGTTCGCCAGATGTAGCGCGTGTTCGTAATCGTCCGCGCGCAGCACGATCGCGAGCGGCCCGAAAATCTCTTCGCGTGCGATGCGATGTTCCGATTCGCCGATAAACAGCGCCGGTTCGAAAAAATAGCCGCGCGTCGCGCGCTCCAGTCGCCGCCCGCCGCGCAACAACTGCGCGCCTTCCTGCTCGCCGATGCGCACGTAGTCGAGATTGCGTTCGAGCTGCGCCGCGTTCGCCACCGGGCCGATATCGGTGCCGTGCTTCAACGCGTGATCGACGGTGAGTTTCGCGAGCTTCGCCTGCAACGCGTCGACGAACGGCGCGAACACCGAGCGTTCGACGATCAGCCGCGCGGCCGCCGTGCTGCGCTGGCCCGTCGCGCTGAATGCGCCGGTCAGCGCCGCATCGACCGCCCCGTCGAGATCGGCGTCGGCCAGCACGACGAACGGATTCTTGCCGCCCATCTCCAGCTGCACACGCGCCTGGCGCGCGGCGGCGGCCTGCAGCACGCGCGTGCCGGTGTCGGACGAACCGGTGAAGCTGATCGCGGCGACGAGCGGATGCGCGACGATGCGCGCGCCGACCTTGCGCCCGCTGCCCATCACGAGGTTGAACACGCCGGCCGGCAAGCCAGCGCGACTGACGATCGACGCGAGCGCCGCCGCGCAGGCCGGCGCTGATTCGGCCGGCTTGTAGACGACGCAGTTGCCATGCGCGAGCGCGGCGCCGATCTTCGCCGCGGCGATCGCGAGCGGCGCGCTCCACGGCGCGATGATGCCGACCACCCCGAGCGGCTCGCGCGTCACGTCGATTTCGACGCCGGCACGCGCCGACGCGAGCGGTTCGACGAACGCGCGCAGCGCCTCGGCCGCGAACAGCTTGAACAGTTGCCCCGCGCGCGTCGCTTCGGCGAGCGCCTCGGGCAACACCTTGCCGATTTCACGCGCGAGCAGCCGCGCCAGTTCCTCGCGGCGCGCGAGCATTTCGCTGCCGATCGCGTCGAGCGCGTCCGCGCGGCGCTGCGCGGAGGCGAGCGACCAGTCGCGAAACGCCGCGTGCGCGGCCTCGATCGCGCTGTCGGTCTGCCGCACATCGGCGCGCACGTATTCGCCGACCGGTTCGTCGAGATCCGACGGATTGAGCGACACGCCCGCGGTCGCACCGGTCTCCCATCCGCCATTGATGTAATGGCGGAACGGGCTGACAACGAGAGGGACGAGCGGATCGCGGTTCATCGGCGGAAAAGGCGCACCGGAAGTTCACAAAAGTCCACGAATGGTATGAGCCGCCCCAATAACTTTCCAATCCCTTTTTGGGCTTCTCCGATATCAGTTTCGATATGGCATTATGGGAACTTCAGAGGAAGAACGTACAAACATCGCTCGTAAAAACCTGGAGACCCTGCGATGACGCGTAGCTATTCGAACTGGTTCGTGCGCGCGCGGCTGAAAACGCGCCAGTTGCTGCTGCTTGCCGCGATGGAGGAGGAGGGCAACGTGCGCCGCGCGGCCGACGTGCTCGGCATGACGCAACCGGCCGCGTCGCGCCTGCTGAAGGAACTCGAGGACATGCTCGGCGTGAGCCTGTTCGACCGCACGCCGCACGGCATGCACGCGACGCTGTACGGCGAGGTGATGATCCGGCACGCGCGTATGGTGCTGTCGAATCTGAGCCAGGCGCACGACGAAATCTCGGCGCTGCGCTCGGGGCTCGCGGGCCAGGTGCGGATCGGCGTGATTGCCGCGGCCGCCGCGACGATGGTGCCGCGCGCGATCGCCAGCGTGAAGGAGCGATATCCGCAACTGCAGATCTGGACCGAGGTCGAAACCTCGGACGTGATGCTGCCGCGGCTTGCCGAAGGCGACCTCGACATCATGATCGGCCGCGTGCTCGAACGGCAGAACCAGTTCAAGACCGACGTGCGCTACGAACCGCTCGCGGACGAACCGCTGTGCGTGGTCGCGCGCCCCGGCCATCCGCTCGAAAATGAAACAGGCCTGACGCTGCGCGGTATCGTCAACGCCGCGTGGGTGCTGCATCCGCCGGGCAGCGTGCTGCGCCATCGCTTCGATCTGATGTTTTCGCAGATCGGCCTGAATCCGCCGCAGAACGTCGTCAATACGAACAACTTCCTCGCCATTTCGAGCCTGCTGCTGCAAAGCGACATGTTGGCCGTACTGCCCGATGAAGTGGCGCGTCAATACCAACAGTACGGCGTATTGAAGCGAGTACCGATCGATTTACCGTGCAGGATGGATACATTCGGTATCATCACGCGCCAGTCGCATCTGTTGTCTCCGGCGGCCGCTGTCGTCCTCGAGGCGTTGCGGGACGCGGCTCGCGACGTGTACGGCACGGCCACGGAAGCTGCGGTGGCCCGGTAAATGCTTCCTTCTGCGTCATAGGCACCGGCTGACGGCGCGGGAGGAAACAACGATGTACAGCAAACACAAGAAACGGCAACGCGCCGTCGACGATTCATTTTCGCTGCGCTCCGGTGGAGCGAGCGCCTGGTTTAGCAACGGCATGGCTCTCAAATCGACGATATACAAGGCGGAATTGCAGATCGCGGACATGGACCGGCACTATTACGCCGACCATTCGCTGACGATCGCCCGTCACCCCTCCGAAACCGACGAACGGATGATGGTCCGCGTCGCCGCGTTCGCGCTGTTCGCGCAGGAACGGCTGGAATTTTGCAAAGGTTTGTCGGATGTCGACGAGCCGGACCTGTGGGCGAAGGATCTGACCGGCGCGATCGACACGTGGATCGAGGTCGGTCAACCTGACGAGCGCCGCATCGCGAAGGCGAGCGGCCGCTCCAATCGCGTGGTCGTGATCGCGTATGGCGGACGGACTTCGGAAATCTGGTGGCAGGGCGTACGCAACAAGGTCGACCGCTTGCGCAACGTGACGGTCTGGACGCTCGGCGAAGATGTCGCGGCATCGCTCGGCTCGCTCGCCGAACGCACGATGCGGCTGCAATGCACGGTGCAGGACGGCGAAGCATGGCTCGGCAGCGCCGAAGCCGATGCGGTGAAGATCGACTGGACCGTACTGAAAGCGCCCGCCGACGCTTGATGGCGCCACTCTGAAGCGGTTTATCGCGCCGCTTCGTTTTGGCCTTCAGAGCGACGTTACCCGTGGCGCTTCCGGCGGCCCCTTCAGTTCGACCATGTTGCCCTCGGGGTCGAACAGATACAGCGACGGCCCGAATCCGTCCGCGCCATAACGCACTCCCTGCTCGCCGAGCCGCGCGCCATGCGCGCTCAGATGCGCCTTCAGCGCGTCAGCATCGAAGGATTCGACGCGCAGACACAGGTGATCCATGTTGCGTCCCGTGCCCGCCGCGCCGTTTTCCGCGCGATCGAGCTTCGCGCCGGTCTGTAGCAGATCGATCAGCGATCGGCCCGCGCGCAGTTGCGTGAGGCCGAGTTCGCGCTGCTCCTTTTCAACGCTGCAGCCGAGTACGTCACAGTAAAAGCGCGCGAGGGTGTCGACGTGCGTCGCCCGGATCACGACGTGGTCGATCTCGCGAATGTGGATTTTCATGTCGGACGTCCTTTCGCTAGTTCGGAGAACCGATTAGGAAGTGTAGGAGAAAGGGCGGGGATGGATCGGCGGGAAGTCGCGGGCGAGCGGACTAAATCGGACCAGGCGCGGACAAAAACGTAGGCAAAAAAAAGCCCGCTCAAGTGGAGCGGGCTGAATCCATATCAGGAGGAGACATGGAGGAGACAGGTACTAATATACACATCGGCTTGGTGCGACGCAATAACTTTTTAAGGGAAAACCCGATATCGTGCGAAATTGTCGCACTTTGAGGCAAAACGCCCGACCGCAGTGCGTTCCGGAGCGCATCGGGCTGCGATTTGCCGGGTTTGACCCCACAACGGGTAAGGACAAGCGCGTCCGAATGACAGAGCAAGAAGCGGCGCGTACTGTGTAGCGATCGGGCCTAGATTGATGAGCATCGACATTGCCTGCCCATCCGGGCCCCAGACATCATGAACGCCACCACTCGCCATTCCGCCACCGTGCGCACCGCCACCGACGTCGACACCACCCAGTGGCCCACCGACGACGAACGCTGGGACGCCGTCACCCGCCGCGACCGCGACGCCGACGGCGCATTCTTCTACGCCGTCAGGACGACCGGCGTGTTCTGCCGCCCGTCGTGCGCGTCGCGCCAGCCGCGCCGCGAAAACGTCGCTTTCTTCACCGATGCCGCCGCCGCGCGCGCCGCGGGCTTTCGCGATTGCAAGCGCTGCCAGCCCGGCGGCCTGCCGCGCGAGCTCGAAATCGTCGCCCGGGCATGCGCCGCGCTCGATGCCGATCCGCAGCAGCGTCTCACGCTGGCGCAACTGAGCGATGCCGTACACGTGAGCCCGTTCCATTTGCAGCGCCTGTTCAAGCGTGTGGTCGGCGTGTCGCCGCGTCAGTACCAGGCCGCGCAGCGTGGCGCCGCGTTGCGCGATGCGCTGCAAGGCGGCGCCGACGTCACGCGCGCGACGCTCGACGCCGGTTTCGGCTCGCCGTCGCGAATGTACGACAGCGCGCCGGCCGAACTCGGCATGGCGCCGTCCGCCTATCGCCGCAAGGGCGCCGGGCTCACGGTGCGCTATGCGAGCGCGCCGACCTCGCTCGGTTTCGTGCTGGTCGCGGCCACCGACAAAGGCATCTGCAAGATCGGTTTCGGCGACGACACCGCGCTGCTGATCGACGAATTGCGCGGCGAGTTCGCGAACGCCGAGCTGCGCGAAGATGCCGGGCGGCTCGCGCCGTTCATCGCGCAGATCGATGCGTATCTGCGCGGCACGCGCCAGGACTTCGACCTGCCGCTCGATATCGCGTCGACCGCGTTCAAGCAGCGCGTGTGGGAAGCGCTGCGGCGCATCCCGTACGGCGAGACTCGCAGCTATTCGCAGATCGCCGAGGCGGTCGGCTCGCCGCGCGCGGTGCGTGCCGTTGCGAGCGCATGCGCGACCAATCCGGTGGCGCTCGCGATTCCTTGCCATCGCGTCGTGCAGAAGGGCGGGGCGCTCGCCGGCTACCGCTGGGGACTGCCGCGCAAGGCCGCGTTGCTCGATAATGAGGCGCAACACGCAGGCGGCGTATCAGCCGGCGACGTGCCGCGTCGCGACGCAAGCCGCACCGATGCCGACTCCCACAACTCCCAACTGGATCACGCCGCTTGAGCACGCTTAACGACGTCGCAACTCTCGAATTACCGTTCAAGGCACCGTTCGACTGGCCGCGGCTGCTGCGCTTTTTCAGCGGCCGCGCGACGCCAGGCGTCGAAGCCGTCGAAGACGGTGCGTATCGTCGCGCGATAGCCTGGAACGGCGACAGCGGCACGCTCAGCGTGCGGCTGCATCCGCGCAAGCACTGTATCGTCGCGAGCATCGAGGGACCGGCGAGCCGGCATGCCGATGCTCTCGCCGCGCCCGTCGCGAGAATGTTCGATCTGCGCGCCGATCCCGGCAAGATTGCGGCCGCATTCGCCACGGACCCGTGGCTCGCGCCGCTCGTCGCCGCGGCGCCCGGCCTGCGCGTACCGGGCGCGTGGTCCGGCTTCGAACTGGTGGTGCGCGCGATCGTCGGTCAGCAGGTTAGCGTGAAGGCCGCGACGACGATCATCGGACGGCTCGTGCAACGCGCCGGCGAACGCATCGACGGGCATCCGCATGAGAACACCGCGTGGCGTTTTCCGACGCCGGCCGCGCTCGCCGAAGTCGATCTCGCGCAAATCGGTATGCCGGGCAAACGGGTCGCCGCGTTGCAGGGCTTCGCGCGCGCGGTCGCGAGCGGCGACGTGCCGCTCGACAGCAGCGATACCGTCGACGCCGCGAGCCTGCGCGCCGCGCTGCTAGCACTCGCCGGCATCGGCCCCTGGACCGTCGAATACGTCGCGATGCGCGCATGGCGCGATGCCGACGCATGGCCCGCGTCGGATCTCGTGCTGATGCAATCGATCTGCGCGCGCGATCCTTCGCTCACACGGCCCGCGCAGCAACGCAGCCGCACCGACGCGTGGCGGCCGTATCGCGCGTATGCCGCGATGCATCTGTGGAACGAGGTGGCGGACCGGGCGGGCGCGGCGCGCGGCGGGTGAGCGTCATCGTGACGTGGCGATGGTGATGGCGTAGTTCGGCGCGACCTCGGCAGCCCGCTCAGACCCCGCCAAAGCGGCCGCAAGCAGCCGTTCTGGCGAGATGTTAAAGTGCCCGCTACTGAAAATTCCGCCGAACGTTGTCAGCCGCTGTACCGTCTGTGAATCGTCTGGTGATACACGGCGACCGGCAACGCGCGACTCGCATCAATGCCAAACACCACACCTTCCCGCACGACCGACGCGCTTTCGCACCGTCTGTCCGTGCTCGACTCGAGCCCGCAGCGCGATGCGCTGTTACGCGGCCTGCGCGGCATCGAAAGGGAAAGCCTGCGCGTGACGCGCGACGGCCAGCTCGCGATGACCCCGCATCCGCGCGCGCTCGGCTCGGCGCTCACGCATCCGTCGCTGACGACCGACTACTCCGAGGCGCTGCTCGAGCTGATCACGCCGGCCGAACAGGACGTCGCCGAAACCCTCGCGCAGCTCGACGTGCTGCATCGTTTCGTCTACGCGCAGCTCGGCGACGAGATCCTGTGGAACAACTCGATGCCGGGGCTGTTGCCCGCCACCGACGACGGCATCCCGATCGCCGATTACGGCACGTCGAACATCGGCAAGCTGAAGTACGTGTACCGGATCGGCCTCGCGCTGCGCTATGGCCGTACGATGCAGTGCATCGCGGGCATCCACTACAACTATTCGCTCAACGAAGACGTGTGGCGACTGCTGCACGCCGATCAGCAATCCGCCGCGAATGCCGTCGACTTCCAGTCCGATCGCTACCTCGCGCTGATCCGCAATTTCCGCCGCACGAACTGGCTGCTGATGTATCTGTTCGGCGCGTCGCCGGCGCTCGATCGTCGATTCCTTCGCGATCGCAAACATACGCTCGACGCGTTCGACGCCGATACGCTGTATCGCCCGTACGCGACGAGCCTGCGCATGAGCGACCTCGGCTATTCGAACACGACCGCGCAAGCCGCCCTGCACGCCGACTACGACACGCTGCCCGGCTATCTCGACGGGCTCGCGAAAGCTGTGAGCCAGCCGTATCCCGCGTATGAGAAGATCGGCACGCAACGCGACGGCGAGTGGGTGCAGATCAACACCAACGTGCTGCAGATCGAAAACGAGTTCTATTCGACGATTCGTCCGAAGCGCGTCACGTATCCGGGCGAGCGGCCGTTGCATGCGCTCGCCGTGCGCGGCGTGCAATACGTCGAAGTGCGTTGCATGGATATCGATCCGTTCGAGCCGACTGGCATTTCGCTCGAAACATCACGCTTTCTGGACGCGTATCTGCTCGTGTGCGCGCTCGACGACAGCGCGCCGCTGCCTCCGCCCGCGTACACGGAAGCCAATGAGAATTTCGGCCGCGTGACGATGGAAGGCCGCAAGCCGGGCCTCGAACTGGTTCGCGACGGCAAGCCGGTCGCGATGCTCGACTGGGCCAATGAACTGCTCGTGAAAATCGACGCCGCGGCGGCCGTGCTCGACGGCCTGAAGGGCGGCGACGAACACGCGCGCGCGGTCGCCGCGCAACGCGCGAAGCTCGCGGACGTGTCGCTGACGCCATCGGCTCGCGTGCTGCAAACCATGCGCGACCAGCAGCAAAGCTTCCTTGCGTTCGGCCTCGCTCAAAGCGAAGCGCACGCCGCGTACTTCCGTGCGCGTCCGCTCGATGCCGCGCAGTCGAAAGCCTTTGCGGACCTCGCGGTGCAATCGCTCGACGAACAGGCAAAGCTCGAACGCGAGGAGGTCGGTTCGTTCGATGCGTTCGTCGCTGCGTATCGCGCCTACACGCTCAATCGCATCAGCGTCTGAGCATTCGGACCACAGCATCTCCAGAAGCGATCAAGCGGCCCACGTGGCCGCTTTTTCTTTGCCGCGCATAACGCGCAAGTAAGCTCTACGGATTGCGCGCGTCGAACGAATGCGCAATCGGCAAATTCTCCGCGCGTGGTCGCGATTCTCTGATCTGGATGAAACACCGCTTCGATGGGGTGGTCCAAAATGTTATGACACGCTCCACCGGGGAGGTACCGACGTGAAGAACAAAACTCTGTTGGCCGCGCTGTGTCTCGTGGCGACGGCGGCATGCTCGACCCAGGGTCAGGTCGATCCGAACGTCATGCAGATCGCGACCGCGCCGTTGACGTGCTCGAACAAGGCCGAATGCGACCTCTGGTGGCAACGGGCGCAAACGTGGGTCGCGAGTCATTCGAAGTACCAGATCGAGACCGCTAACGATTCGCTGATCCAGACCGCCGGTCCCGACGGCGGCAAGCGCGCGCTCGCGTTTCAGATCACGCGGGCTGCGGGTCCGGATGGCACCATTACGATCGGCTTTTCCGCGCATTGCGACAGCTCGCTCGGCTGCAAGCCGAATCCGTGGCAAGCCGGTGCGGATTTCAAGCAGTATGTGAGAGGCGCCACGGGCACAACCGCCGGCGCGCCGCAAGGCAGCGCGACGCCATCGCAGAACGCGCCCGATGCGACGCATCCGGAGACGCTGCCCGGCAAGACGACCACGCTGCCGAATGGCGAGGCGATGTCGCAATAGCTGAAGCAGTTGCGGCAGCGGCGGTGCATTTGCCTCTGCCGTGCAGTTGCTTCAATGTCCTAACGATGGCCCGGTGCCCTTGCGCGGCTTCGTGATCCACACGAGCAACGCCAGCACGATGAACGCCGCGCACGAGATGCGGAAGAAGTCGTTGGTGGCCATCATGTACGCCTGGCTCGTCACCACCTGGTTCAGCTGCGCGGTCAGGCTGTCGCCGGACAGCCCGGCGCCCGCGAGCGCATTCGTATAGGCGTTGGTGTTTGCCGAATACGTGTTGACCGTATCGGCGAGCATCGCGTGGTGATAGATCGTGTCGTTTTCCCAGAACGTCGTGCTGATCGCGGTGCCGATCGCGCCCGACAACGTGCGGAAAAAGTTCGACAGACCCGACGCGCTCGCAAGACGTTCGTCGGACACGCTCGACAGCGTGATCGTCGTCATCGGCACGAAGAAGCAGGCGACGCCGATGCCCTGCACGAGTCGCGGCAGGATCACGTGGCCGAACGGCACGTCGAGCGTGAACGTCGAGTTCCAGAACGACACGATTGCGAACACGATGAACGCGAAACTCGCGACCATGCGCAGATTCAGCCGATGCATGTTCTTGCCGATCATCGGCGACAGAAACAGCGCGAGCAGTCCGACCGGGGCCGTGGCGAGACCCGCGAGGCCGGCCGTGTAGCCCATCACCGTTTGCAGCCACAGCGGGAAGATCACGACCGAGCCGAAGAACGCCATAAAGCCGAACGAGATGATCACGACGCCAAGCGCGAAGTTCCGATCCTTGAACAGCGACAGGTCGACGATCGGCTCCTTCTCGGTCAACTCCCAGACCAGCAGGAAGGCGATCGAAACGAGCGCAATCACCGTGAGCGCCACGATGAACGTCGAATTGAACCAGTCGCGGTCCTTGCCGAGGTCGAGCATCATCTGCAGACACGACACGCCGGTCACGAGCAGTACGAGACCCACCACGTCGATGCGTTGGCGCATCGTCTGGGTCTCGCGGCCGCGCAGCAGAAGATACGCGCAGAACGCCGAGAACAGGCCGATCGGCACGTTGATGTAGAAGATCCACGGCCACGTGAAGTGATCGGTGATATAGCCGCCCATCACCGGGCCGAAGATCGGCGCGCAGATCACGGTCATCGCCCATAAGCCGAGCGCGAGACCACGTTTCTCGGGCGGGTACGAGCGCATCAGGATCGTCTGCGACAACGGCACCATCGGCCCGGACACGAGCCCTTGCACGAGCCGGAACGCGATCAGCGATTCGAAGTTGTGCGCGAAACCGCAGGCCGCCGACGCGATCGTGAACAGCAGCACCGACAGCGTGAATAGTCGTACCTCGCCGACGCGCCGCGCGAGCCACCCGGTCAGCGGCACGGCGATCGCCGAGGCGACCGAGTACGACGAGATCACCCAGGTGCCCTGACTCGACGCGACACCGAGGCTGCCGGAAATGGTCGGCACCGCGACGTTCGCGATCGAAGTGTCGAGCACCTCCATAAAGGTGCCGAGCGCAAGGCCGACGGTCAGCAGCGCGAGCGTGCCACCCTGGAGCGGGGCGGGTTCTGCGGCGGGCCTCGCGGCGTTGGAAGCCGTGGCATCCATAGGTTTGTTCTCCTCAGACGGCAAAAGCTTGACACGGCATCTTTATCGCGCATTTCAAACACGATCCTTGCATGCCGGATCACCCTCTGCCCAGACAGATATCTGGTGACAATGACGCCTTGGAAAGGCGCCTCGTGATTGTCCTGCTAGTGCTTCGTGATGAAGCGCCGCCGCCATCCGACGACGGTGGCGCTTCGATGCACGCTTCAGCTCATCCCGGCGGCTCGTCCGGTGCTGGTGCCGGTCCGCAACCCACGTCGGCTTCTCCCTCGGGACCGTTCGCGATGAAACGGGCGAGCAGGTGAATCAGCGTCGCGTGCTCCTCGGCGGTAAAGCCGCGCAATTGGTCGTTCAGCACAGTTGCGCCGAGGTTCGGCAATTGCCGCGCGGCCTCCTGGCCTTGCGGTGTCAGTTCCAGCTTCACCATGCGTCGGTCGTCGCTGCTACGCGTGCGCACGACGAAGCCCTTCTTTTCCAGCCGATCGAGAAGACGCGTCATCGAGCCGCTGTCGTACGACATCGCGCGCGACAGTTCGAATGGCGTACTCGCGCGCCGCGACGACAGCATCAGGATCACGCCGATTTGCTGCGCAGTGAGCCCGAGCGGCTTGACCGCACGGTCCGTGCGCTCGACCAGCACGTTGCGCGCTTTCGTCAGGTAGTAGCCGAGACTGCTCGTGAGCTCGGCCTCGTCCGCTTTGTAGGGGCCATCAGTCATGGGGTATCCGCAACATCCAGGCAAGACGAAGTTTAGCTGCCTAAGCAGACAAGTCAAATCGCATTTTGCGGTGCGCAATCAAACATCATAAAAACAACAGTCGAATCTTTTGCGCCGCACAGTATCTTGAAATTTGCTTGCATAGTCAATATTATGACAAGCAATGAGTTTCGCGCGTCCCGCGCCATTCGAGACCATGTTCTGATCGATCGACCGCGCATCGCCCCTGCCGCGACGCGCGCCAAAGGATTTCCCCGATGCTGTACCTCAAAAACACGCTTGGCGGCCTCAGCCGCTCACTGACCGATTCCGCACTCCATAGCTTCCAGGGCCGGCACCGCTGGTGGAAGCTCGCGCTGTTCGCGGGATTGTTCGTGCTGCCGGGCGGGTCGGTCGGTGTCGCGTTGCTCGCTTGGGCAGAGCATCGACGGGGGACGAAGCGCTCGAAGAATGGCAACGCCGTGATCGTGGAAACCAGCGAGATCGTGTTGCCGAAGGAAAGCTTCGCCATAGAGGCCGAAAACGTCGTCGCCGTGACGGTCAACAGCGGTAACGCTTGCGTCGCGCCCGGCGGTGCGTCGTGCCGGGCCTCGGCTGGCAAGCCCGGGTGCCAGCGCCAACGTCAACGTCAGCAGACTCAATCGGCGGAAGCGCGACTCTGACGGCGCGCCGGTTCGCAGCGCGCTTTTCGGCATACAGTTTGGCCTCCTGTCGTCACCGGAACTACCGCCAACCCACAGCCCCTCGCGCTGCCGGTAACAACGCGTAACCATCGCGTCACCGCAAGTAACACACCTCCACACCGCCTCGCATTAACCTTTCAGCTTTCAGTTTCCCGCGCTCGCGCGGGCTCATACGCTAACATTCCGGCAGACCACGGTCTCGCCCGGCCGGTGGCGCCGTTCCCGGCCGCACTACGGCGTCCAGAAGGAATTTCATTGCATGCAGTCTGATCGAATCTCGCGCGCGCGGGTGTTTGCGCCGCGCGTCCTTTCCCTCGTCGTGAGCGCGGCCTGCGCGACGCTCGTCGCCGCGTGCGCGGTCGGCCCGAACTATCAGCGGCCGACTACCGAAATTCCCGCGTCGTTCAAGGAAGCCGCGCCCGGCTGGAAGGTCGCCGAGCCCGCCGATCAACATGACCGCGGCGACTGGTGGGCAATCTACGAAGATCCGAAGCTCAACGAACTCGAAGACAAGCTCAACGCCGCGAACCAGACCATCGCGCAATTTGCCGCAAACTATCGGCAAGCGCGCGCTCTCGTCGGCGAAGCGCGGGCCGCGTACTTTCCGACGATCGGCGCGTCGGCCGGCATGACGCGCTCGGGCAACGGCACGCAAACCGGCGGCAATGCCACGACCGCGACGAGCCGCGAAGGCATCAACAACAGCTTCAACGTCCAGATGACGGCGAGCTGGGAGCCGGACCTGTGGGGCTCGGTCACGCGCTCGGTCAACGCGCAGAAGGCCGGCCAGCAGGGCGCGGCCGCCGACCTCGCGAACGCGCGCCTGTCCGCCCAGGCGACGCTCGCGCAGACCTACTTCCTGCTGCGTGCGCTCGACTCCACGCAGAAGCTGCTCGATGACACCGTCATCGCCTATCAGCACTCGCTGCAACTCACCCAGAATCAGTACGCGGCCGGTGTCGCCGCCCGCTCGGACGTGATCCAGGCGCAAACGCAGCTGCAATCGGCGCAGGCCGCCGCGATCGACAACGGCATCCAGCGCGCGCAGGACGAGCACGCGATCGCGGTGCTGGTCGGCGTGCCCGCGTCGATGTTCTCGCTGCCGCCGATGCCGCTCACCGCGACGCCACCCGCCGTGCCAGCGCAAATGCCGTCCGCGCTGCTCGAACGCAGGCCGGATATAGCGTCGGCGGAACGCAAGGCCGCGGCGGCGAACGAGCAGATCGGCGTGGCGATCGCCGCATTCTTCCCATCGCTGACGCTGTCGGCGACCGGAGGCTTCGAGAACTCGGTGTTTTCGCAATTGTTGACCTTGCCTTCACGCTTCTGGACGCTCGGCCCGCAACTGGCCGGGACGATCTTCGACGCCGGCCTGCGCAAGGCGCAAACCGAGGCCGCGCGCGCCACCTATGACGCCGATGTCGCCACCTATCGGCAGACGGTGCTCACCGCGTTCCAGGACGTCGAGGACAACCTTGCATCGCAGCGCATCCTCGAGCAGGAAATCGTCGTGCAGCGTCAGGCGGTCGACTCGGCGCGCCAGGCGCTCGCCATCGTGACGAACGAGTACAAGGCGGGTACGGTCGGATTCGTCAATGTGCTGACCGCGCAGACCATAGCGTTCACGGCCGAACAGAAGCTCGAGAATATCGCCGGGCAGCGCATGGTGTCGTCGGTGGGGCTCGTCAAGGCGCTCGGCGGCGGCTGGGACGCGTCGCAGATGGATCGCGAGACCGGCGATGTCGCGGCGCCCGCGCCGCTGCCGGCATCGGCTCCGACGGCTGCGGCCACTTCGGTCGGGGCGACGTCCATCGCGCAAGGCACGGCGCCAAACGCAGAGGCTCAGTCAGCGCGGGTGCAGAGTAAATAGCGGCGGCTGTGCCCGGCGCGGTCGACGCGGCGCGCGAAGCGCAAAACTCACAGCAGCCGCACAAACGGAAGAGGCATGGTCGCGACTCGCGGCCATGCCTCTTTTTTCATCGGGCCACGCGCGCGATACGCACGCTTGGCCACCTATGGGCGTGCGAAGCCCACCTCAGTGCACGAACGTCAGCGTCACCGTATCCGGCCCGCTCGGCCGGCCAAGCAGATTCAGCAGGCCGGCGAGGTTATCGTGCTGCTCCGGCGCGGCGCTCGCCGTGCCATGAAACGATGTCGATGCGGCCGACACCGTGCCGTTGCCGCTCAGCGTCAACGGCCCCTTGAGCGTGCTCACATCGAGCTCCGACGAGGTGCCCTGCGCCTGAAACCTGACCCGGTACGACCCGAGCGGCTTCACGAGCGACACCCGCGAGCTGACGTCCTCGAGCATCATCGTCAGCTGTCCGAACGCTTCGCCGTGGAAGCTGCGCCAATCGGACCATGACAGCTGCACGTTGCCCTGCAGATCGAGCGTGTTGAATGGCGCGCCGAGCCCCGCGAGCAGCGATGCGGGCACCACCAGCACGCCCGGCGTGACGGTCGCACCGCGTGGCGTCGCATCGACCGTGATCGGGTCGGGCATCGCCTCGCTATGGCGCATGATCATGCGTACACGTGCGGTGAAAAGCGGCCAGAACGCGGTGCGCCATTCGATCCGCCCAGGCAGCAGCGTCGCTGCGCTCATATCGGAGCCGGCCGCCAGCATCAGCGTCGCCGAGCCGTGCCACAACGAACCCTCGGCGTCGACGAGATTGACGTGCCCGTGCGTTTGCCGCGCGAATTGCGGCGTAATCCAGGCCGCCGGCAGCAACGCGAGCGTCACGGCCGCGACCGACAAAATGGCGACCACCAGCCACGGCAGCGCCACACGCAGGCGCCACATCCAGTATTTCATGCGAGATCCTGTAGCGAGCGGCGCGTCGTTATTTTGCGGTCGACGGTTGCAGCGCCACCGTCAGATCCACCTGCCCGTCGTCTTTCAACGCGGTGATGTGCGCCTCGGACACCTGCACCTTGAACTGCTTGCGCACGTCGTCGACCCAGGTGGTCCAGGCCGGGAACGCCACGTTTTTCATCTGCACCTGCACCGCGTTGCCGACGAACTGAACCTGCGTCGCGGCGAGGCCATGCTCGCCGAGCGAAGCGGAGAGCGCGTCCTTCAGTGCCGCGCCGGTCGGCGCGACGCCCTGCGCGGCCGCCGACAGCGAGCGCGCCTCATTCGCCTGCGCGGTCATCTGCGCGAGCTGCCGCTGCAGGCTCGGCAGCGATTCGTGCAGACGCGCGCGGCCTTCCTGCGCGGGTGCCCATAGCACCGACCACGCAATCGCCACCGCGAGCGCGGCGCCGCCCCAGGTCAGCAGCGCCTTTTCGCGATCGGTGCGCTGGTCCCAGAAGCCAGCCCATGTTTGAGCGAGTTCAGCTTTCATTGTCCGTTCCTGATGGTCCACTTGCCGGTACTGCTGTCGATCGCGCCGGTGAGTCCGTTGCGCGAGAGGCGCTTGGCGAAGTCGGGGTCGACCTTGATCGCGGGTTTGAAGGTCACGTCGAGGCGGTGCTCGTGATAGTCGAGCGCAGCGATGCCGTTGACCGGCAGCGGAGACAGCGAGCGCGCGAGGCCGTCGGCGAGCGACAGGAAATCCTCCGGCGACAACTCACCCGCCGCGACGCGCAGCTGTTGCAGTTGACGCGCCATCTGATCGGGCGCGTCGAGCACGACGGTGGTCTTCGGGAACGTGTTGAGCAGCAACTCCGTCATCTGCGTACTGATCGCGTCACGCTGACGCGCGAGCATCAGCCACTGCACGTTCGCCCCGATGATCGCGACGACCACCGCTGCGAGCGCCAGCGCGATCGGCAGACGCAGACGTCGCAGCGTCGCGCGATCGAGGCGCCACGGCTGCGACGCGAATTCGAACTGGCACAGGTCGAAGCGGCATTCGAGCGCGCGCCGCGCGAGCTGTTCGAACGGCAGCGGACTCGCGCCGTGGATATGCGCGGCGAGCCGCGCGGGACTCGTCGTGGCGTGGCTCGGCTCGTTGCCGGGCACCTCGGTCAGCATGTACAGCGATACCGGCGCCGCACCCGCCAGCGCGGCGAGCGTCGCGTTGACCGCGTCGGCCGGCGCCGCGAAGCCTTCGCCCTGCACGCCGCGCGCAATCGCGAGTTCGACGCGCGGCACGCCGCTCTCGATTGCGCCTTCGACGAGCAGCGCAGGTGCGGTCTGCACGACCGCGCCGAGCACGGCGGCCACCATCGGCACGACAGACGGCGCTTCGGGCGCGACTACCGGCGCCACGCCCGGCAGGGACGTCGCGACGCTCGCGCCACCGGCCATCACCGGCTCGCGCAGTTCGGCTGTTTCATCGCCGCTCGCGGCCGTTTCGGCCACCGCTGCCTGCGGCAGGCAACGCGTGACCGGCACCGCGCGCAGGCTGCGATGACCGGCCGCGGTGAACGCTTCGCAGATGAAACGGAACCAGCCGCGATCGATGATCGCGAGCAGGTGCCGGCCTTCGGCAAGCCCCTGCGGATCGACCGCGATATGGCAGGTCTGCGGGTCCTGGATCAGTTGATCCTCGACGATATTGGGCAGCGCCTGGCGCAGCTTCGGACCGCGCAGCGGCGGCAACGTCGCGGGCATCAGCAGCAGGTCGCGCGCGGCGACCATCAGCACCGCCGTGGTCGCGCGCGGCAGCAGCGCGAGCGCCGAGCGGCCGGCGCGCTGCGTGCGGCCCGACTTGTCGAGCAGCACGAACGGCAGCTCGGGCAGTTGCCATTCCTGCGAGGGCACCGCCGGATCACGCGGCGGCAATAGGACGATCAGCGTGCTCAAAGGCCACTCTCTCTGTGGATTGCGTTATTCATAGTTGGTCTTGTACCCGCACGATACGCGTGGTGTGAGTCAGCGGATCGCGATAGACGAGCGTCGTGCGATCCACTTCGGCGCGCTCGTGCTGCACACTGCCGTGGACTAAAAAGTAGCTCGAGTTGACGTCGAACTGGTTCGGATCGATCGACACCGATTGCACGCCGGCGGCAGTCAGCGCGAGCTGCACGTCACCGACGTTGCGGAAAAACACGGTCTGCCGCCGCGCGACCAACGCCTGCGCTTGCGACACGGTCATGCCCGGCACGACCGCCGCGATCACTTCTGCGGACGCGGTGTTCATGTTGATCGGCGTGGTGGTCGGCAGCACGGTGACGAACGGGCGCAGCTTCGCGACGATCTCCGGCGTGTAGCCCGGAATGTCGAGCAGCGAATCGACCCCCGTCATCAGGAACGGCTTGACCGCCAGGTTGTCGTCATCGTCCTCGATGCCGGGTTTATTCGTGAAGTTGCCGCCCGCCATGCCGCCGCCGCCGACCTGCGTCGAGCTGCTGACCGACGTGCCGGTCTGAAAGCGCGTCGCCGATTGCGCCAACCCCGCGCGCATCTGCAGCGCGGTCGGTTTGGCGAGCTGTCCGCTCAACCCAAGCGACACCAGTAGCCGTTGATACGCGGCCACCTGCTCGGCGCTGATTTGCGTCACACCGGGCGCCGGACTCGCGACCAGATTGCGCAGATTGAATCTGGACTGCGCGTCTTCGATCGAGCCCGACAGGTACGTCGCCGCGCCTTGCTCTGCGCGCACCTCGCCGATCTGGCCGAGAAAATCCGACAACCGCGTTTTCGCGATCGGCACACCCCACAAGCCGCCCAGGTACGTGATGCCCGCCGACGTGTCGCCTTCGGAGCGCAGGATCAGCCGCGTCCAGTCGAGCGCGCCGCGCGCGACCCATTGCGCCTGCGACAGCAGCCGCTGATTTTCGATGCGCCGGATCTGCACCTGCTGGCGCCACAACATGCCGGACACGAGGATCGCCGACAGCGCGACGACGAGCAGCGCGCTGATGATGGCCGCGCCGCGCTCGCGTGCGCGCGAACCCCTTGCGGACTGTTTCGGCAGCGATGAGGAGAACGTCATGTCATTCTCCGACCAGAAAAACGCGCGTGATCGGCCGCGCTAGCGACGTCGCGCCGACGCTGACCTCGAGCCCGGTCACCGAACGCGGCATCGGCGCGTTGCCGAGCTGCGGCACCTTCAGGTTGTTGATGGCCTGGGTCAACGCGGTCTCTACGTCGTTCATATTCGTGGTCCAGCCGAGCTTCGGCACATACATGCGCGCCGAAATCGAGCCGACGCCGCCCATCAGCTGCACCGAGCTCCAGCCTTCCTCGTTGCCGTGCAGTGCGCGCCACAATTGGCCGACGTTGCCAAGCGGCGGTGACGCGAAGCGCACCACGCGGCCGCTCGAGATCTGATAGCGCACCACCTGCAGACGCGGCGCCGTGCCCGGCAGCACGATGTGCCGCACGATCTGCAGCGTGTTGCCGGTGACCGAGATCGCGCTCACCTGGGTGGTTTCGTCGTCGCTGGCGGCCTGGCGCGCGTCGATGCGGATCTGGTCGAACAGCTGCGCGAACACGCGCTCGTCTTCCATCGCGTTCGTGATCGTCGTGCGGCCGCGGATGATCTGATCGAGCCCGCGCCACGACAACACCGCGATCACCGCGAGGATCGCGATCGCGACCAGCAGTTCGATCAGCGTGAAGCCGCGCGCGCCGTAACGGCGGCGGGGCTTACAGCGAGCGGTTGATTTCATTCGCGACCACCGTGACCATCTGGGCGAGATTGCCGGATACTCCTGGCATCGTCACCATGACTTCGACACGGCGAAACACCGGATTCGGCGTCGCCGTCACATGCTCGGTACAGCGCAGTTGCAGATTGCCTTGCGAGCAATCGAAGCTCGTGGAGCCGACGTTCGGCCATGCATGCCTCAGATGCAGATCGGCGAGCGCGTTGTCGGCGCTCCAGCCGGCGAGCAGACGCCGGTGCAGATCGACTTCGCCGTTCGCGAGACTGCCGACCGCGCGCAGCGACGCCGCCAGCGCGACCGCGATGATGGCGAGCGCGACCAGCACTTCGATCATCGTGAAGCCGCGCTCATTGCGACGCGCGCCGTCGCGCGCCGTAGAGAGGGAAGGGTTGCAGGCACACCTGCGATAACGGTGCATTCGCATCTCAGCGCACCTCGTAGCGGCCATTGCCGGTACCGACGATCGTCGCCTGGCCGGCCGCCGAAAACAGCGTGACCTGCACCGGCGCGTCGATCGCCTCGGTACCGAATACGATGCGATCGGATTGCGAATCCGAGCCCGCATAATTGATCGCGACACCCGTCACGCCGCCTTCCCATTTGCGCGGTCCGAGCAGCTCGTCGCGCAGAGGACGCCAGCCGTCCTGGGTGCGTTGGTCGAAACGGAAGCCGCCCTCGAACGGCTGCCACGCGATGGGCCGCGCGCGCACCTGCGCTTCGTCGCCAGCCGATTCGAACAGCAGCGCGAGGCGCTGCGCTTCCTCGTTCAGATCGGTGCGCGGATTGCGGGTCATCGTGACCGCGGTCAGCGACACGAGCAGGCCCGCAATCACCAGCACGACCATCATTTCGAGCAGCGTGAAGCCGGCCGCGCGGCCGCGGCGCAGGCGGGGGCGCGGCCGCGAAGCCGTATACGGAGTGTCCACACGGGACTTGCAAGCGGACGTGCGCATAGTGCCGGCCATCGACGATCAACGGAAATTCAAACGGCAATGCATCGGTGAAGCACGCACGCTCTGCCGCGCCGCGAAACTCGCGGGGCGGCGGGCAAGGCCCTTGGTGAAACCGGCGGCCAAACCGGTTGCAGGGAGGGCGCGGACGTGAACATCATCGAGCCTGGCGGAATACTGGGTTTCGGCGGGTTTATTGCCAGGATCCGATGTCGGCATCGTTGCCTTCGCCGCCCGGTTTGCCATCGGCGCCGTAGCTGAACACGTCGATCTCGCCGTGCACGCCCGGATTCAGATACTGGTACGCATTGCCCCACGGATCGTTCGGCAGACGCTCGAGGTAGCCGCCGTCCTTCCAGTTGTTCGGCACCGGGTCGGTGCTCGGCTTTTCGGTCAGCGCGTGCAGGCCTTGCTCCTGGGTCGGATAGCGGCCGTTGTCGAGGCGATAGAGCTTCAACGCCTGCATCACGGTGCCGATATCCTGCTTCGCGGCGACGCGTCGCGCTTCGTCCGGACGGCTCATGATCTTCGGCACGATCAGCGCGGCGAGAATGCCGAGAATCGCGATCACGACCATGATTTCGATCAGCGTGAAACCGCGTTGACGACGGCTGCGCGAACCCGCGTTGTCAGCGCGGCGAATGGTCGACAGTTGCATAGATTGCTACCTCTTTTCAGATGAAGATTTCGACTCGGACTGTCAGATTGACTACACCGGGCCGGTCATTTTAATGTCAGGCAGTTGAAGGACTTCAACCACCGCAATTTCCTCAATAGTCCGTACAATGTGCGCATGAACGCAATCCAAATCCGCCTCCTGTCGCTCGCGCTGTTCGCCGCTTTCTGCGCGACGCTGACCTACTGGGTCATTACGCTCACCACAATGTCCGGCGCACCGTTGCCGGCTGCCGCCGCGCATGCGCAGGTCTCGACCGACCAGGCCGCGACGCTGTTCGGCGGACAGCTCACGCGCAACGTCAATCAGGACATCCATCTGTTCGGCATCCTCGCCTTGAGCGAAGGCGCCGCGGCGATCGTCAGCGTCGGTGGCGAGCCGCCGCACGCGGTGTCGCTCGGCAGCACGCTGATGCAAGGCACCAGGCTCTCCGAAGTTCGCCCCCGCTCGATCATCATCGACCGCAACGGCGCCCACTCGGAAATCTTCCTGCCCGCCAACTCCAGCGGTCCCACCATCTACGTGCGCTGAAACCTGAAGCGGTTGCGCGGCTGATACGGCACGCCGCGCAAATCCTTTCTCTTCCTTCCTCGCGCTACGGCTACTGCTACTGCACGAGGTTGTTCAGTTCGATGATCGGCAGCATCACCGCGAGCACGATCACGAGCACCACGCCCCCCATCGCCAGAATCAGCAGCGGCTCGAGCAGGCTCGTCAGGAACATCGTGCGACGCTCCAGTTCGCGCGCTTCGCCGTCGGCAGCGCGATCGAGCATCGTCGTCACGTCGCCGGTCGCCTCGCCCGAGCGGATCAGGTGCACGAGCACCGGCGGAAACGTCTTCGTGTTGCCGAGCGCGCGCGACAGCGACGTGCCTTCACGCACCCGCACGATCGCATCGTCGATGTTCTCGCGCATCGCGTTGTTGCTGAGCGTTTCGGCCGCGGCCTGCAGCGCGCGCAGAATCGGCACGCCCGCCGCGGTCAGAATGCCGAGCGTGCTAGCGAAGCGCACGGTGTTGTAGCCGCGCACGAGCTTGCCCATCAGCGGCGCGGTCAGCAGCCAGCGGTCGAACGCGAGTCTTGGGCCCGGTTGCTTCAGCGTCGCGCGCACCAGATAGACGACCACGATCACGCCGATCAGCATCGCCCACCACCAGTGCCGCACGAAACCGGACAGCGCCATCATCACGATCGTCAGAAACGGCAGTTGCTGCTTCGTGCTTGCGAACACGTTGACGACCTGCGGCACCACATAGCTGAGCAGGAACGTGACGATGCCGAACGCGATGATCGTGACGATCGTCGGATACGTGAACGCCAGCACGATCTTCTGCTTCAGTGCATTGCGCTGCTCGATGTAGTCGGCCAGCCGCGACAGCACCAGACCGAGCTTGCCCGTATGTTCGCCGGCCGCGACGAGCGCCCGGTAGATCTCGGGGAAATCCTTCGGATGCTGCTGCAGCGCATTCGCCAGCGAATGACCGCCGAGCACTTCGGCACGAATCGCCGCCATCAGCTCGCGGATGTAGTCGCGCTCCGACTGCTCGGTCAGTACCGCGAGTGCTTCGTCGAGCGGCAGACCAGCAATCAAAAGACTCGCAAGTTGGCGCGTCAGAATGGCCTGCTCGCGCTGCGACAGACGACGCCCGAGCGCGAGCCGCTGATTGCGCTCGCCGCGTGTGCGCGACGCCGCCGGTTCGACGACGAGCGGCGTCAATCCTTGCGAGCGCAGGTTGGTGCGCGCGCCGCGTGCACTGTCAGCGTCGAGCACGCCTTTTTGCGCCTTGCCCGCCGCGTCGATCGCCTCAAAACGGAATGCCGGCATGCGCTTATGCTCCGCCCGTCACGCGAATCACTTCTTCGAGCGACGTCAGTCCGGATGCGAGCCAGCGCTCCGAGTCGTCGCGCAGCGTGCGCATACCCTGGGCGCGGCCCGCTTCGAGAATTTCTGCGTCGGCCGCGTTGCGGTGGATCAGCGAGCGGATCGATTCGTCGATCAGCAGCAGTTCGTACACGCCTCGGCGTCCCGCGTAACCGGATTGGCCGCAACGGTCGCAGCCGACCGGATGCCAGCGCTTGCTGCCGTCCTCTTCGGTGCGCTCTTCGCGGCACACCGGGCACAGGCGCCGCACAAGCCGCTGAGCGAGCACGCCGAGCAGTGACGACGCGAGCAGATACGGCTCGACGCCCATGTCGGTCAGTCGCGTGACGGCCGATGCCGCGTCGTTCGTGTGCAGCGTCGCGAGCACCAGGTGACCGGTCAGCGACGCCTGCACAGCGATCTGCGCGGTTTCGAGGTCGCGGATTTCACCGATCATGATGACGTCCGGGTCCTGACGCAGGATCGAGCGCAACGCGCGCGCGAAGCTCATGCCGATCCGCTCGTTGACCTGGGTCTGGCCGATGCCGGACAGGTCGTATTCGATCGGGTCTTCCACCGTCATGATGTTGGTGGTCGCCGTCTCCAGTCGCGACATCGACGCATACAGCGTGGTGGTCTTGCCTGAGCCGGTCGGGCCTGTCACCAGCACGATGCCGTGCGGCTTGCCGATCAGCTTGTCGAACTGGCCGAGCGTGTCGGACGCCATGCCGAGTGCTTCGAGATTGAGTCGCGCCGCGTCTTTTTCGAGCAGACGCAACACCGCGCGCTCGCCGTGGCCGGTCGGCAACGTCGAGACGCGCACGTCGACCGGACGACCGCCGACGCGCAGCGTAATGCGGCCGTCCTGCGGCAAACGTTTCTCCGCGATGTCGAGCTGCGCCATGATCTTGATCCGCGAGATCAGCGCGCCGTGCAGCGCCTTCTTGGGCCGCACTACGTCGCGCAGCGTGCCGTCGACGCGAAAGCGCACCACGGATGCATTCTCGAACGGCTCGATGTGGATATCCGAGGCCTGCTCGCGCGCAGCTTGCGTGAGCAGCGCGTTGATCATACGGATGATCGGCGCGTCGTCTTCCGATTCGAGCAGATCCTCGACCTCGGGGATGTCCTGCATCAGACGCGACAGATCGACTTCGCCTTCCACTTCGCCGACCACCTGCGCAGCGCTGCCGTCCTGGCGCGCATACGCGTGGTTGATCGCCTGCGCGAGATCGTCGGCTGGCACGCGCACGACCGACACCGCGCCGTAGTTGCGCGCGACTTCGGCAAGCGCAGCGTCGCTCGTGCGCTCGCTGATCCAGACTTCGAGGCTATCGGCATGCTGATGCGCGACCAGAATCTGGCCGCTGCGCGCAAAGCCGTATGGCACGAGCCGGGCGGCGAGCGGCGAGGGCGCCGCGCGCTCGCCGGCGGCAGCGTCACCGTTCGGCAGACGTTGCGATGGTGCGGTTTGCGCGGGCGTCTGCGTCACGGACGCGCTCCCGGCGACACCGTGTTCGGCACCTCGCCGCTGGCCGGATTGACGAGCGCCGGTTGCTGCACGGTTTGCGGCATCGTCTGCGGTACCGGTTGGGTCGTGGGCTGCGCGGCGGTTTGCGGCACGGCTTGCGGCGGCGGTACCTGTTGAGGCACCTGTTGCGGTGCCTGCTGCGGCATCATCTGCTGACGGCGCATCTGGTTCAGGTCGAACAGGTTCATCGCCGGCACGCCACCCTGGCTCGGGCCGAGCGGCATCGGCGGCACGACCGGATCGTCGTGATCCTTCATGATGTTGTTGTCCTGACGGTACGCGCCCTGCACACCCTGGATGTAGTCGTAGCGATTCGCCGTGACGGCCTGGGTGGTGTCGCGATCGGCGAGGATGACCGGGCGCAGGAACACCATCAGGTTAGTCTTGTCGCGCGTCTTCTGCTCGGAGCGGAACAACTGGCCCAGCCACGGAATGTCGCCGAGCAGCGGCACCTTGCTGTTGCTGACCTGGTAGTTGTCCTGCATCAGGCCGCCCAGCACGATGATCTCGCCGTTATCGCACAGCACGGTCGACTGGATCGAACGCTTCGTGAATTCCGGACCTTGCGGGTTCGTCGACGCGTTGTTCGTGCCGTTCACGATCGCCGAGTCTTCCGTGTAGAGCTGCAGCTTCAGGATGCCGCCGTCGGTGATCTGCGGCTTCACGTGCAGCGTCAGACCGATGTCGACGCGGTCGAACGTATTGAACGCCGCGCTCGTCGTGCCGCTCGTCAGGTTCGAGTACGAACCGGTCTGGATCGGCACGTTGGTACCGACGATGATCTTCGCTTCTTCGTTGTCGAGCGTGATCAGGTTCGGCGTGGACAGCACGTTCGCGTCGGCGGTCTGCGACAGCGCCTGCAGCAGCGCGCCGAGACCCTGCACGCCGAAAATGTTGTGAATCCAGCCGACGTTCAAGCCCTGTTGCAGGCCGCTCGCACCCAGTGCCGTCGCGAGACCGCCGGTCGAACCAGCCGCGGCCGCCGCGGCCGTCAGGTTGACGATGCTGTTGCCCGAGCCAGTCGCCAGGTTGGTACCGGCAAACAGGTTACCGTTCGCGACCTGCCACTGAATGCCGAGGTTGCCGCTCGTATTCGAATTCAGCTCGACGATCAGTGCTTCTATATAGACCTGCGCGCGACGCGCGTCGAGCTGGTCGATCACCGCGCGCAAGTTGCGGTACGTCGCTTCGGGGGCGGTGATGATCAGCGAGTTGGTCGCGGGATCGGCCGTGATCATGCCGCCGCCCTGGTCCTCGCTCTTGTCCTTGTCGCCGCCGAGAAAGCCGCCGTTGTTACTGTTCGAACCCGAGGCGCCGCCGCCCATCGGCGAATTCATCGAGCTGCTGCCGAGGCCGCCCGACGGCAACGGCGGCGTACCCGACGTGCCCGTCGAACTGCTGCTGTTCGACATACCGCCGCCGCCACCGCTGCTGTTCTGGTTGAACGAGTTCGCCTCATTCGAGCCGCCCGACGAGCCTTCGCCGCCGCCCTTGCCGAGCATGCTGCGCAGCGTGCGCGCGAGCTTCGTCGCGTCGGCATTGCGCAGCGGCACGACGTGAATATTGCCCGGCATCGTGGTCGGCACGTCGAGCTGTTTCGCGAGTTCCTTGGCCGCCGCAAGACGTGCGGTGTTCGATGCGCGCATCAGCAGCGAGTTGGTGCGCGGATCCGACGTGATCGACACCTTGAGCGTCGCGTCCGTGCTGCCGATCGCACCCGGGTCCAGCATCTTGTTCAGTTGCTGCGCGATGTCGATCGCGTTGGCGTTCCTCAGCGGCACGACCGCGACCGACTGGCCCGCCGCGCTATCGACGCCGGCGATGATCTGGGCGATGCGCCGCACGTTGTCGGCGTAGTCGGTGACGACGATCGTATTGTTGGCGGGGTAGGCCGCTACGGTATTGTTCGGCGAGATCAGCGGACGCAGGACCGGCAGCAGATTGTTGGCCGATTCGTTCCTCAGCGTGAAGACCTGCGTAACGACCTGGTCACCGCGCGCCGTCGGCGCATTACCGACGTAGGTCGGCACGCCTTGTAGCTTGGCGTCGGCCTCCGGCACCACTTTCAGCACACCATGATCCTGCACGAGCGCGAAGCCCTGCATGCGCAGCGCGGACTGCAAGGTTTTGAGCGCCTGGTCTTCGGGCACGGCGTTTTCGGACACGAGGTTCAGCTGTCCCTTCACCCGCGGATCAACGATGATCGTCTTGCCGGTAGCCGCGCCGATCGCCTTGGCGACCTGGTCGATGTCGGCGTTGACGAAGTTCAGGGTCACCTCTGCCTGGGCTGTCTGCGCGGTAATCAGTCCAGCTACCAGCAGCGCCGTTGCCACGCGACGCAAAGCCATACAATTTCTTCTCATGGGATGTGATATCGATGCCGGCAGCCTTAGCCACCGACGGTCATGCGATGCGGACCCGGCAGCAAACTACCGCCCGGTCGGTATGTGAACCAGCCCTAAAAGCGACCCTCGCTTCGAGCTCCTGCTTGCCGACACGCGAAAAAAACGAACAGTAACAGTTTTTCATGTCGGATTTGAAACAAAACAAGCGACCCCATGCGATTCCGGTAAAAGATTCGCAGTGTTGTCATTGAATTGAAAGCTAACCGGCACCGTGCGCGCGCGACATTAACCGGCTTTGTGCGGTCTTATGTCGGTTAGCCAACTTGACGAAGGTCGGACTGCCGGTATCATACGAGCCGTTCGACTCGCTGTTATGTGTTTGCGGCCACGGGTTTTCCCCGATGCTCGACAAACGCCCGGCCAGCTTGCTGTTGCGGCCGAAACACGGCCTGCAAACTACCTTACCAATTCTTACCGCTGGTTTAATTAGCCGTCTTGACCGATGAAACGTCCGATTGTCACCGCCGTCGCCACGCTCGCGCTGTTCGCCGCAGCTGGCTCCGCGCGCGCCGACTGCTTCGACGAGGCGGCCAAGTACCAGAAGGTCAATCCGTTGATCTTACGAGCAATCGCCTGGCAGGAGTCGCACAACCGGCCGGATGCGCAGCACAAGAACGCGAACGGTTCGACCGACTATGGCGTGATGCAGATCAATTCGGTGCATCTGCCGGTGCTCGCGCAGTACGGGATCTCGCAAGGCACGCTGATGGAGCCGTGCAAGAACGTTTACATAGCGGCGTGGCATCTGCGCCGCCAGATGAACAAGTACGGCAACACCTGGCAGGCGGTCGGATCATACCACTCTGAGACGCCTGCCCTTCGCGACAAGTATGCGCAACAGATCGCTGCAATTCTGCGCAGTTGGAAATTAATGCCGGCACAATAGGCTTTTTTCTAGCACGGCTCCGCCGTTTTCGCGTCATATTTGCTCCGTTTTCCGCGTTATTTACGTCGGATTTCCTTTTCTACCGATTTCCGCGCCATTTCTTCGGCCTTATCCGCCAGGCGCGCGGACGGCGTGTTGCGAACGACGCCCTCCCACGGGCCGCGCAAGTTTTGATGCACAATGCGGCTTCATGCTGCTCCCACGCCGTCCATCCGCCGTCGCAGCGCCGTCGACGATATGGCTCCGCGCCGCGCACACCCTCTAATCTTCCGTTTTCCGTACCGCGATGAACCAGCCGCTTTTGCCCGTCACCGTGCTCTCCGGTTTCCTGGGCGCCGGCAAGACCACGCTCCTGAATCACATCCTCGCGAATCGCGCCGGATTGCGCGTCGCGGTGATCGTCGACGATCTCGCCGCCGTCAATATCGACCCGACACTCGTGCTCGATGCGGCCGATCTTTCGCGCGTCGACGAGCAGGTCTTTGAACTCACGAACGGCTGCGTTTGCTGCACGCTGCGCGACGATCTGCAAAACGAAATCCGTCGTCTTGCCGGCGAAAAGCGCTTCGACGCGCTCGTGATCGAATCGAGCGGCGTCGCCGAGCCGATGTCGATCGCCGAAACACTCGCGTTCGCCGACGGCGACGAAGACGCGTCGCTCGACGATGTCGCGCGACTCGACACAATGGTTACGGTCGTCGATGCGTTCAACTTCCTGCGCGATTACGCGTCCGCCGACGCGATCGTCGAACGCGGCGTCGCGGTCGACGAAGACGACGATCGCACGATCGTCGAATTGCTGATCGAGCAAATCGAGTTCTGTGACGTGCTCGTCGTGAACAAGATTGATCTCGTCAGCGCGGACGAACTCGCGCGTTTGCAGCGCATCCTCGCGCGCCTGAACCCGCGCGCGGAGCAACTCGTGAGCCGCTTCGCCGACGTGCCCCTCGATCAGATCGTGAACACCGGACGCTTCGATTTCGACGAAGCGTCGAATGCGCCGGGCTGGCTCGCGGCGCTCGAGCACAAGCATCAGAATGAGGACGACAGTGAGCTCGGTCACGCGCATCACAGCGAAGCCGACGAACTCGGCGTCGGCCATTTCGTCTATCGCGCACGCCGGCCGTTTCATCCGCAGCGGTTGTGGGAGCTGCTGCATCAGGAGTGGAAGGGCGTACTGCGTAGCAAGGGATTCTTCTGGCTCGCGACGCGCAACGATATCGGCGGTTCGCTATCGCAGGCCGGCGGCGCCTGCCGGCACGGTCCGGCGGGCATGTGGTGGGCCGCGCAGGATCGCAGCGAATGGCCGGAAGGCGACAACGAGCTGGCCGCCGAAATCGCCGCCGACTGGTACGGCGCGCCGGACGATATGAGCATCGGCGATCGTCGTCAGGAGTTCGTGCTGATCGGCGTCGATCTCGACCCCGCCATCTGGCGCGCGAAGTTCGACGCCTGCCTGCTCACCGACGCCGAATACGCGCTTGGGCCGCAAGCCTGGCAGCAGTTCCCCGATCCGTTCCCGGCGTGGGAGTTCGATGACCACGATCATGATCACGGCCATCATCATCACGGGCACGGCGACGACTGCAAGCATTGCGGACATGACCACGGCGAGCAAGTGCATCGTCATGACTGAGCAAAGCACGCAGCGCGTTTGAACCACACAGCATGGACGAAAAAAAACCCGCCATCGGCGGGTTTTTCAAACGGGTGTCAACTGCCCGGCAGTAGTCTGCTTAGCGCTTGTTGACTGCGTCCTTGAACGCCTTGCCTGCCGTGAACTTGACGGTCTTGGCTGCCGGGATCTTGATGGTCTCGCCGGTCTTCGGATTACGACCCGTACGCGCTGCGCGCTTGCCCGAACCAAAGCTACCGAAGCCGATCAACTGGACCGCATCACCCTTCGACACCGACTTCTTGATCACTTCAAGCAACGTGTCCAGCGTTTCACCGGTTTGAGCCTTGCTGGCGCCCGTCTGTCCTGCGACAGCGTCGATCAGTTCCTGTTTGTTCATTAAGGTTCCTTTCTGAGTTTAGGTTGATACGAACAGCGCGACCGCGCCGATTATACGTGCGCGCACCGCGCCGTCGAGCAGCTGCGGCCCTGATCCTGAAGATCTCCCGCGCCGGACAGAACACTGTTCGGCGGCCGTGCTGCCGCTCCCTTCGCGGCGCTTGCTATGATAGCGCAGCGCAAACCCAATCAGGATAAGGGTTTCGAGGAATTGCACGGTTTTCAGGCCGTTCCTGCAAGGAAATCGAAAATTAGCCCCTCTGGCGCCCTAAACGAGGGCCGAAACCCAGTCCTGGTGGGGGTTAGCGTTGGTTTTTGCCAACGCAGCAAAGCGTCTAAAAGCGTCCTGATGGGTCTTTTACGGCGACCCGCGCGCAGCCCGCGCCGATTCATACCATCGAACCTGCTCTTTCGAGCGTCCTTTTGAGCGTGTTTTTCCCTCGCGCATGACCGATCCGCTGATCCCCGCCGTGCTGGCTTTCCGCGACAACGGCAGCCCCTTTTCACCGCATTACGACGACATCTATCACAGCGCCGTCGGCGCGCTGGAGCAGGCTCAGTACGTCTTTCTGCACGGCAATGAAATGCCCGATCGATGGCGGAGCCGTCGCACGTTCACCGTGCTCGAAACGGGCTTTGGCATCGGCATCAACTTTCTCGTGACGTGGGCCGCGTGGCGCGCCGATCCGGCACGCTGCGAGCGGCTGCATTTCGTGTCCATCGACAAGCATCCGTTTAGCGCCGCAGATCTGCGCCGCGTCCACGCAACGACGATCTCCGATCCGCTGATCGCCGGACTCGCGGACACGCTCGCGAACGCATGGCCGATGCTCGTGCCCGGCACGCATCGACTCGAATTCGAAGGGGGCCGCGTCGTGCTGACGCTGATCTTCGCCGATGCGCTCGACAGCCTGCCCTCGTTGCGGCTGCGCGCCGATGCGTTTTATCTGGATGGATTTGCGCCCGCGAAAAATCCCGAGCTGTGGAGCCCGGTGATCTTCAAGGCGCTCGCGCGCGTCGCCGGTGATGACGCGACCTTCTCCACCTATAGCAGCGCGGGCGACGTCAAACGCGCGTTGACCCAATGCGGCTTCGAGTATCGCAAGGTCGACGGCTTCGGCTGGAAACGCGCAATGCTGGTCGGCCGCTTCGCGCCGCGCTGGCGTGTGCGTCGCTATGAGCCGCCCGCGCCGTTCGGACACGACGAACGACACGCGGTCGTGATCGGCGCGGGACTGGCCGGCTGCGCTGTGATAGAGCGGCTTGCGGCGCGCGGCTGGCGCGTCACTTCGCTCGAGCGGCATGGGTCGGTTGCACAGGATGCGTCCGGCAACCCAGCCGGCGTATTCCACCCGATGATTTCGCGCGACGACAGCGTCGCGTCGCGCGTCACGCGGGCGGGCTTTCTGTATGCGCTCAATCGTTGGTCCGCGCTCGAACGGGCAGGGCATCGAATCGCGCGCGGCGATCGCGGCCTGCTGCAGATCGCTGCCGACGACGCCGAGGCGCGCGCACTCGGCGAGGCCATCGGCACGTTCCGCTATCCGTCCGATTACGTGACGCCGGTCTCCGCGGCCGACGCAGCGCAACTCGCAGGCATGCCGCTCGCGCGTGGCGGCTGGTTCTTTTCACGCGGCGGCTGGATCGATCCGGCCTCGCTGTGCGCGGCGCAACTCGCATCGGCAGACGGCTTGCTCGAACGACGCTTCGGCGTCGACGTCGCGCGACTCGAACGTTCCGGCGATCAGTGGACCGTCTTCGATATCGCAGGGAAGGCGGTCGCGCAAGCGCCCGTCGTGATCGTCGCGGGCGCGCATGAGGCTGCGCGCATCGCTGGCTTGCGTCATGCGCCGACCCGCAGCATTCGCGGACAGTTGAGCTTGCTGCCCGCCGGTACCGTCACGCCCCTCGCGCTGCCGGTGATCGGCGAGGGCTACGCCGTGCCGCTCGCGAACGGCGTCACGCTGACGGGCGCGACCTATGAACTCGACGACCCCGACACGTCGCTGCGCGCAGACGGTCATCGCGAGAATATCGAGCGCGTTGCACAGATGCTGCCGTCGTTCGCGAGGGCACTCGATGCCGCGCCGCTGACTTCCCTCGCCGGGCGCGTCGCGTTTCGCTGCGTGACCTCGGACCGCATGCCAATGATCGGCCAGCTCGCCGACGAAGCCGCGGCCACGCGCGATGCTGCCCGGCTGCGCGGCGCATGGCCGCTCGATCTGCCGCGTGTCGACGGTCTGTACGGCGCATTCGCCTATGGTTCTCGCGGGCTGGTGTGGGCCGCGCTCGGCGCCGAGTTGATCGCCTCACAGATCGAAGGCGAGCCGTGGCCGCTCGAACGCGATCTCGCCGAAGACATCGACCCCGCGCGTTTTCTGCTGCGTTCGTTGCGGCAGGGAACGATCGGTTAACGGGCTTAGATCATTGCGAGCCAACCTCTGCGCCCGGGCACGTGTTAGCCCCCTCCGCCCTGTAAACCAGGTTAACCGGCCTTCCTGCTTATCCACCGCACACTGTGGATAACCGCGCAGTTAACCAGCGCAAGTCGTGTGGAACCGTTGTGGACGTAAACGGGGTAACTGGAACATCGCAAAAAAGCGCGAAAAGTTGCTCGCGTATACCGGCGGGTGCCGCACATGCTGTACATCCGGTTATGCGAGCCGCAACTCGATGATTTATTTCGGTTAACGTAGGTTATCCACAGAAACGGAGTCAGCTTGTTAACTGTTACTACGTATACATACGGTAAACCAGTAAACAGCAAAGACGGGGGCTAACGCCCCGCCTGTCGGGTCAGCTGAATATCGTTCGAGTTCGCGCAAACAGATCATTCGATGCACCGCGTTAACTTGAAAGAGCGTTGAGAGAGCCCGCGAAACGGCAGACAAAACCGCACATCAAAATCACACACGCAGCGGTAACACTCTTGATCGCATTCGCCGTTCGCGACGTAGCCGAAACTGACGCGATGCTGCGAAAAAAGGTCGCTTTTTCCGTCCACTGTGAAAATAACGTTCTTTTTTACCGTTTTGCCAGTGAGTTAACGTCATTTCGGTCAACGCGGAACAAGCTATGGCACAATCCCCGTTCTTTCCCGCGTCGTGCCGCCGTGTCTGGTAGCACACGCAGCAATGGAACGGTGCCGGTCAATCAGAATCTGATTCAAGGTCGACGGCGTTCCTTCACCGTGCCTGTTGCTACAGCCGCATCCATGAATGTGCCGGACTCCGTGGTGTTCTTTGCGGCCGCGGCGCATTCCGATCATCCGATCATTGAAACCTCGCAACGCTGACATCGCGAAGCGCTTGCGATAACGAGCGCTCTCGGTTCGCTCGTGCCACGGCGTGCGTGTGCGCCCGGTTCGTGTCGTCTGCCGTTGCTGCCAAGGAGAACCCATCACGATGAATTCGGCGTTTTCGTTTCTGCCAGCGTGGCCGCTCTCACCCGACGCCATTTTCTGGGCGGGTCTTGCGTTGCTTGCCGCCGGTCTGTGCGGAGAGCTTTGCTTTCGGGCGTGGCGCTTACCGCGCATTTCCGGTTATGCGGTGATCGGCCTCGTGGCCGGCGCGGCCGGCTTTGGCGTGATCGACGCGGATTCCGCGAGCGCCGCGCGGCCACTGCTCGACGTTGCGCTCGGTCTGTTGCTGTTCGAGTTGGGCAGCCGGCTCGATCTGCGCTGGATCCGCCGCAATCCGTGGCTGATCCTGTCGAGCGTCGCCGAAGCCACGCTGACTTTCGTGCTGGTGCTGCCGGTGCTGCTGTTTCTGCACGTGCCGCTGATGGTCGCGACGGTACTCGCCGCGATCGCGATGGCGACATCGCCGGCGATGGTGATCCAGCTCAAAACCGAACTGCGCGCCGAAGGCCAGGTCACCCAGCGTCTGCTGACGTTGACCGCGCTGAACAGCATGTATGCGGTCGTGATCGAAAAACTCGTATCGAGCTGGCTGCATCAGGAGGTTTACGGCAACGTATTCGCGACGATCCTGCAGCCGTTGTACCTGCTGGTCGGCTCGCTCGTGCTCGCGTACCTGCTCGCGCGCACCTGCACGTTCTTCTATCGCCGCCTGAATATGCACGACGAGCATTCGTTCGTCGCACTGTTCGGTCTCGTGCTGCTTGCGATCGCGATCGCGCATCTGTTCAAGCTGTCGACCATCCTCGCGCTGCTCGCCGCGGGCATCATCGTGAAGAATCACGAAGCGCGTCCGCAGTTGTGGCCAGAGCATTTCGGCACCGCGGGCTGGCTGCTGACGGTGATCCTGTTCGTGCTGACGCTAACGTCGTTCGAATGGAAGCACATCGCGTTGGGCGGAGTCGCAGCGCTGGGTCTGATCGTTGCTCGCCTCGTTGCGAAGCTGGTCGGCGTGCTTGCGTTCGCGAAGCCGAGCGGCCTGAACATGAAGCAGGGCATCGCGCTCGGCCTGTCGTTGTCGCCGATGTCGGCGCTCGCGTATCTGCTCGTCGACGACACGTACAACCTGTATCCGAACTTCGATCCGCAGCTGCGCGCGATCGTCATGTGTTCGATTTTCGTGCTGCAGATTCTCGGCCCGTGGCTCGTTTATCGCAGCCTCGCGCTCGTCGCCGAGCGGCGCGAGGGGTAGGCGTGAAACGCGCATTGGCTGCCATGCGCGTTTCACGAACCCGTCTTTTCAATTCTTTCGCCTCAAACGACCTGACCCAGGGGACGCCATGTCACTCGAACCCTTCATCGATTCGAAACCGTTCACGTTCGGTATCGAGCTCGAAATGCAGATCGTCAATACGCACGACTATGATCTGACCAAAGCCGGCACGGATCTGCTGCGCCTCATCAAGGACGAAAAAATTCCCGGCAACATCACGCCGGAAATCACCGAAAGCATGATCGAGCTGTCGACCGGCATCTGCACATCGCACGAACAGGCGGTCGCCGATCTGCGCAAGATTCGCGATACCCTGGTTTCCGCGGCGGACCATCTGAACGTCGGTCTGTGCGGCGGCGGCACGCACGCTTTCCAGCAATGGAGCGAGCGGCAGATCGTCGATACGCCGCGCTTTCAGTATCTTTCCGAGTTGTACGGCTACCTCGCGAAGCAGTTCACGGTGTTCGGCCAGCACGTGCACATCGGTTGCCCGAATCCGAACAGCGCGCTGTATCTGCTGCATTCGATGTCGCGCTTCATCCCGCATTTCATTGCGCTGTCCGCGTCGTCGCCTTTCGTACAGGGTGTGGATACCGGATTTCATTCGGCACGACTGAATTCCGTGTTCGCGTTTCCGCTGTCGGGCCGCGCGCCGTTCGTGCTGACGTGGGACAGCTTCGAGGAGTATTTCTCGAAGATGGTCCACACGGGCGTGGTCAACAGCATGAAGGATTTCTACTGGGATATCCGTCCGAAGCCGGGGTTCGGCACGATCGAGGTCCGGGTGATGGATACGCCGTTTTCGGTGGATCGCGCCGCGGCGATCGCCTGCTACATCCAGACGCTCGCGCGTCATCTGTTGCTCGACAAGCCGATCATGCCGCAGGAAGACGACTATCTGGTCTACACGTTCAACCGTTTCGAAGCCTGCCGTTTCGGGCTCGCCGGCACCTGCATCAATCCGCAAACCGGTGAACGCAAGACGATTTCCGAAGATATTCTCGAAACGCTCGAACAGATCGGACCGCACGCGCAAGCGCTCGGTTCGGCCAATGCGCTGGCCGAGGTTGGCGCGATCGCGCGCGGCCAGGTCAATGACGCGACCTGGCTGCGCAGTGTGTTTGCTCAGGAAAAGTCCTTGCACGAAGCGGTGCGCCAGCAGTGTCTGCAGTGGCGTGCCTAGTCGCGAAGACCTGATGAAAACCGTTTGCGTGCGCCAGGTACGCGACGTTTCGACCAAACCCGCCGCGAGCGGGTTTTTTTTCGTAAGAAAATTTTTATGTTTTTTTGCGCGTCCAACCCTTCAGGTTTTTCGAAAGTTTACGTATACCAGCGTAGTGGTCGTAAGCAGGCATTGCCAAAGGCTGTGGACAACTGAATAATTTCCTGCAGAGTCAACGCGCTGGAGATATAACAACCGGGCGCGAAAAACAGCCCCCGGCCGCGCCCGGCAAGAACAACCGAGGAAACGTTCAACCCGCTGCAAGTGCTTGTTGCAAAACGGTACACAGGCTATTCAAACGTTTTCCCCTGCTTATCCACAGCTCGCGTTGGATAAGTTAGCTGTACGATTTGCCGCTGTCGCATAGAATGTCGTTTTTCGCCGCCTTCGGCTTCCAAGGCGGTGTATTTTTGAGATAGTACAAACGGCTTCATCCGCGGTTGGACGAAGCTACCCCACACACGCAACGGGCGTACCCCGGCAGGCAGCCGCCGGCATCGCACCAAGCGGTAAATAAACGAATCGAAGATTATGAGCGAAGGCGTATACGGAGAACAGGCAACCGGGCGAGTGACCCACAGCCTCTTGCGATTGAGCACGGCGATGCGAAGCCAGGCTTGGGAATGGGCGGAAGGCGCGGGCCTTACGCCGACCCAGGGCGAAATCCTCGTGCTGTTGATGCAACGTAAGGGGCCGATGCGTCTCGGCGAAATCGCGCGTGAAACGGCGCTGACCGCCGCGACCACCAGCGATGCGGTCAGCACGCTCGAGACCAAGGGCCTCGTCGAAAAGCGTCGCGCGCTCGACGACGGTCGCGCGCTCGCGGTACGCCTGACCACGCGAGGCCGCACCGCTGCCAAGCGCGCCGCGCAATGGCCGGATTTCCTGGCCAAGGCGGTCGGCACGCTGCGCGACGACGAACAGTCCGTGTTCTATCGCACGCTGCTCAAAACCATCTACCAGCTCGAAGCGCAAAACACGATTCCGTCGCATCGTATGTGCCTGAGCTGCACGCATTTCCAGGTGAGCAAGAATCCGAAGAAAGTGCCGCATCACTGCGCGCTGCTCGACCTGAACATGTCGGACACCGATCTGCGTCTCGACTGCTCCGTGCACGAAACCGCGGACGTCGCCACCCAGAAGAAGACCTGGAAGATCTTCGCCCAATAACGGGGCGTCTTCCGGGGCAATCCGCTAACATGGCCCGGCCGGCCTCGGCGGGCGGTATATGCCGCCTGCTTGCCGGCTGGTGCCGTGCAAGGATAGAGTTGTTGGCGGCAAGTCGTTAGTTAACCTGAAGATAGGGCAGGCCGATGAATCGGGAAGTACTCGCCATCCGCCATGTGCACTTCGAGGATCTGGGCAGTCTCGAGCTCGTCCTCGGCGAGCGCGGCCGTCCGGTCCGTTATCTCGATGTGGGCGTCGGCCGTATCGAGGCGCCCAATCCGGTTTCGGCGTCGCTGATGGTCGTGCTCGGGGGTCCCATCAGCGCGACCGACGACGCGCTGTACCCGACGCTTGCGCCGCTGCTGTCGTTGATCGAAAAGCGCATCGCGGCCGGTCTGCCGACACTCGGCATCTGCCTCGGCGCACAGCTGATCGCGCGCGCGCTCGGGGCGCGCGTCTACCCGGCGGCTCAGGGCGAACTCGGCTGGACGCCGCTCTCGCTGACCGATGCGGGCCGCGCCTCGCCACTGCGTCACCTCGATGGCGCTCATACGTCGATGCTGCATTGGCACGGCGATACCTTCGATCTGCCCGCCAACGCAACCCGTCTGGCGTCGACGCCGGCTTGCGAGAATCAGGCCTTCGCATGGGGCGATCACGTGCTGGGCTTGCAGTGTCATCCGGAGATCCGCACCGATCGGTTCGAGCCCTGGCTGATTGGGAATGCGAATGAACTGTCCGGCCACGGCATCGACGCGCGTCGGTTGCGCGCCGACACCGCTCGATACGGCCCCGCGCTGGAAGCCGCCGCGTGCCGCATGTTCGGCGAATGGCTCGATCAGGTCGAGACGAAAGTCTGAATGGCTAGCCGATTGGCGACCTGAGCGGCCAATCTGGTGCCACGTTCATGCAGTAAACCGCGTGCGGTGCTATTCTCGATCGCTCTCGGGCTTTCACTGGACAAAATCCATGAGCGCGCTTTTTTCTCCGCTCACGCTGCGTAGCGTGACGCTTCCCAATCGTATCGTCGTCTCCCCGATGTGCCAGTACTCCGCCGAACGCGGCGAAGCGACCGCATGGCACATGATTCACCTCGGCGGTCTCGCACTCTCCGGCGCGGGCATGTTGTGCATCGAAGCGACCGCCGTCGAGCCGGAGGGCCGCATTACGCCCGGCGATCTCGGTTTGTGGGACGACGCGACCGAAGAAGCGCTCGTGCCGGTGCTGGCCGCGATCCGCAAGCATTCGCATATCAACGTGACGATGCAACTGGCGCACGCGGGTCGCAAGGCGTCCAGCCATGTGCCGTGGGAAGGCGGCCAGCTGATTCCGGTGTCGCAAGGGGGGTGGCTACCGCATGCGCCGTCGGCGCTGCCGCACAAGCCGGGCGAGGAGCCGCCGCTCGCGCTCGATGTCACCGGCCTGAACCGGATTCGCGAGGCGTTCGCCGCGTCCGCCCGGCGCGCCGCGCGCCTTGGCATCGACGCGCTCGAATTGCATGCCGCGCACGGCTATCTTCTGCATCAATTCCTGTCGCCGATCGCAAATCAGCGCACCGACGACTATGGCGGCTCGCTCGAAAACCGCATGCGTTTCCCGCTCGAAATCTTCGATATCGTGCGTGCTGCATTCCCGGCCGACAAACCGGTCGGCGTGCGCGTTTCGGCGACTGACTGGGTCGAAGGCGGCTGGACGCTCGAAGACACGATCGCGTTTGCGCACGAACTGGAAAAGCGCGGCTGCGACTGGATCGACGTGTCGTCGGGTGGTGTCTCGCCGCTGCAGAAAATTCCCCTCGAGCCGGGCTATCAGATTCCGTTCGCGAAGGCGGTCAAGCACGCAACCGGTCTGACGACGATCGGCGTCGGGCTCATCACCGACCCGTTGCATGCCGAGCAACTGATCGAAGCGGGCGATGCCGATCTGATCGCGCTGGCTCGCGCGCTGCTCTACAACCCGCGCTGGCCGTGGCACGCGGCCGCTAACCTCGGCGCGAACGTGGAAGCGCCGCCGCAGTACTGGCGTTCGCAACCGCGCGAGCAGAAAGCGCTGTTCGGCGACATTACGTTCGGTCAACGGTGACGCCCGTCGCAGGTTGAACAAACGCATCGGCTGACGGTTGAAGGAAGCCGTCGACAGCGTGTACGATGCCGGTTGTGGCGCGATGCGCGTCGCAAGTCGACGCGGCGCTCGCAAGGCGCCGCGTTTGCTATTCGCGTCAGAAAAGGCCGCGCGCAAGACGCGCCTGACGATTGCCAGACTCGATTCCCCAGTTCTTCACAAGGATTCATTCAATGAATTCACGCAGGATCGCCGTGCGCCGTTCGGGTGTGCACGGCAAAGGCGTGTTTGCTCTCGAACCGATCGCCGCCGGCGAGCGACTGATCGAATACAAGGGCGAGCGGATTACCTGGAAAGAGGCGTTGCGCCGTCATCCGCATAATCCGGCTGAACCGAATCACACGTTTTATTTCGCGCTGGATAACGGCAAGGTCATCGACGGCAAGGTGAACGGCAATAGCGCGCGCTGGATCAATCATTCATGCGCGCCGAACTGCGAAGCCGAGGAAGTCGACGGGCACGTGTACGTGCATGCGCTGCGCGATATCGCGGAGGGCGAGGAAGTTTTCTACGACTACGGCCTCGTGATCGATGCGCGGCAGACGAAGAAGCTGAAAAAGGAATACGAATGCCGCTGCGGCGCGCGCAAGTGCCGTGGCACGATGCTGGCGCCGCCGCCAAAAGCCAAGGGAGCCGGCAAGTCGGATAAGGGTGCCGACAAGGCGGAGAAGTCGAGCAAATCGGCGAAGAAATCGAAGAAGAAATGAGCCCCTGCCCAGCGCCCGGCATGAGCTGTCTGCGCCGATCGAAGCGCTGAGGCGACCGCCGACCTGGCAGCCGGGCAAACCTTCTACAAATCGACCGGCGCCGAGTGCGCCGGTTTCTTCGTGGCGCGCCGCGCGTTGGCGTCGTTGGCGGGGGCAGCGCCTGCGGACGCACCGGGCGGAAGCAATGGAATCCGCGCGATAAACCTTGCGCCTCCCTCCGGCGCGTCCTCGTAATGCACGCTGCCATGATGCAGCACCATGATGTCGTGGACGATCGCGAGGCCCAGACCGGCGCCGCTGTCGACGCCCGCCTCGGCTTGCCCGTCGCCGCGGAAGAACCGCTTGAACAGATCCGCCTGCTGCGAACGCGGCACGCCCGGCCCGTTGTCTTCGACGACGATCTCGGCCATGCGCAGATCGTCGATCAAGGTCTGCGACACCGTCACGGTGATACGCCCGCCGTCGGCCCGCGAGGGCGGCACATACTTCAGCGCGTTATCGAGCAGATTCGCGATCACTTCATGCAGCAGCACCGGGTTGCCGCGCGCCATCAGCGGATCGTCGTTCGACGGATCGTCGAGGCGCTGGAAGCCGAGGTCCACGTGCACCGCGAGCGCACGCGGCACCCATTCGGCGCCGGTGTCGAACGCGAGCGCGGCCATGTCGACATTGACAAAACGGGCAGCCTGTTCGCCCGGCTCGGCGCGCGCGAGGGACAGCAGTTGGTTCGACAGTCGCACGGCGCGATCGGCTGCGGCGCGCAGTTCGCGCACGGCGGCAAGGGTCTGCTGCGGATCGCGCGCGACGACGGCCTGCTCTGCATGCAGCTTGACCGCGGTGAGCGGTGTGCGCAGCTGATGCGCGGCATCGGCGATGAATTTGCGTTGCGCATCGAGGGCGGCTTTCAGACGATCGAGCAGCGCGTTCAGCGCGCCCGTCAGCGGACGGATTTCGACCGGAACATAGGTTTCGTCGACCGGTTCGAGGGACGTGTGCGTTTGCCGGTTCAGCGAATCGGCGAGCGCGGTCAGCGGATTGAGCTGCTGATTGACGACGCGCCACACGATTACCCAGCCGGCTAGCAGCAGCAGCAATAACGGCATCATGATCGCGACGAGGAATTCGGCGGCGATGCGGAAGCGGTGATGCACGGGCTGGCCGACTTCGACGACGATCGGATTGCCGCTCGACTGTTCGACGCGTACCTGTGCGACCCGTACGGTCACGCCTTCGTGCTGCGTCTCGAACACGTACGCGTAATGCATGCGGCGCACGTTGGTGCCTTGCAGCGGCAGATTGTTGTCGCCGGCGATTTCGGTGTCGCCGGTGCTGATCCGGTACACCAGATGTTCGACCGGATCGGAGAACATCGCCTGCGCGAGCGGCGGCACGGTGATCGGCGCTTCCGGGCCGGCAATCTGGATCTGCTTGGAGATCGCGGTCGCGAGGTCCGCGAGCGAACGGTCGACCACGTGCTGCGTGTACTGCCAGGCGAGCCAGTAGGCGATCAGGCCACTCATCAGCGCGAGCAGCGACAGGGGAGCAGCGAGGCGCCGCAACAGCGTGCGGCGCAGACTATTGGCGGCCGGCTGGTGCATGATCGTACGCGCGGGAAAGTTGTAACTGCGGTGGCAACGGCGCGAAGCGCCTTGAGACAGACCGGCTGCCGGCACGGCGCGCGGCGGGCACAGCCGGTCCGCGGCGCCGGTCCGGCGCCGTCAGGCCGCGGCGCAATGCGCGGCCTTCACGGCGATTATGCGGCCTGGCGGATTTCCTGCAACAGATAGCCAAAACCACGCACGGTGACGATTTCGACACGGCAGTTCTCGAGCTTCTTGCGCACACGGTGCACGTAGACTTCGATCGCGGTATCGCCGAGATCGCCGCCGAAGTGCGTTAGGTGGTCCTGCAGTTGCGCCTTGCTGACGACGCGGCCGTGACGCAGCAGCAGCATTTCGAGCACCGCGAATTCGCGCGGCGACAGTTCGAGCGGTTTGTCGTCGTTGAAGATGCGGCGATCGACGCCCGACAGCCGCACGCCACCCAGCGACACTTCCGGACGCGGCATATCGCCGTGCGGACCGCTGCGGCGCATCACCGCGCGAATGCGCGCTTCGAGCTCGGCCGGTTCGAACGGCTTCAGCATGTAGTCGTCGGCGCCCGAGTTCAGGCCTTGCACGCGGTCGTTCAGTTCGTCGCGCGCGGTCAGGATGATCACCGGCGTGTGACGGTTGCTCTGGCGGAAACGCGACAGCAGCGTCATGCCGTCGATGCCCGGCAGACCCAGATCGAGGATCACGAGTTCGTGGCGGTTTTGCGTGAGGGCCTGCTCGGCAAAGATGCCGTCATGGACCATGTCGACTGTGAAGCCGGCTTGTTCGAGACTGCTTTGGATGCCGCGTGCGATGGGGCGGTCATCTTCGATCAGAAGGAGTCGCATGGATTTCGCTCAAGTACAATGGGTTTAGGCGTTTGGGCAAGCGGTTCGCCAGGGCGCCTGCTACACAGCCAGCGTGCGAAGCGGCGGCTAACGCCCCACCAGGCAGCTGTCGAACCGACTCGAAGCGCCGTGCCAGTCATCACGAAGCCATGTCCGAGATCAGCATTCACGAACTGGAAGCCGCAATCAACTTCTGGCGCGCCCGCTCACCTTCAAGCGGCGACGAACACGTTCTGTGCAAGGAGGCAAGCGCGCTCTCCAAGCCGTATGCGCTGCTGATTGTACAGCGTCAGCAGTCGCTATCACTCGATCGTTTCGACCCGATTGCCAGGCAGGCTTGGGAAGCTTACGTTCAACTTAAGAATAGCCTGTAGAACTGAAGGTTTGACCAGGGAATTGCCTGCATTGTCCTTTCATTGTGGCCTGATTACGCGGCAAGCTGTGTATAAACACGCATAAACGCCCGTAATTATTTGTATTACATAGAAATACTGTCGATGAATGTGGCGAGCGCGATGTCGCGTTCGGTCACGCCGTTCGCTTCGTGGGTCGATAGCGTGATGTCGACTTTGTTGTACACGTTGAACCACTCCGGATGGTGATCCATCTCCTGCGCCTTGATCGCGATGCGCGTCATGAAGCCGAACGCCTCGTTGAAGTCGGCGAACTCGAATGTCCGGCGAATCGCGTCACGCCCCGCCGCGTTTTGCCAGCGATTCAGTTTTGCCAGTTGCTGGGTGCGTTCGTCGGAAGTCAGTTTCTGAATCATGGTATTTGTTACCTCGCTGATCGAACACGCTGCGCCGGCAGGCGGGGCGAATCCGTTATTTTTTCACGATTGCTCAATGCTCGCCTCACGCCGGGCCGGGTCGATTTGCGGCGGCTTCACCTTCAGACGTCGCCGCTGGCGAGCCAGCCGTCGCGGGTTCCACGTGTGATCACGCAGTCGCCGTCGAATACGTCGCCCGCCGCGTAGGCGGGTGCATTGGCGAGCTTTGTCAGCAGCGGCGCGAAGTCGGTTTGTGCGACGCCGAACAGTTGCGCGAAGTCATCGATGACGAAGTAGGTTTTCTGGAACGTATCGATGCGATAACGCGTGCGCATCACGCGTTCGAGCGCGAAGCCGAGCCGGTTCGGCGCCGCGCTTTGCTGGCTGTATAGCGTCTCGGTCTTGCTCGAGACGATGCCTGCGCCATAGATCTTCACGCCGTTCGGACTCGCGGCATCGCGGATCAGCCCGAACTCCACTGTGTACCAATAGAGCCGCGCGAGCAGCGGCAACGCGCCCGCGTCATTGGCAGCGAGCGCGGCGCGGCCGTACGCGTGCATGTAGTCGGCGAATACCGGGTTGATCAGCAGCGGCACATGGCCGAATAGGTCGTGAAAGCAGTCGGGCTCCTGCAGGTAGTCGAGCTGGTCGGGGCGACGCATCCACCAGGTGACCGGAAAGCGGCGATTCGCCAGATGCTCGAAGAACACCTGGTCCGGCACGAGGCCGGGCACCGCGACGATGCGCCAGCCTGTTGCGGGCGTGAGCTTTGCGTTGACGTCGTCGAAGGAGGGCACGCGCTCGGGAGGCAGGCCGATGCGCTCGACGCCCGCGAGGAATTCATCGCAGACACGGCCTTCGAGCAACGCCGTTTGCCGCGCGTACAGTTGTTGCCAGACCGCATGGTCGGCCGTGCCGTAGCGTTCTAGCGCCTGGTCGATCGTAAAGTCGGCGCGGGTCTCGAGACCGGCGTCGAACTGTTCTTTGAGTCTGGCGGTGCTGGCAGTGGACATGGCGAAGCGGCTTTGACAGAGGAATCGCTTGAAATCGGTGAATGCGAGTGTAGAGCGGAGTCTGTGCGGGAAGGGCGCAAGATTGGCGCGTAAGCACGCTTATATGAAATAATCGTGCATCAAATGGTCAATTGATGCGGGATATGCCCATGCTTGAACTCGATCACTTCGATCTCGCGCTGCTCGACGTGCTGCAGCGCTTTGGCCGCGCCACGCATCAGCAACTGGCAGAGCAGGTGCCGCTGTCGCCGTCGCAGATCGGGCGACGCTTGCAGCGGCTGGAACAGGTCGGCGTGGTGGATGGCTATCGCGTCGTGCTGCGGCCCGAAAAGCTCGGGCTCGGCGTCACCGCTTTCACGAGCCTGAAGCTCAAGCATCACGGCGATTCGATCATCGAGCAGTTTCAGCAGCAGATCGACGTGCTGCCCGAAGTGCTCGAATGTCACGCGGTCGTCGGCGATGCCGACTATCTGCTGCGCATCGTCGCGCCGGATCTGAACTACCTGTCGACCTTCGTGATGAAGAAGCTGATGCGCGTGCCGGGTGTCGATAGCGTGCGCTCGAATATCGTGCTGACCACGTTCAAGCGCAATGGGCCGTTGCCGCTCGGGCATCTGGCACCAGGAGCGGCGCCGGTTTGAGGGTTTGAGGCGGTTGCCGGTAGTGGCGACTTACAGGAAGAGGGGGCCGCGCATGCGGTGCCGCGGCCCCTGCGGCGACGCGATCTTTATGCCGCCTGCTTCGGCTCGTCTTCGGCATTCAGCAGATCGACATACGCGACCGGCACCAGATCCGCTTCGGATACGCCGAGGCTCTTGAACATCGCTTGCGCCTCGGCGTGGCCGCCTTCTTCGTCGTCTTCCTGCGCGAGCACCACTTCGAGTTCGACGAAATCGCCGAGACCGTCGACGCGATCCAGATGAATCCGCGTGCGTCCGATCAGATACACGTGCCGCTCTTTCGAGACGATGCCGCGCGTCGTCAGCGCGGTCGCGAGCAGCGCGTGCATCGCTTCGGGGTTCGTTACCGGGCTGCGCGTGTAGTACGACGCCTTCGGGCCGTCGCGGTCGTCGCGCTGGTAGAAGATCAGCTCGGCCGGCGTGCCGTCGTCGAACTGGCGCAGCTTCAGGCGGCCGCGGGGCACGTCGTAGAAAAAGTCTTGCTGGCGGAAGATCAGCGGCGCGTCCGTCGCGAGCTGCGCGGCGCGCTCGCGCAGTTGGTCGAAATGCTGGGCGCGGGCTTTGATTTCGATGTTGCGTGCCATGTCAGGCTCCTGTGGTTGGGCGCAGTGATCGGCGGCTTCCGGGATTGCGGGGGATGCCGGGGAGAAGCCGAGGGAAGGACGAAGTCAGGCGGAACGGGAAGCGGTGCGACGGCGTTGCGCGAGCACAAACCGACAATCTAGCAAAAACTTCGTGACGGAGCGGTTTCAGCTCGGCGGGGAGGCGAGACAGGGCGGGCATTAGCGAGACTCATATCGCAATGCGTCAGAGCGTCCCCCTCAAATCGCCCACTGCTGTTCGATCAGCTTCAACGCCGCCGCGATCGCCGGCTCGTTTTTACGCTCGTCGAGCGTGATGAAGCTCAACTGCGTCGGCACCGTGATGCCATCGACGATCGTGAGCGCGTGCGCATGCGCCTCGGCGATTGCGGTCGCGTCGCGGGCAAGTGTGAGACCGACGCCCGACTTGACCAGATCGAGCATCGACGGCTCCTGGTCCACCTCGGCCACCTTGACGGGCTTTACGCCCGCCTCGCCGAAACAGCGTGACAGCAGCCGGTTGTGCGCGGACGCCGGCGGGGTCCAGATCCACGGCAGAGCCGCGAGCGAGCGCCAGTCCCGCGCACCCTTCACGCGATCTTTCCAGCCCGCCGGCGCGAGCACGCGATACTGGAAATGCGTGAGCGTGACCGCGTGAAAGGTGGCGCCGTCGCGGGTGTCGTCGTCGGATGGCAGGCCGATGTAATAGCCGACGTCGAGCTCGCCCGCGCGAATCTGCTCGCGCACCCAGCCCGACATGCCGTGGCGCAGAGCGGTTTCGATTTGCGGCCAGGTCTCGACCAGCTGCTTCAGGAAGCCGCCGAGGCGCAGAAACTCCGGGTCGAGAATCGTGCCGATGCGCAGCCGCCCGCGCACTTCCTGGCGAAGCGATTGCGCGGCGCGCTCCACGTCGGCTGCCGCGCCGAGCGCGCGTTCGGCGTGCGGCAGCAGCGCCTGGCCGTCGCGCGTCAGCGCGAGCCCGTGCGAAGTCCGCGTGAACAGCGTCACGCCGAGCGTCTCCTGCAGGTGCTTGATCTGCAGGCTGACGGCAGGTTGGGTCAGATGCAGTTGCACCGCGGCACGCGTGAGGTTGCCCTCGCGCGCGACGGTGACGAAGGCCCTAAGCAGAGTCAGATCCATATCTTGATATTAGCGCGGCTTATAGCTCAGTTGAGCAATACTCATTGGATTTGTCGCCTATGAGCGCCGTACGCTTGGCGTTCGACACACGCTTGCGCGCTCGGCATCGAGGCGCGAAGCGGAAGAGATTTCACAGGAAAGAGGAACGAGATGAGCGAGACATATCCCGACGCAATCGTCCAGAACGAAGCCGCACGCGGCGCGGCGAGTGCACCCGCGCTGAGCCATTTCATCAACGGCAAGACCGTCGAAGGTACGAGCGGGCGCTTCGGCGACGTCTTCAATCCGGCGCTCGGCAGCGTCAGCGTGCGCGTGCCGCTCGCGAGCGTCGCCGAGGTGGACGCCGCGGTTTCCGCCGCCAAAGCCGCGTTTCCCGCCTGGAGCGACACCGCGCCGATCAAACGCGCGCGGGTGCTGTTCAAGTTCAAGGAATTGCTCGACCGTCACCACGACGAACTCGCGGAGCTGATCACGCGCGAGCACGGCAAGGTATTTTCCGATGCAAAGGGCGAGGTGATGCGCGGCATCGAAATCGTCGAATTCGCATGCGGCATCCCCAATCTGCTGAAGACCGATTTCACCGATCAGATCGGCGGCGGCATCGACAACTGGAATCTGCGGCAGCCGCTCGGCGTGGTCGCGGGCATCACCCCGTTCAATTTCCCGATGATGGTGCCGTGCTGGATGTTCCCGGTCGCGATCGCGTGCGGCAACACTTTCGTGCTGAAACCGTCCGAACGCGATCCGTCCGCGTCGAACCGGCTCGCCGAACTGCTGAAGGAAGCGGGCCTGCCCGACGGTGTGTTCAACGTCGTGCACGGCGACAAGGTAGCGGTCGATGCGCTGCTCGTGCATCCTGAGGTGAGCGCGCTGTCGTTCGTCGGCTCGACGCCGATCGCGGAATACATCTACACGGAAGGCACGAAGCACGGCAAGCGCGTGCAGGCGTTGGGCGGTGCCAAGAATCACCTCGTCGTGATGCCCGACGCGGATCTGGACCAGGCGGTCGACGCACTGATCGGCGCCGCTTACGGCTCGGCCGGCGAGCGCTGCATGGCGATCTCGGTGGCGGTCGCGGTGGGGCATATCGCCGACGAGCTGATCGAGCGTCTGACGCCGCGCGTGAAGAGCCTGAAGATCCTCAACGGCATGGAAGCGGCAGCCGAGATGGGGCCGCTCGTCACAGGCACCCATCGCGACAAGGTGGTCGGTTATATCGACGCCGGCGTCGCCGCGGGCGCGAAGCTGGTCGTCGATGGCCGCGGTCATCAGGTCGCCGGGCACGAGAAGGGCTTCTTCCTCGGCGGCACGCTATTCGATGACGTTTCGCCCGACATGAAGATCTACCGCGAGGAGATTTTCGGACCGGTGCTGTGCGTCGTGCGCGTGCCGGACTTTGCCTCCGCGGTCGAGCTGATCAACGCGAATCAGTTTGCGAACGGCGTGTCGCTGTTCACGTCCGACGGCGGCGTTGCGCGCGCGTTTTCACGGCAGATCGAGATCGGCATGGTCGGCATCAACGTGCCGATTCCGGTGCCGATGGCATGGCACTCGTTCGGCGGCTGGAAGAAGTCGCTATTTGGCGATCATCACGCGTACGGCGAGGAAGGCGTGCGGTTTTACACGCGCTACAAGAGCATCATGCAGCGCTGGCCCGACAGCATCGCGAAGGGCGCCGAATTCACGATGCCGGTCGCCAAATAAGCTGGCGGCTTTGCGCGGCATCAGGCCGGCAGGCGCACCAGCAAAACAATAAGAGCGCGTCGCGGCGCAAGCCTGGAAGCAATTGAGCCTCCACGTTTGCGCCGCAGAAATGCTTAGGAGACTGAACGATGGGTCATACCGACAGTACCCCTCGCGCCGCTCGGCGGCTCGAAGGCGAGTTCGACTACGTCATCGTCGGCGCGGGCACCGCGGGCTGCGTGCTGGCGAACCGGCTCACCGAAGATCCCGACGTCCAGGTGCTGCTGCTCGAAGCCGGCGGCAAAGACGACTACCACTGGATTCACGTGCCGGTCGGCTACCTGTATTGCATCGGCAATCCGCGTACGGACTGGCTGTACAAGACCCAGGCCGAGCCGGGTCTGAATGGCCGCACGCTTTCGTATCCACGTGGGCGTGTGCTCGGCGGCAGTTCGTCGATCAACGGCATGATCTACATGCGAGGCCAGCGCGAAGACTACGACGAGTGGGCGCGCGTAACGAACGACAGCACGTGGTCATGGAACGCGGTGCTGCCGGTCTTCAAGCGCAGCGAGGATCACCACGGCGGCGCCAACGAAGCGCACGGCGCGGGCGGACCCTGGCGCGTCGAAAAGCAGCGACTCAAATGGAAGATTCTCGAGGAGTTCGCGAAAGCCGCGCAACAAACGGGCATTCCCGCCACCGACGATTTCAATCGCGGCGACAACAGCGGCGTCGGCTACTTCGACGTCAATCAGAAGCGCGGCATTCGCTGGAATGCGTCGAAGGCATTTTTGCGGCCTGCGCTGAAGCGCGGGAATCTCACGGTCATTACCGGTGCCCACACGCAGCGCGTCGTGTTCGATGGCCGGCGCTGCACCGGTGTCGAATATCGTGGCGGGGACGTCGAATATCTCGCCAAAGCGCGTTGCGAAGTGATCCTTTGCGCGGGCGCGGTCAACTCGCCGCAATTGCTCGAGTTATCTGGCGTCGGCGATGGTGCGCGTCTGCAGAATCTCGGTATCGAGGTCGTTCAGGATCTGCGCGGCGTCGGCGAAAATCTGCAGGACCATCTGCAACTGCGCATGGCGTACCAGGTGCAGGGCGTGCGCACGCTGAATACGATGTCCGCGCATTGGTGGGGCAAGCTGAAGATCGGCATCCAGTACGCGTTGTTTCAAAGCGGACCGATGTCGATGTCGCCGTCGCAACTCGGCGCGTTCGCGAAGTCCGACGCGGACGATCGCTCGCTCGCGCGACCCGATCTCGAGTATCACGTGCAGCCTTTGTCGCTCGATCGCTTCGGCGAACCGCTGCATCGCTTCAATGCGTTCACGGCTTCGGTGTGTCAGTTGCGGCCCACCTCGCGCGGCAGCATTCATATAGCGTCGGCCGATGCTTGCGCGCCACCGTTGATCGCGCCGAATTATCTGTCGACCGAGTACGACCGCCACGTCGCCGCGAACGCGCTGCGTCTCACGCGTCGCATCGTCGCGGCGCCCGCTCTCGCGCGCTATCAGCCGCGGGAGATCCTGCCGGGCCTCCAGTATCAGAGTGAAGAAGAATTGCAGCAGGCCGCGGGCGCGGTCGGCACGACGATCTTCCATCCGGTCGGCACCTGCCGCATGGGCACGAGCGACGATCCCGCCGCGGTCGTCGACAACCGGCTACGGGTTATCGGAGTCGAAGGCCTGCGTGTCGTCGATGCGTCGGTGATGCCCAACATCACCTCGGGCAACACCAATTCGCCTACGCTGATGATCGCCGAGCGCGCGAGCGACATGATTCGCGAGGATCGTCGCGCGCGCGTGAGCGGCAGCATGGCCGCGCAAACGGGTGTCTTCGCTTCGATGTCGGCTGTGTGACATGCATGCGTGACATGCGTAGTGAGCGTATCGGTCATGTTTTCCGCCGCATACGTGAAGCGTGCGAACCGTGCGTCACGTGCGCACGGCGCGGGCCTCGTTCACTAAGTGCAAATCCCAATGAATGCGCTGCATCATTGGGGCGACAATGGCAGCCATGCTGCGTGCCGCGTCATGGATCACCGTCCGGATTGGTGCAGCACGCCAACGAGCGGCAAGGGGTGCCGCCAAAATAACAAGTCGCGCAGAGCTTAGCGCGGAAAGATCGTAGTGCTTCGCCTTACTCCGTATGGAAGGGAACATGATTCTCGGCGATACGATTCTCGAAACTCGCGGCCTCACCCGTGAGTTCAAAGGCTTTGTCGCCGTGAACGGCGTGAACCTGCGCGTGCGCCGTGGCTCGATCCATGCGCTGATCGGCCCCAATGGAGCGGGCAAAACCACCTGCTTCAATCTGCTCACCAAATTTCTCGAACCCACCGCGGGTCAGATCGTTTTCAACGGCGTCGACATCACCAGTGAACGTCCCGCCCAGATCGCGCGGCGGGGCATCATTCGTTCGTTCCAGATTTCCGCGGTATTTCCGCATCTGACGGCATTGCAGAACGTGCGCATCGGTTTGCAGCGTTCGCTCGGCACCGCGTTTCACTTCTGGAAGAGCGAACGTACGCTACAGCGTCTGGACGATCGCGCGATGGATCTGCTGACCCAGGTCGGCCTGACCGATTTCGCCGATGTGTTGACCGTCGAACTCGCGTACGGCCGCAAGCGCGCGCTCGAAATCGCGACCACCCTCGCGATGGAGCCGGAGCTGATGCTGCTCGACGAACCGACGCAAGGCATGGGTCATGAGGATGTCGACCGAGTGACCGCGCTGATCAAGAAAGTATCGGCGGGCCGCACGATTCTGATGGTCGAGCACAATATGAACGTGATCGCCGGTATCTCCGACACGATCACCGTGCTGCAACGGGGCGAAGTGCTCGCCGAGGGCAGCTACGCGGAAGTGTCGAAGAATCCGCTCGTGATGCAAGCCTACATGGGCAGCGCCGACGCGGCGCTCGCCGGAGCCCACGCATGAATACGACGGTCGAGCGCGAAGGCCTCGAAGCGAACGAAACGAAAAGCGGCGCACCCGCGCTGGAAATCGCGGGCCTGCAAGCCTGGTACGGGGAATCCCACATTCTGCACGGCGTCGATCTGTCTGTCGGCCGCGGCGAGGTCGTGACGCTGCTCGGACGCAATGGCGCGGGCCGCACCACGACGCTGCGCGCGATCATGGGTCTTACGGGCCGCCGTACCGGCTCGATCCGCATCGACGGACGCGAGACGATCGGCCTGCCCACGCATCGCATCGCGCATTGCGGCATCGGCTATTGCCCGGAAGAGCGCGGCATTTTTTCGAGCCTGTCGTGCGAGGAAAATCTGCTGCTGCCGCCGACCGTCGGCGACAAGGCGCACATGATGTCGCTCGAGGAAATCTACGCGATGTTCCCGAATCTGCAGGAGCGGCGCATGAGCCAGGGCACGCGACTTTCGGGCGGCGAGCAGCAGATGCTCGCGGTCGCGCGAATTCTGCGCACCGGCGCGAATCTGCTGCTGCTCGACGAGATTTCGGAAGGGCTCGCACCCGTGATCGTGCAGTCGCTCGCACGCATGATCATCACGCTGAAGTCGCGCGGCTACACGATCGTGATGGTCGAGCAGAACTTCCGCTTCGCCGCGCCGCTCGCGGATCGTTTCTATGTGATGGAGCACGGCATGATCGTCGAGCATTTCGGGGCCGGCGAGCTCGAAGGCAAGATGCCTGTGCTGCACGATTTACTGGGCGTATAGACACGGACCCTTTCACGCCCGACTGCCTCTGATAACCACAAGCGAAGAACCAGGAGACACGCATGAAAAAGAATCCACTCGCGCGAATTGCCTCGCTCTGTTTCGCGGTCGCCGCCGGCGCCGCACTGACGCTGGGCAGCGCGCAAGCGGCCGACGATGCCGTGAAGATCGGCTTCATCACGGATTTGTCGGGACTGTACGCGGATATCGACGGGCCGGGCGGACTTGAAGCGATCCGGATGGCGGTCGCCGACTTCGGCGGCAAGGTCAACGGCAAGCCGATCACGGTGCTGTACGCGGATCACCAGAACAAGGCCGACATCGCGGCGTCGCGCGCTCGCGAATGGTTCGACCGCGATGGCGTCGACATGCTGATCGGCGGCACGAACTCGGCGACCGGTCTGTCGATGAATACCGTCGCGGGCGAAAAGCACAAGGTCTACATCAACGTCGGCGCCGGCGCCGATACGCTGACCAACGAGCAATGCACGCCGTACACGATCCACTACGCATATGACACGACCGCGCTCGCGAACGGCACGGGCTCGGCGGTGACGAAGCAGGGCGGCAAGACGTGGTACTTCCTGACGGCAGACTACGCATTCGGCAAGGCGCTCGAAAAAGCGACCTCGGAGGTCGTGAAGGCGAACGGCGGGCAGGTGCTCGGCTCGGTGCGTCATCCGCTGTCGGCGTCGGACTTCTCGTCGTTCCTGCTGCAGGCGCAGGCGTCGAAGGCGCAGATCCTCGGTCTCGCGAACGCGGGCGGCGACACGATCAACTCGATCAAGGCCGCCAAGGAATTCGGCATCACGAAGACGATGAAGCTCGCTGCGCTGCTGATGTTCATCAACGACGTCCATAGCCTCGGTCTGGAAACGACGCAAGGTCTCGTGCTGACCGACAGCTGGTACTGGAACAAGGACGCCGACACCCGCAAGTGGTCGCAGCGCTACTTCGACAAGATGAAGAAGATGCCGTCGAGCCTGCAGGCTGCCGACTACTCGGCGACGATGAACTATCTGAAGGCAGTGCAGGCGGTGGGCTCGACCGATCCGGACAAGGTGATGGCGCAGCTGCGCAAGACCAAGATCGACGACTTCTACGCGAAGGGCTACATCCGCCAGGACGGCAGCATGATCCACGACATGTACCTGATGCAGGTGAAGACGCCGGCCGAATCGAAGGAGCCGTGGGATTACTACAAGATCATGGCGACGATTCCGGGCGATCAGGCCTTCACGACCAAGGCGCAGACCCGCTGCGCGCTTTGGAAGTAAGCGCGAACGCGCAGGATGCGGTCAAGGACCGCGCAGACCTGAGAGAACCGTCGGCGGTGCATGGGCACGCGCCGGCGGGTAAGCGTTTCAGATGCCGCACGCGATGGGCAGCGTCGCCGCTCGTCGCGTGCCGGCCGGATCGTGCGTCACCGTTTCTCACCTTGACGATGGCTTGAAGGGCTAAGGGCTTCAATGGACATCTTTGGCGTTCCGCTGCCGGCGATGCTGAGCCAGCTTCTGCTCGGACTCGTGAACGGCTCGTTCTACGCGATTCTGAGCCTCGGGCTGGCTGTGATTTTCGGCTTGCTCAACGTGATCAACTTCGCGCACGGCGCGCTGTTCATGCTCGGCGCGATGCTCGCGTGGATGGGGCTGTCGTATTTCAATCTGCCGTACTGGGTGATGCTCGTGCTCGCGCCGCTGCTCGTCGGGCTCGTCGGCGTCGCGATCGAGCGCTCGATGCTGCGCTGGCTTTACAAGCTCGATCATCTGTATGGCCTGTTGCTGACGTTTGGCCTCACGCTCGTGATCGAAGGCGTGTTCCATTCGATCTACGGTTCGTCGGGCCAGCCGTATGACGTGCCTTCGGTGCTGTCGGGCGCGACCAATCTCGGCTTCATGTATCTGCCGAACTATCGCGCATGGGTGGTCGTCGCGTCGCTGGTCGTGTGCTTTGCGACATGGTTCGTGATCGAGAAGACGCGGCTTGGCGCGTATCTGCGCGCGGGCACCGAGAACCCGAAGCTCGTCGAGGCGTTCGGCGTCAATGTGCCGTTGATGATCACGCTGACCTATGGCTTCGGCGTCGCGCTCGCGGCGTTTGCGGGTGTGCTCGCGGCGCCGGTGATTCAGGTCTCGCCTCTAATGGGCCAGCCGATGATCATCACCGTGTTCGCGGTGGTCGTGATCGGCGGCATGGGCTCGATCATGGGCTCGATTCTGACCGGCCTGATGCTCGGCGTCGTCGAAGGGCTCACGCGTGTGTTCTACCCCGAAGCATCGGCGACGGTCGTCTTCGTGATCATGGCGCTCGTGCTGCTCGTGCGTCCGGCGGGTCTTTTCGGCAGGGAAAAATGATGCAGAGAAAAGTGCTCTACGGTCTGCTGCTGATCGTGTTGCTCGCGGTGCCGGTGCTCGGCATCTATCCGCTCTTCGTGATGAAGGTGCTGTGCTTCGCGCTGTTCGCGGCCGCCTTCAATCTGCTGATCGGCTATACGGGCCTGCTGTCCTTTGGTCATGCGATGTTTCTCGCGTCGGCCGGCTACGTGACCGGCTATGCGATGCAGACGCTCGGCTTTTCGCCCGAGCTCGGCGTGCTGAGCGGCACCGCGGCGGCGACGCTGCTTGGGCTTGTGGTCGGCTTCTTCGCGATTCGCCGTCAGGGCATCTACTTCGCGATGGTGACGCTTGCGCTCGCGCAGATGGTTTATTTCGTGTTCCTGCAGGCGCCGTTCACGCACGGTGAAGACGGCCTGCAAGGCGTGCCGCGCGGGAATCTGTTCGGCCTGCTGAGTCTGTCGTCGGATGTCGCGCTGTATTTCGTCGTGCTCGCGGTGATCGTCGCGGCGTTCCTGCTGATCGTGCGGATCGTGCACTCGCCGTTCGGGCAGGTGCTCGTCGCGATCAAGGAAAACGAGCCGCGCGCGGTGTCGCTCGGCTATGACACCGACCGCTTCAAGCTGCTCGCATTCATCCTGTCGGCCGGCATCGCGGGCCTCGCGGGTTCGCTGAAGGTGCTGGTGCAGGGCTTCGAAACGTTGAGCGACGCCTATTGGACGATGTCCGGCCTGGTGATCCTGATGACGCTGGTCGGAGGTATGGGCACGCTGTTCGGGCCGTTGCTCGGTGCCGCGCTGATCGTATCGCTCGAAGACAGGCTCGGCGATATCGGCTCGGCGCTTGCGTCGATGACCGGCATCGACTGGTTCCGCTCGCTAGGCGAATCGGTGACGATCGTCACGGGGCTGATTTTCATCGCGTGTGTGCTGGCTTTCCGGCGCGGCATCGTGGGTGAGATCGTCGCGCGTGTGCGGCCGTTGCGGGCCTGAGATCGTCGGATTGATGTCGCGCGCGGCCGCCGCTTGATGCAGTGCGATACGCAATTGCTTCGGTCTCCGATTCAATGGCGAGGCGTGCCGAAGGTCCGCTGGATCGGAGGCTCGAGCGAACCTGTGGCAAACTGTGTGACGAAATCAGGCGAACGCGCCCCAATTCGGTGCCGCAGTGCACCACTAGGGTAATTGCTAGTTGTTACTGCTTGGGTGGTCGTTTAATCTTCATGCAGTTCTGATGCACCACGAATTTGCAGGTGGAGAACGAGGAGACAATTGAGGCACTCAGTGCCCAGAAGAAAGCGCTGTTGGATTGATATCCAACAGCGCTTTTTTATTTGTATTTTTGATCTTCTTCGACTCAATATCTCGCCGTTTCGCGCGCCATTTTTTATTCCTCGGAAGCCATTGCATGTAAACGGCGAAGCCTGTGAAACGCTTGCAGCACGGCGCTTGCGTCCGCTAAACTCACTATTCACCGACCACTGGGTTGGCAATTGAATCCGCGGATTTAATTGCAATTGAATAACGGGGTTAATAGAGGAGCAGGATGAAGTCGGCATTGCGTTGGATCAGCGCGGCATTGGTCGCCACCGGGGTTTCGGCTGCATGGAGCGGCCATGCATTCGCGGACGTGAAAATCGGCGTCACCGTGTCGGCAACGGGTCCGGCGGCATCGCTCGGCATTCCGGAAAAGAACACGATTGCGCTGCTGCCGAAAGAGGTAGCGGGCCAGAAAATCGACTACATCGTCCTCGACGACGCAACCGATTCCACCCAGGCGGTGAAGAACGCTCGCAAGCTCACGAGCGAAGACCACGTCGATGCACTGATCGGCTCGACCGTCGTGCCGAACTCGCTCGCCATGATCGACGTCGCCGCCGAAACTTCCACGCCGATGATCTCGCTGGCCGCGGCCGCGGGCATCGTCGAGCCGATGGACGCGAAACGAGCATGGGTCTTCAAGACGCCGCAAAACGACATTCTGATGGCCACGGCGATCGCGCAGCACATGGCCAATCACGGCGTGAAAACGGTCGCGTTCATCGGGTTTTCCGACGCGTACGGCGAGAGCTGGTTCAAGGAATTCAGCAAAGCCGCCGACCTCGCCAAGATCAAGATCGTCGCGAACGAGCGGTTCGCACGCAACGATGCGTCGGTCACAGGCCAGGTGCTGAAGATGATGTCGCAGAATCCGGACGCGGTACTGATCGCCGGTGCGGGCACACCGGCCGCGCTGCCGCAGAAAACGCTGAAGGAACGCGGTTACAAGGGCAAGTACTATCAGACGCACGGCGTCGCCAACAACGACTTCCTGCGCGTGTGCGGCAAGGATTGCGAAGGCACGTGGCTGCCCGCCGGCCCGCTGCTGGTCGCCGAGCAACTGCCCGAGGCGAATCCGGTAAAGAAGAGCGCGCTCGCATACAAGCACGCGTATGAAACGGCGTATGGCGCAGGATCCGTGTCGACGTTCGGCGGTCACGCCTGGGACGCGGGTCTGCTGCTGCAACATGCGATCCCGCTCGCGTTGAAGAAGGGGCAGCCTGGCACACCGGCATTCCGCGAGGCGCTGCGTGCTGCGCTCGAAGGCACGAAAGATCTGCCCGCGTCGCACGGCATCTTCAACATGAGCGCGAATGACCACGCGGGTCTCGATCAGCGGGCGCGCGTGATGGTGCAGATCGTCGACGGCAAGTGGAAGCTCGCCGGCGACTGAGCGAAGGCTCTGCGCCAGAAGACCTCATCGAAAAAGACGCGTGCAGTTGACGCGTCTTTTTTATTGCCCGTGCGAGGTGTCTGCAGCGCGCAAAAGTGTGGTTTCGCGGCTTCAGGACAAACCCGCATTTGGCGCAAGCTCTCTTGACCGTCGATAATGCAGAACGCAAGCTACTAACATATTAGTAGTTTGGGAATGCTAGGTTGGAATAGAGCCGCGGCGCAGAAACGCGGCGTATGACAAGAATGCGCCGCGACAGGAGCGGTACTCGACACGGCGGGGAGGGTATGCGCGCCGAGCAGGGAAAACCATGCTTGGCACACCTGAACCCGCTCACTAGATTCAGACACCCGGCCCAGCAGGCCGGTTTACAGATAGGCGCATTTCAAGGCGTTTGGAGACTCGCAATGAAAAAGACAAGGCATTGGGTACGTACCGGCATAGCGATGGCGCTGATGTGCGGCGCGGGGGCGGCATTCGCGCAGGTGAAGATCGGCGTCACGCTGTCGACGACGGGGCCGGCCGCGTCGCTCGGGATTCCTGAGAAGAACACGATCGCGTTGCTGCCGAAGGAGATCGGCGGCAAGAGCGTGCAGTACATCATCCTCGACGACGGGTCGGACACCAGCAAGGCCGTGCAAAACACGCGCAAGCTGATCGACGAAGACCACGTCGACGCGATCATCGGCTCGACTGTCACGCCGAATTCGCTCGCGATGCTCGATCCGGCCGCTGAAGGCAAGACGCCGGTGATCTCGCTCGCGGCATCGGCCGCGATCATCCAGCCGATGGATGCGAAGCGCGCCTGGGCTTTCAAGCCGCCCCAGAACGACAGCCTGATGGCCGATGCCATCGCCGATTACATGCAGCACCATGGCGTAAAGACGGTCGGCTTCATCGGCTTCTCGGACGCATACGGCGACAGCTGGAACACGACGTTCGACGCCGCAGCGAAAGCCCACAACCTGAAGATCGTGTCGAACGAGCGCTTCAACCGCACCGATGCATCGGTGACGGGCCAGGTGCTGAAGACGATGGGCGCGAATCCCGACGCGGTGCTGATCGCAGGCTCGGGCACGCCGTCGGCGCTGCCGGCCAAGACGCTGAAGGAGCGTGGCTACAAGGGCAAGATCTATCAGACGCACGGTGTCGCCAACAACGATTTCCTGCGTGTGTGCGGCAAGGATTGCGAAGGCGAATTGCTGCCGGCCGGTCCGATTCTCGTCGTCGATCAATTGCCGGATTCGAACCCGGTGAAGAAGTCGTCGGAAGCCTATAAGAATGCCTATGAGAAGGCGTACGGCGTGGGTTCGGTCGCGACCTTCGGCGGTCACGCATGGGATGCCGGCCAGATGTTGCAGGCTGCCATTCCGGTCGCGCTGAAGACCGCACAGCCGGGCACGCCCGAATTCCGCATGGCGCTGCGCAATGCGCTCGAAAACATCAAGGAGCTGCCGGTGTCGCACGGCATCATGAACACCACCGCGAACGACCACAACGGCCTCGATCAGCGCGCGCGCGTGATCGTGCAGATCGTCGACGGCAAGTGGAAGCTGCAGAACAATTAAGAGCGGTTACAAAGACAACTAGCGGTACGCGCCTCTCGCGCAATCTGCGGTGCATGACGCCGCATTGCCATTGTGTTCGATGACAATGGCATCGACCGCCGCGCCGAGTCCCGGCGCGGCGGTTGTCTTTTCGGGCATTGCAGATCGATGGCCCGCTACGAGCCACACGATCACGACTCATTCCCGGTTTTCGATTTCGACGCTTCAGGACGAGGAAGTATGGATCTATCAATTGCGGCGATTCTCGCGCAGGACGGCATCACGACCGGCGCGATCTACGCGCTGCTCGCGCTTGCGCTGGTGCTGGTGTTCTCCGTCACACGGGTGATCTTCATCCCGCAAGGGGAGTTCGTTTCGTACGGCGCGTTGACGCTCGCCGCACTGCAGACGCAGAAGTTTCCAGCCACCTGCTGGTTGTTGATGGCGATGGGCGCCGCCTGCTTCGTCGTCGAAACGGCGGGCGTGTTGAGGCACGCGGAGCGGCGTCGTCATGCGGTGCGCACGCTGCCTGTGCTGGCAGGGAAGTACCTGCTATTTCCGATCGCGGTCTACGCGCTCACGCGCGGCATCTTCCTGCAGCCGCTGCCGATGATCGTGCAGATCGCGCTGACGCTGCTGATCGTGATTCCGATGGGTCCGTTCGTTTATCGGCTTGCGTATGAGCCGATCGCGGAGGCGACCACGTTGCTGCTGCTGATCGTGGCGGTGGCCGTGCATTTCGCGATGGTCGGTCTCGGCCTCGTGATGTTCGGCGCTGAAGGCTCACGCACCAACGCGTTTTCCGATGCGACGTTCAACATCGGCACGTTGTCGATCTCCGGGCAAAGCCTGTGGGTGATCGGCACCGCGGTCGTGCTGATCGGCGCGCTGTACCTGTACTTCGATCGCTCGATCTCCGGCAAGGCGTTGCGCGCGACGTCGGTGAACCGGCTCGGCGCGCGGCTTGTCGGCATCGGCACGACGCAGGCGGGGCGCCTCGCTTTCACGCTCGCGGCGGGGCTCGGCGCACTGTGCGGCATCCTCGTCGCGCCGCTCACCACGATCTACTACGACTCGGGCTTCCTGATCGGTTTGAAGGGCTTCGTGGGCGCGATCATCGGCGGTCTGGTCAGCTATCCGCTGGCGGCGGCCGGCTCGATTCTCGTCGGTCTGCTGGAGTCGTATTCGTCGTTCTGGGCCAGTGCTTACAAGGAAGTGATCGTGTTCACGCTGATCATCCCGGTGCTGCTGTGGCGCAGTCTTGCGAGCCCGCACGCCGAAGAGGAAGAGGAGTGACGCGATGAAACGGATCATGCAAAAGAAGTTCTTCTGGTTATTCCTCGTGGTGCTGTTCGCGTTGCCGGTTCTACCGCATCCGATTCATGTGCCCGAGTACTGGGTCACGCTGCTGAACTATATCGGCCTCTATTCGATCGTCGCGATCGGCCTCGTGCTGTTGACCGGTATCGGCGGGATGACGAGCTTCGGGCAGGCCGCGTTCGTCGGCATCGGCGCCTATGCGACCGCGTATCTGACGACGAACTTCGGCGTGTCGCCGTGGCTCGCACTGATCGCGGGCGTGATCGTGACTGCGCTGGTCGCGCTGATGCTCGGTCTCGTGACGATGCGTCTGTCCGGGCACTTCCTGCCGCTCGGCACGATTGCGTGGGGGCTCGCGCTGTTCTACCTGTTCGGCAATCTCGACATGCTCGGCAAGTACGACGGCATCAATGGCATCCCGGTGCTGAATGTTTTTGGGATCAACCTCGAGTCCGGGCGCCATATCTATTACCTGATATGGGTGGTCGTGCTCGGCGCGGTCGTCTCTGTTCAGAATTTGCTTAATAGTCGACCGGGTCGAGCAATTCGCGCGCTGCGCGGCGGTGGTCTGATGGCCGAGGCGATGGGCGTCAACACCGGCTGGATGCGCGTTGTGATCTTCGTGTATGCCGCGGTGCTCGCGTCGGTTTCGGGCTTTCTGTACGCGCACTTGCAGCGTGCGGTGAATCCGACGCCGTTTGGGCTGAATCATGGCATCGAGTTTCTGTTCATGGCGGTGGTAGGCGGCGTCTCCCACGTCTGGGGGGCGGTGCTCGGCGCGGCGATCCTGACCGTGCTGCAAGACTATCTGCAGACTCTGCTGCCGAAACTGCTCGGCGAGAACGGCAACTTCGAGGTGATCGTATTCGGCATCATCATGGTGCTACTGCTTCAGTACGCACGGCAGGGCGTATGGCCGTTCGTCGCGCGCTTTTTCCCGCGTGGCCCGCGTGCGCATCTCGCAGATCACGCGGAGCCGCTGCCGCAACGCAACAAGCCACAGGCCGGCGAAGATCTGTTGACGGTGAACAAGGCGCGCAAGCAGTTCGGCGGCCTCGTCGCGGTGAACGACGTGAGCTTCGAGGTCAAAGCCGGGCAGATCATCGGGCTGATCGGACCGAACGGCGCCGGTAAGTCGACGACGTTCAATCTCGTGACCGGCGTGCTGCAGGCCACGAGTGGCGAAATCACGTTCCGCGGCGAGCGCATCGATGCGCTGAGTTCACGTGAAATCGTCAAGCGTGGCATCGGCCGGACGTTCCAGCACGTGAAGCTGCTGCCGGGCATGACCGTGCTCGAGAACGTCGCGATCGGCGCGCATCTGCGTGGCCATGCGGGTGTGTGGCGCAGCGTCGTGCGGCTGAACAGCTCGGAAGAGGCGCGGCTGATGGCCGAAGCCGCTCGGCAGATTCGCCGCGTCGGTCTCGAACAGCATATGTATGACGAGGCAGGCAGCCTCGCGCTCGGTCAGCAGCGGATTCTCGAAATTGCGCGCGCGCTTTGCTGCGATCCGACTCTGCTATTGCTCGACGAGCCGGCTGCCGGTCTGCGCTATCAGGAAAAGCTTCAACTCGCAGATCTGCTGCGCAGGCTGAAGGCGGAAGGGATGAGTGTGCTGCTCGTCGAGCACGATATGGATTTCGTGATGAATCTGACGGACCGGCTCGTGGTGATGGAATTCGGTACGCGGATCGCTGAAGGTCTGCCACAGGAAGTGCAGCAGGATCCAGCGGTGCTCGAAGCGTATCTGGGTGGGGTGGAATGATGGACAACACGACAACGACCAATGTGGCGGCCGCGGCACCGATTCTCGAAGTGGATCATTTGTCGGTCCGCTACGGCAAGGTCGAGGCGCTGCACAATGCGGCGATCAAGGTGCGCGCGGGGCAGATCGTCTCCGTGATCGGTCCGAACGGCGCGGGCAAATCGACGCTGCTGAACGCGATCATGGGCGCATTGCCCACGTCCGGTCATGCGAAAGGCGCGGTCTCCTATCAGGGCGAAGACGTCAGCGCGGTGCCGGTCGAAAAACGGGTCGCACTCGGTATGTGCCTCGTGCCGGAAAAGCGCGAGCTGTTCGCATCGATGACGGTCGAAGACAATCTGCTGCTTGGCGCGTACCGGCGGAAGCGGGCAGGGGAGCGCAACTTTCTCGATCAGCTGGAACCGGTGTTCGAACTGTTCCCGAGGCTGAAGGAGCGGCGCAAGCAGGCGGCTGGGACGCTTTCAGGTGGCGAGCGGCAGATGCTCGCGGTAGGCCGTGCGCTGATGGGCAAGCCCGATCTACTGATGCTGGACGAGCCGAGCCTCGGACTCGCGCCGCTGATCGTGAAGGAAATTTTCCACATCATCAGCGCGTTGCGGCAGACGGGCGTCGCGACGCTGCTGATCGAGCAGAATGCGCGCGCCGCATTGCAGATCTCGGACTACGGCTACGTGCTGGAAACCGGCGAGCTGGCACTGGAAGGACCGGCAATCGACCTCGCGCAAAATCCGCGGGTGATTGAAACGTATCTTGGCCTTGCGAAAAAAGTCGCCTAGGCTCGCACTTTCTCGCTTAGCGGCGGTCTCTGAAAGCGGTGTGTTTCACGTGAAACACACCGCTTTTTTATTGTTTCACCATTCGGACGAAATTCGGGCCGAAACTGAACCCGTTATAATTCGCCCATACATTTTCTTTTGAAGGCTCACGCGACGATCTGGCGTGAGATCCCGCGATGCTTTTTCCCACAGAATTTGACGTAATCGTCGTCGGCGGCGGTCATGCCGGCACCGAAGCCGCTTTGGCGTCGGCGCGTATGGGCAATAAAACGCTGCTTTTGACCCATAACATTGAAACCCTGGGTCAGATGAGCTGCAATCCGTCGATCGGCGGCATTGGCAAAGGCCATCTGGTCAAGGAAGTCGACGCGCTCGGCGGCGCCATGGCGGCCGCTACCGACGAAAGCGGCATCCAGTTTCGTATCCTGAATTCGTCGAAAGGACCAGCCGTCCGCGCGACGCGCGCTCAGGCTGACCGCGTGCTGTACAAAGCGGCGATCCGCCATCGGCTGGAGAATCAGCCCAACTTGTGGCTGTTTCAGCAGGCCGTCGACGATCTGATGGTCGAAGGCGACCGTGTGGTCGGTGCGGTCACGCAAGTGGGCATTCGTTTCCGGTCGCGCGCGGTGGTATTGACGGCTGGCACGTTCCTCGACGGCAAGATTCATGTCGGGTTGAACAACTACACCGGCGGCCGCGCGGGCGATCCAGCTGCGGTTTCGCTGTCGGCGCGGCTGAAAGAACTGAAGCTGCCGCAGGGTAGGCTGAAGACGGGTACGCCGCCGCGAATCGACGGCCGCACGATCGACTATTCGCTGCTCGAAGAGCAGCCTGGCGATCTGGATCCGGTGCCAGTGTTCTCATTCCTAGGGCGCGTCGAACAGCACCCGCGCCAGGTGCCGTGCTGGGTCACGCATACGAATCAACGGACGCACGACATCATTCGCGGCGGTCTCGATCGTTCGCCGATGTACACGGGTGTGATCGAGGGGGTGGGGCCGCGCTATTGCCCGTCGATCGAGGACAAGATTCACCGGTTTGCATCGAAGGAATCGCATCAGATCTACCTCGAGCCGGAAGGGCTGACGACCAACGAGTTCTATCCGAACGGGATCTCGACGAGCCTTCCCTTCGACGTGCAGCTCGAGCTGGTGCGCTCGATGCGTGGCCTCGAGCATGCGCATATCCTGCGCCCCGGCTACGCGATCGAGTACGACTATTTCGATCCGCGCGGGCTGAAGGCATCGCTGGAAACGAAGGTAATCAGTGGGCTGTTCTTCGCGGGACAGATCAATGGTACGACCGGCTACGAAGAGGCGGCGGCACAGGGTGTTCTGGCTGGCATCAACGCAGGTCTTTTCGTGCAAGACAAGGAGGCGTGGTGCCCGCGCCGCGACCAGGCTTATCTCGGCGTGCTCGTTGATGATCTGGTCACGCGCGGCGTGTCAGAGCCGTACCGGATGTTCACGAGCCGCGCGGAGTACCGTCTGAGCTTGCGCGAAGACAACGCCGATATGAGGTTGACGGAGATCGGCCGTGAGCTGGGTGTCGTCGATGACGCCCGCTGGGACGCCTTCAGTCGCAAACGTGACGCTGTTTCACGTGAAACACAGCGCTTGCGTTCGACCTGGGTCAATCCTAAGACTTTATCCGCCGAAGAAGCGACTGCCTTGCTCGGCAAGCAGATCGACCACGAATACAGTCTCGCGGACCTGCTGCGTCGTCCGGGCGTCAGCTACGACGGCGTCTGCGGGCTGCGTGACGGCATTTGTGGCGCCCCGGAAGCACTGGCGGAAGACCCGGTGCTGCTCGCGAAGATCAAGGAACAGATCGAAATCGGCGTCAAGTATCAAGGCTACATCGACCGGCAGGCCGATGAGATCGAACGCAATGAGGCGCAAGAGAATACGCGTCTGCCGGAAGGGCTGGACTACACCGAGGTGCGTGGGCTGTCGTTCGAAGCACGCCAGAAGCTGATGCAGTTCCGGCCGGAAACGATCGGACAGGCGTCGCGTATTTCAGGCATCACGCCTGCCGCGATCTCACTGCTGATGGTTCATCTGAAGCGTGGCCTTGGGCGTCGTCCGTCGAAACCCGCCGAACCCGGCGCCGACAGCACGCCGGTGGTGCAATGACGGCTGCGCAGAGGGAAATCGACCAGCAGGCGTTGGCGTCATTGCTGGCGGATGGTGTCCGTGAGCTTGGCCTCGAACTCAGCGATGCGCAGCAGCGCAAGCTACTCGATTACGTCGCGCTGCTCGCCAAGTGGAACAACGTCTACAACCTGACGGCCATCCGCGATCCGCGGCAGATGTTGATCCAGCACATTCTCGATTCGCTGTCGATCGTGCCGCACCTGGCGCCGCGCGGTCCGTCGTCGGTGCTCGACGTCGGTTCGGGCGGGGGGCTGCCGGGCATCGTGCTCGCGATCGTGCTGCCCGATTGGACAGTCACGACGAACGACATCGTCCACAAGAAGACGGCCTTTCAAGCGCAGGCGAAGGCCGAGTTGGCCCTCGCGAACCTGTCGGTTGTGACCGGGCGGGTGGAGACGCTGCGGCCTGGCGCCGAAGTACCGGCAAAGTTCGACGTAATCGTTTCGCGCGCATTCGCAGAACTCTCGGATTTCGTTACACTGGCCCGTCATCTCGTTGCGGAGCAGGGCGCGATCTGGGCGATGAAGGGTGTGCGGCCTGATGGCGAAATCGGGCGTCTGCCGGCGGGCGCCCACGTGGAACGGATCATCCGGCTGAACGTGCCGTCGCTGGACGCCGAACGGCATCTGATTGAGGTGCGAGTCGACGCCGAAAGCTGACGGCCGTCGCGGCCTGTCAGTACCCTCAACGATTTCTTCTTCATCCAAGCAGCAAAAGGGACACACCAACGATGGCAAAAATCTTCTGCGTTGCGAACCAGAAGGGCGGCGTCGGCAAGACGACCACCACAGTCAATCTGGCCGCGAGCCTGGCAGCGCAGGGACAGCGAGTCCTTCTCATCGATCTGGACCCGCAAGGTAACGCCACGATGGGCAGCGGTATCGACAAGGCCGAATGCACGAACACGGTCTACGAGGTGCTCGTGGACAACGTGGCGGTGGCCGATGCGCGCGTGCGGCCCGAGGCGCTCGACTACGACGTGCTGCCGGCGAACCGTGAGCTCGCGGGCGCCGAGGTCGAACTTGTCAGCATGCAGAATCGCGAGCGTCAGCTGAAGACGGCGCTTGCGGCGGTCGTGGGCGAATACGATTTCGTGCTGATCGATTGCCCGCCGGCTTTGTCGCTTCTGACGCTCAACGGACTATGCGCCGCGCACGGCGTCGTCATTCCGATGCAGTGCGAATACTTCGCGCTCGAAGGGCTCTCCGACCTCGTCAACACGATCAAGCAGGTCCACGCGAACCTCAATCGGGACCTAAAGGTGATCGGTCTGCTGCGCGTGATGTTCGATCCGCGCATCACGTTGCAACAGCAAGTCTCAGATCAATTGAAAGAGCACTTCGGCGACAAGGTGTTCGACGCGGTGATTCCACGCAACGTGCGATTGGCCGAGGCGCCCAGCTACGGGCTGCCTGGGGTGGTGTTCGACAGGGCGTCGCGAGGCGCGCAGGCGTACGTGCAGTTCGGCGTCGAAATGATTGAGCGGGTGCGCGCGCTGAATGACGCGCCCCTGGCATCCTAAGCGGATCGAGGAAGCACGATGAATGCAGTAGCAAGGAAGAAGGGACTGGGTCGCGGTCTGGAGGCATTGCTTGGCGGCACCGCGGATATCACCGAGGCGGTGGTGATCAACGGCGCGCCGCACGTGCTGCCGCTCGGCAAAATGCAGGCGGGCAAATACCAGCCGCGTACGCGCATGGACGAAGGCGCGCTGCAGGAACTCGCGGCGAGCATCCGTGCACAAGGGTTGATGCAGCCGATTCTCGTGCGTCCGATCGCGGCGGATCGCTATGAGATCATCGCGGGGGAGCGGCGTTTTCGTGCGGCGCGTCTCGCGGGACTCGACGAGGTGCCGGTGCTGGTGAAGGACGTGCCCGATCAGGCCGCCGCGGCGATGGCGCTGATCGAGAACATTCAGCGTGAAGATCTGAATCCGCTCGAAGAAGCCCAAGGTATCCAGCGCTTGCTCGACGAATTCAATTTCACACATGAACAGGCGGCAGAGTCGGTCGGACGTTCGCGTAGTGCGGTGTCGAACCTGCTGCGTTTGCTGAACCTCGCAACGCCGGTACAGACGATGTTGCTCGCCGGTGATCTCGACATGGGCCACGCTCGCGCGTTGCTTGCCGTCGATGCCGCGACGCAGATTACGCTGGCCAACCAGGTCGTCAACAAGCGTCTGTCCGTGCGCGAGACCGAAAAACTGGTCGCAATGACCACGAAGGTGACGCCGGCGCTCAAGGCGCGCGCGAATCCGGATGGCGGCCGTGACACGCGACGGCTGGAAGAGGAACTGTCGGACCTGCTGTCCGCGACGGTGAAAATCAAGCTCGGCCGACGTGGTCGGGGCCAGGTGCTGGTGGACTTCGGCGATCTCGATGCGCTGGAAGGCATTCTGGTTCGCTTGCGCGGGAACGCGAACGTCTGAGCGCAGATTGGCGCTCAGCGGGGAAGGGGGGGAACGGCTGGCGGCGTGTGCATAAGCACTGCCGCGAGTCGGTTTACCGACGCTCGAGCGACTACCGTGGATTCCTAAACACCCGGTCCGGAAATAATCAGGAATCCTAGCTTCGGGCGCGCGACATCCGCGCGGTAATCATCCTTACGTGCCGCTATCAGAAAGCCTCGCGATCATCATCGAAATTTGCGATCAGGATGATTCAGGTCATTGGATCAGCTGTCCCATTCAGCCCTTAAAAAAGCGTCATTTGTTGCATTTTCGAGACGTCCGCAGCAGCGTCGAAATGCCTCTCCCACGAGCTTCGATGCATGCGATTACCCACACGGGTTTTGCCATCCCCCGCCCGCCTTACATTTGACGTGTTTCGCGTGGTTAGCATACGTTTTACCGCATCGTGAAGGCACGTTTCACGCGGTTATAGGCTGGCCTAAAGTCTTGAATTGCCTGCAACTATCGCTTACAATCGCCCGGATTTAATTGCACGGCAACCCCGTAAGCGCTGCGTAAACTCGCGGGCTGAACGAGACTTTCGGAACATTGCGATGGCGGTCAAAACGTCGAATCTGTCGCCGGAGAATGGTGACGACAGACACCGCGCTGAACGCTCCGCACCCGATACGTCCGGCAGTCGGCAGTTCGATCCGGCCGAAGCGTGGAATGACGCGCAGGAAGACAACAATATCGTTCCGCTCACGCGGGCCGAGGCGGAAAAGCTGTTTGGTCCCGGCGTCGGTCGTCCATCGCGTGTGACGCCGTTCAGGGTCGTCGCGGCGCAAATGGTTTTGTCCCTGGTTGCAACGCTGTTGTGGTGGCTGTTCTACAAGCCGCCGGGCGCTGCTGCGCTGTCAGCGTTCCTGGGAGGCGCGATTTGCTGGGTGCCGAGCGCGTTGTTCGCGGCACGATTGAAAAAGCAGGGCGGCGCCGAGACCGCGATGAGCTGGATGATCGGCGAAGCACTCAAGATGGGGACAACGATTGCGATGTTTGTCGCAATCGCCTTCTGGTACCACGACGTACGCTGGATTCCGCTGCTCGTGACCTACCTCATCGCGCTGAAGACTTACTGGATCGCCTTGGCGTGGCGCTAAGGTAGCAGCACCAAAAATAGCAGCAAAAAGAATTTAGGCCGGCGCGTGGCGCTGGCACGGGTGTGCGGATGAGACAGGACCCGCACCCGGCGCGTTCCCGCAATAGAGTATTTCGGCGGGAGCGGCCTCGAACGATTTTCGACAATTTGGGTGGCTTTAACGATATGGCAGCTAGCGAAGGCACGCGCGCAATGGATCCGTCCGAGTACATCGCGCACCACTTGCAGAACTTTTCCACCGCGCACCAGACGTCGATCTTCGACATCCATGTGTGGAATCTCGACACCCTTTTCTGGTCGATCGTGTGCGGCCTCGTCACGATCCTCGTGCTGCACATGGCAGCACGCAAGGCAACGTCCGGTGTGCCGGGCCGTTTCCAATGCGCGATCGAGATGCTGGTCGAAATGGTCGAGGATCAGTCGAAGGCCATGATCCACGGCTCGCGCACCTTCATCGCACCGCTCGCGCTGACTGTGTTCGTGTGGGTCGCGCTGATGAACTCTCTCGACTTCATTCCCGTCGACCTGCCGGGCCGCGTAATCGGCTGGCTGGGCCTCTCCGAAGTCATCCCGCATCACCGCCTCGTGCCGACCGCCGACCTGAACGGCACGATCGGCATCGCGCTCGGCGTGTTCGTGCTGATGATTTACTACAACTTCAAGATCAAGGGCGCTGGCGGCTTCGTGCATGAACTGCTGTCCGCTCCGTTCGGCGCGCATCCGCTGCTGTGGATCCCGAACCTGGCACTTAACATCATCGAGTTCGTCGCGAAGACGGTCTCGCTCGGCATGCGGCTGTTCGGCAACATGTACGCGGGCGAACTGTTGTTCCTGCTGATTGCCCTGCTCGGCAGCCTCTGGAGCTTCGGCGCGGACACGACGGTGCTTGGCTTCATCGGCCACGTGGTCGCCGGCACAGTGTGGTCAATCTTCCACATCCTGATCGTTCTGCTGCAGGCGTTCATTTTCATGATGCTGACGCTGGTGTACATCGGCCAGGCACACGACTCGCACTGACCTGCGCAGTCGACAAAAGAATCGTAGTTTTTTAAATCCCAGTTCCAACCAGTTCTAAAAGACTTTTCACAAAGGAGTGATCATGCAAGCTTTCATCGCCAACATCCAGGGTCTGACCGCCATCGGTATCGGCATCATCATCGGCCTGGGTGCTATCGGCGCCTGTATCGGTATTGGTCTGATGGGCGGCAAGTACATCGAAGCATGCGCCCGTCAACCGGAACTGATGAACCCGCTGCAAACCAAGATGTTCCTGCTGGCTGGTCTGATCGATGCGGCGTTCCTGATTGGCGTTGGTGTGGCAATGCTGTTTGCGTTCGCGAACCCGCTGCTCTCGAAGCTGGCAGGCTGAGGTTCCTCGGAGGTTTGCGCCTGAGCTATAACAGGTAAAGGCGCAGGGCGGAACGGGTACTGGGGCGCTGATCGAGCAGAATCGATGAGCGCCTTGCCGTTTCACTTTCCGAACTAGCAACGTTTAAGGAAACACCGTGAATCTCAACGCAACCCTGTTTGCGCAAATGGTCGTGTTCCTGATCCTCGCGTGGTTCACGATGAAATTCGTGTGGCCGCCGCTGATCAACGCCATCGACGAGCGCGCGAAGAAGATCGCGGACGGTCTGTCCGCCGCGGAAAAGGGCAAGCAGGAACTCGAAGCCGCTCACAAGCGCGTCGACCAGGAACTGGCCCAGGCTCGCAACGATGGTCAGCAACGCATCGCCGACGCTGAAAAGCGCGCTGTCGCAGTCGCCGACGAAATCAAGGCGCAGGCGCAGGTGGAAGCCGCCCGCATCATCGCGCAGGCGAAGGCCGACGCGGATCAGCAAGTCGTGAAGGCGCGCGAAACGCTGCGTGGCGAAGTCGCTGCACTCGCTGTGAAAGGCGCTGAACAGATCCTGAAGCGCGAAGTCGACCAGGCAGCTCACGCTGACCTGCTGAATCAACTGAAAGCCGAGCTCTGATCATGGCCGAACTTGCAACCATCGCCCGTCCGTACGCGGAAGCGCTGTTCGGCGTGGCCGAAGCTGGTGACATCGCCGCCTGGTCCACGCTCGTGCAGGAGCTGGCACAGGTTGCGCGTCTGCCCGAAGTGCTGTCGGTCGCCTCGAGCCCGAAAGTGAGCCGCGCCCAGGTTAGCGATCTGCTGCTGGCCGCGGTCCAGTCGCCGCTCAAGGACAACGCGCAAGCGAAGAATCTGGTGCAGATGCTGGTGGACAACCATCGCCTGCAACTGCTGCCGGAAATCGCCTCGCAGTTCGAAGAGTTGAAGAACGCCCGCGAAGGGGCGGCAGATGTGCTGATCGTCAGCGCATTCCCGCTCGAAGGTGCGCAGTTGAACGAACTCGTCGCAAGCCTCGAACGCAAGTTCAAGCGCAAGCTGAAACCGACGGTCGAAGTCGATCAGTCGCTGATCGGCGGCGTGCGCGTGACGGTCGGCGACGAAGTGCTCGATACCTCGGTCCGCGCGCGGCTCGCCAGCATGCAAACGGCCCTGACGGCCTGAAGCGCTTCGCGCTTTAGCGGCTGGCACGCAACAGAATTGACTATCAGGAGCGAATAATGCAACTCAATCCCTCTGAGATCAGCGAGCTGATCAAGAGCCGGATCCAGGGCCTTGACGCGAGCGCAGACGTTCGCAACCAGGGCACCGTGATCTCCGTGACCGACGGTATCGTGCGTATCCACGGCCTGTCGGAAGTGATGCAGGGCGAAATGCTCGAATTTCCGGGCAACACCTTCGGTCTCGCACTGAACCTCGAGCGCGACTCGGTCGGCGCCGTGATTCTGGGTGAGTATGAACACATTTCGGAAGGCGACATCGTCAAGACGACGGGCCGCATTCTCGAAGTGCCGGTGGGTCCGGAACTGCTCGGCCGTGTGGTCGACGCACTCGGCAACCCGATCGATGGCAAGGGCCCGCTCAACGCGAAGATGACCGACGCAATCGAAAAGATTGCACCGGGCGTGATCTGGCGTAAGTCGGTTTCGGAACCGGTCCAAACCGGTCTGAAGTCGATTGACTCGATGGTGCCGATCGGCCGTGGCCAGCGTGAGCTGATCATCGGCGACCGTCAGTGCGGCAAGACCGCAGTCGCAGTCGACGCGATCATCAACCAGAAGGGCAAGAACCTCTTCTGTATCTACGTCGCGATCGGCCAGAAGGCATCGTCGATCATGAACGTGGTGCGCAAGCTCGAAGAATCGGGCGCGCTCGAATACACGATCGTCGTCGCCGCTTCGGCTTCGGACTCGGCTGCGATGCAATACCTCGCGCCGTACGCCGGCTGCTCGATGGGCGAATACTTCCGCGATCGAGGCCAGGACGCGCTGATCGTTTATGACGACTTGACCAAGCAGGCTTGGGCATATCGTCAGATCTCGCTGCTGCTGCGCCGCCCGCCGGGCCGTGAAGCTTATCCGGGTGACGTGTTCTATCTGCACTCGCGTCTGCTCGAGCGTGCTGCTCGCGTGTCGGAAGAGTACGTCGAGAAGTTCACCAACGGCGAAGTGAAGGGCAAGAGCGGTTCGCTGACGGCACTGCCGGTCATCGAAACGCAGGCAGGCGACGTGACCGCATTCGTTCCGACGAACGTGATCTCGATTACCGACGGCCAGATCTTCCTCGAAACCGACCTCTTCAACGCAGGTATCCGCCCGGCAATTAACGCTGGCGTGTCGGTGTCGCGTGTGGGTGGCGCGGCTCAGACGAAGGTCGTGAAGAAGCTGTCGGGCGGTATCCGTACCGACCTCGCGCAGTACCGTGAACTCGCTGCGTTCGCGCAGTTCGCATCGGACCTCGACGAAGCGACCCGCAAGCAGCTCGAGCGCGGCCGCCGCGTGACGGAACTGCTGAAGCAGCCGCAATATCAGCCGCTGCAAGTGTGGGAGCTGGCTGTGTCGCTGTTCGCGGCGAACAACGGCTATCTCGACGACCTCGAAGTTGCTCAAGTCCTGCCGTTCGAGAAGGGCCTGCGCGACCACCTGAAGTCGAGCCATGCTGACCTGGTCAAGCGTATCGAAGATACCAAGGAACTCTCGAAGGACGACGAAGGCCTGCTGCACACGGCCGTCAAAGACTTCAAGAAGTCCGGCGCTTATTGATCCGCGAGTGATCCGCAAGGCATAAACGGACCTTGAAGCGGTGCGGGGCGCACGTGAATGCCCCGCATCGCTTCGATCAAGGAGCAAGCAATGGCTGGAATGAAGGAAATTCGCGGCAAGATCAAGAGCGTGCAAAACACGCGCAAGATCACGAAAGCGATGGAGATGGTGGCCGCATCGAAGATGCGCCGCGCTCAGGAGCGCATGCGCGCTGCTCGCCCGTATGCCGACAAGGTCCGCGACATCGCTGCGCACATGAGCCGTGCGAACCCGGAGTATCGTCACCCGTTCATGGTGTCGAACGAAGGCGCGAAGGCGGCCGGCATCATCCTCGTCACGACCGATAAAGGTCTGTGCGGCGGGATGAACACCAACGTGCTGCGCGCATCGCTGCAGAAGTTCAAGGAACTGGAAGGTCAGGGCAAGACGATCGAGGCAACCGCGATCGGCAGCAAGGGTCTGGGCTTCCTGAATCGTCTGCAGGCGAAGGTTGTGTCGAACGTCGTGCAACTGGGCGATACGCCGCATCTGGAAAAACTGATCGGCGCCGTAAAGGTGCAGCTCGACCTGTTCTCGGAAGGCAAGATCTCGGCGGTGTACCTCGCGTACACGCGCTTCGTCAACACGATGAAGCAGGAGCCGGTGATCGAGCAGCTGCTGCCGTTGTCGGCGGACCAGTTCGAGCGCAAGGAAGAAGACGGCACGACCCCGAGCACGCAGTGGGACTACATCTACGAGCCGGATGCGCAGGCAGTGGTGGACGAACTGCTGGTGCGTTATGTCGAAGCGCTGGTCTATCAGGCCGTCGCGGAAAACATGGGATCGGAGCAGTCGGCCCGCATGGTCGCAATGAAGGCCGCTTCGGACAACGCGAAGACGGTCATCAGCGATCTGCAGCTCGTCTACAACAAGAGCCGCCAGGCCGCGATCACGAAAGAACTGTCGGAAATCGTCGGTGGAGCGGCGGCAGTCTGACCTCGGTCAGGCAGGTCGCTGCGTGTGCGCCCGAGCGGCGCACCCATCGGAGAAACTGCGCCTTTGCGCGAGTGAAGAATTGAGTATCTAAAGGAAAAGCGATGAGTACTACTGCTTTGGTAGAAGGCAAGATCGTACAGTGCATCGGCGCGGTGATCGACGTGGAATTTCCGCGTGAAACCATGCCGAAGATTTACGACGCGCTCATTCTCGAAGGTTCGGAACTGACGCTCGAAGTCCAGCAGCAGCTGGGCGACGGCGTGGTCCGTACTATCTGTCTGGGTGCTTCGGACGGTCTGCGCCGCGGCACGGTCGTCAAGAACACGGGCAACCCGATCAGCGTGCCGGTCGGCAAGCCGACCCTCGGCCGTATCATGGACGTGCTGGGCCGTCCGATCGACGAAGCTGGCCCGATCTCGAGCGAAACCACGCGCGCGATCCACCAGAAGGCTCCGGCGTTCGACCAACTGTCGCCGTCGACCGAGCTGCTCGAAACCGGCATCAAGGTTATCGATCTGATCTGCCCGTTCGCGAAGGGCGGTAAGGTGGGTCTGTTCGGTGGCGCCGGTGTGGGCAAGACCGTGAACATGATGGAACTGATCAACAACATCGCGAAGGAACACGGCGGTTACTCCGTGTTCGCCGGTGTGGGCGAGCGTACCCGCGAAGGGAACGACTTCTATCATGAAATGAAGGACTCGAACGTTCTCGACAAGGTTGCGCTGGTGTACGGCCAGATGAACGAGCCGCCGGGCAACCGTCTGCGCGTCGCACTGACCGGCCTGACGATGGCCGAGCACTTCCGTGACGAAGGCCTCGACGTGCTTTTCTTCGTCGACAACATCTACCGTTTCACGCTGGCCGGTACCGAAGTGTCGGCACTGCTCGGCCGTATGCCGTCGGCAGTGGGCTATCAGCCGACGCTGGCTGAAGAAATGGGTAAGCTGCAAGAGCGTATTACGTCGACCAAGACTGGTTCGATCACGTCGGTGCAGGCCGTGTACGTCCCTGCGGACGACTTGACCGACCCGTCGCCGGCTACGACCTTCGGCCACCTGGACGCAACCGTCGTGCTGTCGCGTGACATCGCTTCGCTCGGTATCTACCCCGCGGTGGACCCGCTCGATTCGACCTCGCGTCAGATCGACCCGCACGTGATCGGCGAAGAGCACTACTCGATCACGCGTGGCGTGCAGCAAACGCTGCAGCGCTACAAGGAACTGCGCGACATCATCGCGATTCTGGGCATGGACGAACTCGCGCCGGAAGACAAGCTCGCCGTCGCGCGCGCTCGTAAGATCCAGCGTTTCCTGTCGCAGCCGTTCCACGTCGCTGAAGTGTTCACGGGTTCGCCGGGCAAGTACGTGCCGCTGAAGGAAACGATCCGTGGCTTCAAGATGATCGTCGAAGGCGAGTGCGACCACCTGCCGGAGCAAGCGTTCTACATGGTCGGCACGATCGACGAAGCCTTCGAAAAGGCCAAGAAGATCCAGTAAAGGTCGGGTGTAACGAAGCGGGCGCGGGCCTCGCGCATGACGACTGCCAAAACGGTAGCGTTGCGCAAAGCCGGCGTCTCTTATTGCGCTCAACCCGCCTTGCATGGGACGGGAGTCAGCACTAGAGCGCTAACTCTCGTCGACAGGAGTCGACACATATGGCAACCATTAAAGTAGACGTCGTCAGCGCGGAAGAGGAAATCTTCTCGGGGCAGGCGAAGTTCGTCGCGCTGCCAGGCGAAGCGGGTGAACTCGGCATTCTGCCGGGCCACACGCCGCTCATCACGCGGATTCGTCCGGGTGCGGTGCGCATCGAAGTTGAAAACGGCGAAGAAGAGTTTGTGTTCGTCGCCGGCGGCATCCTCGAAGTCCAGCCGGGCGCAGTGACGGTTCTCGCCGACACGGCGATCCGCGGCAAGGATCTCGACGAAGCCAAGGCCGAAGACGCACGCAAGCGTGCGGAAGAGGCGCTGCAGAACACGGGCTCGAACCTGGAGTACGCGACCGCACAGGCGGAACTCGCGTACGCGACGGCACAGCTCGCGGCAATCCAGCGTCTGCGCAAGCTGCGCGGCCAGCGCTAAGCAGCACGTAGGAGAAGAAAGCAGCCTGCGCGGCTGCTTTTTTTTGATATCTAGTTGACGTTTACGTAAAGGTCGGCACAATCCACGAGATTGGAGGCACAGACGGTCGCCCGCGGCGGTCGGCGCGATGCGGTGCGGGTAAGACTTGATGCCGGCCGAATACGCGTCAGTGCACAATCGATTTCAAATTCATTTCAATCGGGCGCGCTTGCGCTCACGGAGACAACACCATGGCAACGCATAGCTCGGGCGAAGGTGCGCTCATCGAACCCGCGGATGGACTCTCGTACGTACGTGGATCGACTGAAAATCCGTTGAGCGAAGCGACCGTCGGCGAATTCCTGCGCGACACCGCCGCACGCTTTCCCGACCGGCCGGCCGTGGTGTTTCGCGAGCAGCGGATCCGCTGGACGTGGAGCGAATTCGCGCAGGAAGTGGATGTGCTCGCGTCCGGGCTGCTTGCGCTCGGCATTGCGAAGGGCGACCGTGTGGGCATCTGGTCGCCGAACCGCGTCGAATGGCTGCTGACACAGTTCGCGACCGCCCGTATAGGCGCGATCCTCGTCAACATCAATCCGGCCTATCGGCTAGCGGAGCTCGAATACGCACTGAACAAGGTGGGCTGCAAGGCGATCATCAGTGCCGAGCGCTTCAAGACGTCGATGTACATCGAAATGCTGCAGGAGCTCGCGCCCGAATTGGCGACGCAGCCGCCGGGCGAATTGCATGCCGCCCGACTGCCGGAACTGCGCTACGTGATCCGGATGTGCGACACGGAGACGCCCGGCATGCTGAGCTTTTCCGACGTGATCGAACGCGGGCGTGTGTCGCTCGACGCCACCCGGCTCGATCAGATTGGCGCGACGCTGTCGTGCCGGGAGCCGATCAACATCCAGTTCACGAGCGGCACGACGGGCAATCCGAAGGGCGCGACGCTGACGCATCGCAACGTCGTGAACAACGCTCGATATATCGCGATGGCGATGCGGCTCAGCGAGCAGGACGGCCTGTGTATCCCGGTGCCGCTTTACCACTGCTTCGGGATGGTGCTGGCGGTGCTCGCGTGCGTGTCGGTCGGGGCGAACATGGTGTTTCCCGGCGAAGGCTTCGATCCGGCCGCGACGCTCGCCGCGACTGCGGAGGAAAAATGCACCGCGCTGCACGGCGTCCCGACGATGTTCATCGCGGAACTCGACCACCCGAGCTTCGCCTCGTATGACTTTTCGCGGCTGCGCACCGGCATCATGGCGGGCTCGCCGTGCCCGATCGAGACGATGAAGAAGGTCGTCTTGAAGATGCACCTGAGCGAGGTCACGATCGCCTACGGCATGACTGAAACCAGCCCGGTATCGTTCCAGAGCTCGACGACCGACCCGCTCGACAAGCGTACGACGACCGTCGGGCGCATCCAGCCACATCTCGAAGTGAAAATCGTCGATCCGCTCGGCAATATCGTGCCGGTCGGCGAAACGGGGGAGCTATGCACGCGCGGCTACTCGGTGATGCTCGGTTACTGGGGGGACGACGCGAAAACGCACGAGAGCATCGTCGACGGCTGGATGCACACGGGCGACCTGGCGACGCTCGACGCGCAAGGCTACTGCAACATCGTCGGCCGGCTGAAGGACATGCTGATTCGCGGCGGCGAAAACATCTATCCTCGCGAGATCGAGGAGTTTCTGTTTCGCCACCCGAAGATCCAGAGCGTGCAGGTGTTCGGCGTGCCCGATACCAGGTACGGCGAAGAAGTGTGCGCGTGGATCGTGTTGCGGACGGGCGAACAGGCCACGGCAGAAGAGATCCAGCAGTTCTGCCAGGGACAGATTGCGCACTACAAGGTGCCGCGATATATCCGCTTTGTCGACGAACTGCCGATGACTGTGACCGGCAAGGTGCAAAAATTCGTGATGCGCGAACGGATGATCGGCGAATTGAAACTCACGCAGGATAAGACGGCATGACAGCGCCACGGCACGCTGAGCCACAGATATGAGCGAAAGCGAGGGGTAGGAATCGAAACTGCGCGGCGATCGTTTCGTCACGCGCAAACGTTTGAGCAGGCGAAAAAAAAGCGGGCCTGGAGCCCGCTAAAAACCACACGCTACGGGGTTAGCGCGAGGAGACCAATGATGGGACGGTTATCAAGACGACCCTGCGTCGATTACGGCCCCAGCAGGGATGCCCCCTTCACAGGGCTTCGGCAAGCGCCGACCGGCAAGTGCATCGTATCCGCTCACACCACGCACACAGCCACATCCGTGTTGAAACCGTTGAGGGCATTGTGGGCGAATTACCTTATGAACGCCGTAACAAAGTGTTTCAGGTTGTAACGCCCGCCAGATAAGGCGCTGCGGGATTTATTGCCAAAATAAAAAGCTTGAAATGTAGTAATTACCGATGATTGCCGCGCATTTTAATCCGCATGATTAATGCTATTCCCGACGCATATTGCGGTAGAAATTGATTTCCCTTTTTGCGTGAAATCGTTGCATGTGCATCATTTGTGCAATGAATTCCCTTTGTAACAGGCGCGGTGACCCTGCCCCGAAATACGCCACCATTCCGCGAAAACCTGCGTGGCAGTGCAGCAAAGCGAATGCCCTCGTGCTACATACGAAAGCGGGGTGCACCGCAACATCATCTACCTGATCCGGATGGTTATTACGAACCCACGATGTGGCCCTTGGTTACATCATCCTGCGATCCCGACATGAAATCGTCAGGCCTGCGCAGGCCGCCCCCTGCCGCAACCGGTCAGCGGCTGATGACGACCTGCAACGGATCCGGCCGGTTTACTTCAACCACTTATCCGAAATAGCTTGATACTCGCCGGTCGCCCGAGCGAGATGCAGCCACTGATCGACGTATTGCTGGAACGCGACGTCGCCGCGCGGCAACAGCCATGCCTTCTCGCCGTACTGGAACGGCTTGTCCGGATGCACGGAGCATAGGCCGGGATTGAGTTTCTGCTGCAGCAGCGTTTCGGACGCATCCGTCACCATCACGTCGGCCTTGCCCGCGAGGATCTGCTTGAAGATCGTCACGTTGTCCGGATAAACGGTCACGTTCGCGTGCGGGAAGTATTGCTTCGCGAACTTCTCGTTAGTGCCGCCCGGATTGACGATCACTCGCGTGGACGGTTGATCGATTTGCGCGACCGTCTGATATTTGTTGACGTCGTCGCAACGCGCGATCGGCGTTTTGCCGTCGATCATGTAAGCCTGCGTGAAGAACGCATGCTTCTGGCGCTCGAGCGTCGGCGACACACCGCCAATGCCGATGTCGCACTTCGCGACGAAGTCGTTCATCAGATTCGACCATGACGTCTTGACGAACTCGACCTTCACCCCGAGAGACTTCGCGAGCGACTCCGCCATGTCGATATCGATACCCTCGAACTGGCCATCGCCTTTGTAGAACGAGTACGGCTTGTAGTCGCCGGTCGTGCAGGCGCGCAGCGTGCCGCGGCTGATGATGTCGTCGAGTCTGGACGGCGCGGCCGCGGCGTTTTGCGCGCTAGCCACGCCGACATGCATGAGGATGCCGGCGAGCGCGCCGAGCATTGCGAGTGCTGCCTTCTTCATCGAGTCTCCTGGTGGTATGTAGTGTGTAATTCGTCGGGAAAGCTGTCGGATAGTAGCTTGGCAGCGCGGGCTTGAACATCGGCCGTTCAGCCAGGGCGAATCGGGCAGCGGGAGACAGCGAGCCGCGACCGGCGCGCACGGTGGGGCCAGTAGCTGAGCGGGCCGCGCCCGAGCCACTTTCCGACTGCCTCCCGAGACGCGCTGAAGCCACAGTGATTACCCAACCACACGCGATCTCCGGAGCCGCCTCCGGTAAAATGCTCTTTTGCCCTCAGCTCTTCAGTCGCACGCAACGTGGCCCATCAACTCCTGAACGACACTTTCCTGCGCGCGCTGCTGCGCCAGCCCACCGACTACACGCCGATCTGGCTGATGCGGCAGGCGGGCCGCTATCTGCCGGAATACAACGCCACGCGCGGCCGCGCGGGCAGTTTCCTCGGTCTCGCGAAGAACCCGGCTTTCGCAACGGAAGTCACGTTGCAGCCGCTCGATCGCTATCCGCTCGACGCCGCGATCCTGTTCTCCGACATCCTGACCGTGCCCGACGCGATGGGTCTCGGCCTCGATTTCGTCAACGGCGAGGGGCCGAAATTTGCCCGTCCGGTGCGCACCGAAGACGACGTCGCGCGACTCGCGGTGCCCGACATCGACGCGACTCTGCGCTACGTGACCGACGCCGTGCGTGAAATCCGCTCGGCGCTGAAAGACGCGCAAGGACGCCAGCGTGTGCCTCTGATCGGCTTCTCAGGCAGTCCATGGACGCTCGCGTGCTACATGGTCGAAGGCGGCGGCTCGGCGGACTTTCGCACGGTCAAATCGATGCTCTATGCGCGTCCTGACCTGCTACAGCGGATTCTCGAGGTCAACGCGCGCTCGGTCGCGGCGTACCTGAACGCGCAGATCGACGCCGGCGCACAAGCGGTGATGATTTTCGACACATGGGGCGGAGCGCTCGCCGACGGCATCTATCAGCGCTTCTCGCTGCGCTACATCGAGCAGGTGGTCAGTCAGCTGAAGCGCGAGCACGACGGCGAAAAAGTGCCGGTGATCGCCTTCACGAAGGGCGGCGGGCTGTGGCTCGACGACATCGCCGCGAGCGGCGTCGATGCGGTGGGCCTCGACTGGACCGTGAACCTCGGCCGCGCGCGCGAACGTGTCGGCGGCAAGGTGGCGCTTCAGGGCAACATCGATCCGTCGGTGCTGTTTGCGCCGCCTGCCGCGATCCGCATGGAAGCGCGTGCGGTGCTCGACAGCTTTGGCAATCACCCCGGCCACGTCTTCAATCTCGGTCACGGCATTTCGCAGTTCACGCCGCCGGAGCATGTTGCCGAACTGGTCGACGAAGTGCATCGCCACAGCCGCGCTATTCGTAGTGGTGCACATACCCCCGCGTAACACTGTAATCGTTACCGTTTCTTGTTGCGTCGCAGCGAATTGGGCTCTCGGCCTAAGGACCGTAGTTCCGCGAAGAGGCCGTCAGATGGTGGTCTTACGAAAGTCAAGAGTCGACTTATGCACACTTCGCACGCTGCGGCGCGGTAGAGGGTTTAATCGTGCCCCGACCCTTGCACATACTCGGCGCATTTGATCTAAGCCTTGTCGGGCAAGGGTTTGCGGGGAGCGCGACGAAATGTGCGGAAGCCCACACAAGGCCGTCGCGACGCCGTTTGCGGCCCGTCGCAGCCAAGTTCTCAACAAAGTTATCCACAGGGCCGCGAGCCGAGCGCAATTGTTCAGTCGAATCCAAAACTTAGCGGTGAAATTAAGGTTTTACTTTAACTTCGACGGCTCAGCGGCCTCCGCGACCTACCCCGCGTCGCGGTTTGGCCTCATGTTGACTCCATCTCCGCACCCCGTCGCGTGAGCGAAATCTTCGTCCGCGTCGCGCTCGACCATCCGCTGCCGACCCTGTTCGACTACCGCTGCGACGCGTCCGAGGCGGCTGTCGTGGGTACGCTCGTCAGCGTTCCGTTCGGCAAGCGGCACGTGGTGGGGCTCGTCTGCGAAGTGGCCGCTCACAGCGACGTGCCGGCCGAGCGCCTGCGTGATGTGGATAAGGTGTGCAGCGCGTGTCCGCCGGTATCGGCGCATTGGCTCGCGCTAGCCGCTTTCGCCGCGGACTACTATCAACGCGGTCTCGGCGAAGTGGCGCTGCCCGCGTTGCCGCAGGCGCTGCGCGACGCGTCGCGCTGGTCGCGGCTGTTCGCGCCGGAGGAGCGCTATCGGCTGACGGCCGAGGGCCGCACGGCATTGCCCGACGCTCTGCCGGCCCGCGCGAGCGCGCTCAGGGCGCTCGCGCAAGCACTCGCGCAAGCCGACTTCCTGCTCGCCGCCGACGCCCGCGCGCTGCATCCGAAGGCGCTGTCGACACTCGACACCTGGCGGAGCGCGGGCTGGGTGACGCTCGACGTGATCGACGCCGCCGCGCTGCCCGCCACCGCGTCGCTGCCGGACGCTCCCGCGCCGGCCCTGCCGACGCTCACCGACGAACAGGCCGGCGCCGTCGAAGCGATCCGCGATGCCGACGGCTTCGCGCCGTTCCTGCTGCACGGCGTAACGGGCAGCGGCAAGACCGAGGTGTATTTGCGTGCGCTCGCAGGGATTCTTGCCGCGAAGCCGGACGCGCAAGCGCTCGTGCTGGTGCCCGAAATCAACCTGACGCCGCAGTTCGAGGCGGCGTTCCGCGCGCGCTTCGCCGCGCTCGATGCCAGCGCAATCGTCACGCTGCATAGCGGCCTCGCCGAAGGCGAGCGAGCTCGCAACTGGTTTGCCGCGCACACCGGCCGAGCGCGCATCGTGCTCGGCACGCGGCTCGCGGTGCTGGCGTCGCTGCCGCAACTGGCGATCATCGTCGTCGACGAGGAGCACGATCCGGCCTACAAGCAACAGGAAGGCTTGCGCTATTCGGCGCGCGATCTCGCGATCTATCGGGCGAAACAGCTTGGCGTGCCGGTCGTGCTCGGCTCGGCGACGCCGTCGCTCGAAAGCTGGTGGCAGGCCGACCAGGGGCGCTACAAGCGGCTCACGCTGTCGCGCCGGGCAGTCGCCGATGCTGTATTGCCGACCGTGCGCCTCATCGATCTGGAAGACGAGCGCCGGCGCGGGCGGGCGTCGCTCGAAGGCTTGTCGGGACCGTTGATCGCCGCCATGAAGGCACGGCTCGAACGCGGCGAGCAGAGCCTCGTGTTCCTGAACCGTCGTGGCTACGCGCCGCAACTCGCGTGCGACGCGTGCGGCTGGGTGGCCGGTTGTCCGCGCTGCAGCGCCTACGTCGTGCTGCACAAGCCCGAGCGCGCGCTGCGCTGCCATCACTGCGGCTGGGAGTCGCGGATCCCGCGCTCGTGCCCGGAATGCGGCAACGTCGATATCGCACCGCTCGGGCGCGGCACGCAGCGCGTCGAGGAGACGCTTGCGAGCGCGGTGCCGGGCGCCCGGGTGCTGCGTATCGATGCCGACAGCACGCGCCGCAAGGGCAGTGCGCAGGCCCTGTTCTCGGACGTGCACGCGGGCGAGGTCGATATTCTGGTCGGCACGCAGATGATCGCGAAGGGACACGATTTCCAGCGCGTGTCGCTGGTTGGCGTGCTGAACGCCGATACCGCGCTGTTTTCGCACGATTTCCGCGCGAGCGAGCGCCTGTTCGCGCAGCTGATGCAGGTCAGCGGCCGCGCGGGCCGCGCCGGTCTGCCGGGCGAAGTACTGGTGCAGACGCGCTATCCAAGCCACGCGCTGTATCACGCGCTGGGCCGCCACGACTACGTCGGCTTCGCCAATGCGACGCTCGCCGAGCGACGCGACGCGCACCTGCCGCCATTCGTCTACCAGGCGTTGCTGCGCGCCGAAGGCCGCACGCTCGATGCGGCGCTCGCGTTTCTGCAGCAGGCCGCCGCCGAGCTTGCGCAGATTCCAGCCGCCGAGCGCGTCACGGTCTACGACGCGGTGCCGCTGACGATCGTCAAGGTGATGCACGTGCATCGCGCGCAGTTGCTGATCGAAAGCGCGTCGCGCGCGGCGCTGCAGGCTACGCTGCGCGCGTGGCAGCCACTATTGCGCGCGCTCAAGGGCGTATTGCGCTGGAATCTCGAAGTCGATCCGCTCGACATCTGACGCCACGGGCGAGTTTACGCTCGCCATACTTCTTTCAGTCATATCCATAGAGCGAATGATCGTTTCGCTTTGCGATCGCACGCGCCTATAGTCGGCAAATCGGCGCATTCTGCGGCTAAACGACAATAACTTCGCGCCGATGCCACTCAACTTCTCGGGGCATCTGCAATGAGCGACACCCATCACACCGTGCCGGCGGGCGCCGCGCCCGGGCAGGGGCAAGGTACACAAGACGCGCAAACCGCACGAGGCAGCGGCTTTTCGCTGACCGAAGACTGGCTCGCCGCAGGCGTCGGCCTGCTCGTGATCGTGATTGCGTGGGCGCTGTTCGCGTCGGGCAGCAGCATCAAGTGGCTCGCGGTCGCGCCGGCCAAATGGACGAGCGTCGGGCAGGCCGCGCAGGACATCGGCAAGCATCTGCCCAACTACGTCGCGCTATTCGCGACATTCGCGGTGCTGTTCGGCGCCAGCGTCGCTCTGCTCAGGCAGCGCGTCGGCGCGTTTCTCGCCGCGTTCGTCGTCGTGTTCGTTTCATCCGCGCTGATCCTGACGCTCGGCGCGTGGGTCGACGCGTCGAAGTACAACCTCGAGCCGCCGCTCGTCGCGCTCGCGCTCGGGCTGGTCGTGTCGAACCTGTTCACGCTGCCGGAATGGCTCGCGGCGGGGCTGCGCGTCGAGTTTTACATCAAGGTCGGCATCGTGCTGCTCGGCGCCACGCTGCCGTTCACGCTGCTCGTGTGGGCCGGCCCGGTGGCAGTCGTACAGGCGAGCATCGTGTCGTTGGTGACGTTCTTCGTGATTTTCCTCGTGGCGCGCGCGTTCGGACTCGATCGACGCTTCGCCGCCGTGCTCGGCGTCGGTGGCGCGGTGTGCGGTGTGTCGGCGGCGATCGCGATTGCCGGCGCGGTACGGGCGAAGCGCGAGCAGGCGTCGGTCGCGATCACGCTGGTCGTGCTGTGGGCAATCGTGATGATCTTCGTGCTGCCGTTCGTGTCGCGCTCGCTCGGACTGCCGACGGCGGTCGCCGGCGCATGGATCGGCACCTCCGAATTCGCCGACGCCGCCGGCATCGCCGCCGCCCAGGCTTACGGCGATTTCGCGCGACACGCGGGCGGCGCAATCGCCGGCGCGCCGGAAGCGTCGTTGCAGGCCTTCACGCTGATGAAGGTGGTCGGCCGCGACATCTGGATCGGCACCTGGGCGTTCGTGCTCGCCATCGTCGCGACGACGCGCTGGGAAGCGCAGGACAGCGGCGTCGCCGCGCGCGCGAATGCCGGCGAGATCTGGGCGCGTTTCCCGAAGTTCGTGATTGGTTTTGTGATTGCTTCGGCGTTGGTCACGTGGATCGCAAGCCATTATTCGCTCGCCGATTACCGCAAGGTCGTCACGCCGGAGTTCGTCGCACCGATCACCGTGCTGCGCACGTGGGCGTTCACCTTCTGCTTCCTGAGCATCGGTCTGACGACACGCTTCCGCTCGCTGGCCGCGACGGGTCTGAAGCCGTTCCTCGCGTTCACGGCGGGTGTCGTGGTCAATATCGCGATCGGCTATGCGCTGTCCGCGCACGTGTTCGCGTCGTACTGGAACAGCCTCGGATGACGCCCGTGAAGATCTCGATGGATCGCATCGCCGGCCTGTACTTAGGCGCGCTAGAGCGCAGCAGCGCGGCAGGTGCGCCGTGCTGCGCGGCATGCCGGCATCGCGTGAGCGAACGGGATGCGCTCGAGCAGCGCATTCCAGGGCTCGCCACGTTCAGTTCGGGGTTCGGCGCGAGCGTCGCTGATAGCCGGCTGTGTCGTCAGCACGACCAGTTGGTGTCTCCTGGCGACGTTTGTGCAAGGTTCGAGCCGGTTGCGCCGCCGCTCGGTCCACGCTGACCCCAAAGCGATTCTTAGGCGCAACCCCGGCGCGCCAACCTTCCCCCCGCCGAATCCAGTCGCACGTTCGCACATCTCTGCGCGCATCCGGCATCACGAGCCACCGCGCGCGCTCTCCTGAACTCAGTCGTTCAACGCATTTCGCGTATTGGCCGCCGATTCACGCGAGGCCGCGCTCGCACGCTTGCGCTCCTCTTCGCGCCGGCCCGAGCCGCCAGTCGCGCCTCGAATGAAAAACACGGCACAGGCCGCGCACATCGCCCAGATGCCCAGTATTACCAGCCACTTTTCCATCACACCAACCCTCGGAAACCCCGTTTATTTTTTCTGCGTGCCCCGAAAATCGATGTTTCGGGCCGCCCGTCGCCGTGCTTCTGTATATCGGCGCGCGAAGTCGTTTGATAAGGCTTATTTCAAAAAGAATCACGCCAGGGAAAGTACCGATCGCAAATGCACCGGTGCGGCTGCCGCCCGGCGGCCTGAAAGCCGCGCCCGCTAAGGCTCCTGGCGGGGTGCAACCAACGCGCCGGTTTGGTTGCACCTTTTTATTTGGAGGCGTACGATTCGCCCAACTTTTAGTCTTTCGCCAGGCTCGCGCCCGGTATCAAAGAAGGAAACATGGCTAGCACCACTCTTGGCGTCAAGGTCGACGACCTCCTGCGTTCCCGGCTCAAAGATGCCGCCACTCGCCTCGAGCGCACCCCGCACTGGTTGATCAAGCAGGCGATTTTCGCCTACCTCGAAAAGATCGAGCACGGCCAGTTGCCGGCCGAACTGTCGGGCGCGACCGGCACGGCCGATCTCGCGGACGGCGCGGCGGTCGAGAACGAGGAAGACGGCGCATCGCATCCGTTCCTCGATTTCGCGCAGAACGTGCAACCGCAGTCAGTGCTGCGCGCGGCGATCACCGCCGCATATCGCCGCCCTGAACCCGAGTGCGTGCCGTTCCTGCTCGGCCAGGCGCGTCTGCCGGCCAACCTCGCCGGCGACGTGCAGGCGATGGCCGGCAAGCTCGTCGAAACGCTGCGCTCGAAGAGCAAGGGCGGCGGCGTCGAAGGGCTGATTCATGAATTTTCGCTGTCGAGCCAGGAAGGCGTCGCGCTGATGTGCCTCGCCGAGGCACTGCTGCGCATTCCCGACCGCGCGACGCGCGACGCGCTGATTCGCGACAAGATCAGCAAGGGCGACTGGAAATCGCATGTCGGCCAGGCGCCTTCGCTGTTCGTCAACGCGGCGACCTGGGGGCTGATGATCACCGGCAAGCTGGTGACGACCAACAGCGAGACGAGCCTGTCGTCGGCGCTCACGCGCCTGATCGGCAAGGGCGGCGAGCCGCTGATCCGCAAGGGCGTCGACATGGCGATGCGCCTGATGGGCGAGCAGTTCGTCACCGGCGAGAACATTTCCGAAGCGCTTGCGAACAGCCGCAAGTACGAGGCGCGCGGTTTCCGCTATTCGTACGACATGCTCGGTGAAGCAGCCACCACCGAGGCCGACGCGCAGCGCTACTACGCATCGTACGAGCAGGCGATCCACGCGATCGGCAAGGCCGCCGGCGGCCGCGGCATTTACGAGGGCCCCGGCATCTCGATCAAACTGTCGGCGCTGCATCCGCGCTATTCGCGCGCGCAGCAGGAACGCACGATGAGCGAATTGCTGCCGCGTGTGCGCTCGCTCGCGATCCTTGCGCGCCGCTACGACATCGGCCTCAATATCGACGCCGAAGAGGCCGACCGCCTCGAGCTGTCGCTCGATCTGCTCGAAGCGCTCTGCTTCGATCCGGATCTGCAAGGCTGGAACGGTATCGGCTTCGTCGTGCAGGGGTATCAGAAACGCTGCCCGTTCGTGATCGACTACATCGTCGATCTCGCGCGCCGCAGCCGTCACCGAATCATGGTGCGGCTCGTGAAGGGCGCGTACTGGGATACGGAAATCAAGCGCGCGCAGGTCGACGGCCTCGAAGGCTATCCGGTCTATACGCGCAAGGTCTACACCGACGTGTCCTACCTCGCCTGCGCGAAAAAGCTGCTCGGCGCGCCCGATGCCGTCTATCCGCAATTCGCGACGCACAACGCGCATACGCTGGCGGCGATCTATCACCTCGCGGGCAACAACTACTACCCCGGCCAATACGAGTTCCAGTGCCTGCACGGCATGGGTGAGCCGCTGTACGAAGAAGTCACCGGCCGCGACAAGCTGAACCGCCCATGCCGCGTTTACGCGCCGGTCGGCACTCATGAGACGCTGCTCGCGTACCTCGTGCGCCGGCTGCTCGAGAACGGTGCGAACACGTCATTCGTGAATCGCATCGCCGACGAATCCGTCGCGATCAAGGATCTGGTCGCCGATCCGGTCGAGGAAGCATCGAGGATCGTGCCGCTCGGCGCGCCGCACGCGCGCATTCCGTTGCCGCGCAATCTGTACGGCGCGGAGCGGCTCAATTCGATGGGCCTCGATCTGTCGAACGAACATCGGCTCGCGTCGCTGTCCTCGGCGCTGCTCGCGAGCGCGCATCATCCGTGGCGCGCCGCGCCGATGCTCGAAGACAACGAGATCGCCGTCGGCGCTGGGCGCGATGTGCGCAACCCGGCCGATCAGCGTGATCTCGTCGGCACGGTCGTCGAAGCGACGGCGGAGCACGTGAGCGCCGCGCTCGGCCATGCGGTGGCCGCCGCGCCGATCTGGCAGGCGACGCCGGTCGAGGCGCGCGCCGATTGCCTCGCGCGTGCCGCCGATCTGCTCGAAGCGCAGATGCACACGCTGATGGGCCTCGTGGTGCGCGAAGCGGGCAAATCGCTTGCCAACGCGGTCGCGGAAATCCGCGAGGCGATCGACTTCCTGCGCTACTACTCGACGCAGATCCGCGACGAGTTTTCGAACGACACGCATCGGCCGCTCGGTCCGGTGGTCTGTATCAGCCCGTGGAATTTCCCGCTGGCGATTTTCATGGGCCAGGTGGCCGCCGCGCTCGCGGCCGGCAACACGGTGCTCGCCAAGCCGGCCGAGCAGACGCCGCTGATCGCCGCTCAGGCCGTGCGGATTCTGCGGGAAGCGGGCGTGCCCGCGGGCGCGGTGCAGCTGTTGCCGGGCAATGGCGAGACGGTCGGCGCCGCGCTGGTCGCCGATCCGCGCACGCGTGCGGTGATGTTCACCGGCTCGACCGAAGTCGCGCGTCTGATCAACAAGACGCTGTCCGGCCGACTCGATCCCGACGGCAAGCCGATTCCGCTGATCGCCGAAACCGGCGGCCAGAACGCGATGATCGTCGACTCGTCGGCGCTCGCCGAGCAGGTCGTCGCCGACGTGCTGCAATCGTCTTTCGACTCCGCCGGTCAACGGTGTTCCGCGTTGCGCGTTCTTTGTTTGCAGGACGATGTCGCGGACCGCACGCTCGAAATGCTGACGGGCGCGATGCGCGAGCTTGCGCTCGGCAACCCGGACCGGCTGTCGACCGACGTCGGTCCGGTGATCGACCTCGACGCGAAGCGCGGCATCGACGCGCACATCGCGGCGATGCGCGACAAGGGCCGCAAGGTCGAGCAACTGGCGCTGCCGGAAGGCGCGACGCAAGGCACTTTCGTGCCGCCGACGCTGATCGAGCTCGACAGCATCGACGAGTTGAAGCGCGAAGTGTTCGGTCCGGTGCTGCACGTGGTGCGCTATCGCCGCAGCCAGCTCGACAAGCTGCTCGAACAGATTCGTGCGACGGGTTACGGTTTGACGCTCGGCATCCACACGCGCATCGACGAAACGATCGCGCACGTGATCAGCCGCGCACACGTGGGCAACATCTACGTGAACCGCAACGTGATCGGCGCGGTGGTGGGTGTGCAGCCGTTCGGCGGCGAAGGGCTGTCGGGTACGGGGCCGAAGGCCGGCGGCGCGCTGTATCTGCAGCGTCTGCTGGCGACGCGTCCGGCAGGTCTGCCGAAGTCGCTAGCGCAGGCGCTGGTGGTCGAAGTACCGCAGGCCGCAGAAAAGGGCGACAATCCGGCGGCCGCGCTGACCGCGTTGCGCGACTGGCTGATCGCCGAGCGCGAGCCGCAGCTGGCCGCGCGTTGCGACGGCTATCTGTCGCATGTGCCGGCGGGCGCGACCGCGGTATTGTCGGGGCCGACCGGCGAGCGCAATACGTACACGCTGGGTCCGCGTGGCACGGTGCTGTGCATCGCATCGACGGCGAGCGGCGCGCGCGTGCAGTTCGCGGCGGCGCTGGCTACGGGAAATCGTGCGCTGTTCGAAGGCGCGGCCGGTGAACAATTGGTCGCGCAACTGCCCGCGTCGCTGAAGGCGCACGCGAGCGTGAAGAAGAACGCCGACGCGCCGTTCGACGCCGTGCTGTTCGAAGGCGACAGCGATGAGCTGCTCGCACTCGTGAAGGAGGTCGCGAAGCGCGCGGGGCCGATCGTGTCGGTGCAGGGCGTCGCGGCCCGTGCGCTCGCGAGCGGCGAAGAAGACTACGCGCTCGAGCGTCTGCTCACGGAGCGCTCGGTCAGCGTGAATACCGCGGCGGCAGGCGGCAATGCGAATTTGATGACGATCGGCTGAGCGAACCTCGACGATTTCTTCAATAGAAAGGAAGCGGCACGGCGACCCCGACACCGCTTCATCCACACCTGGTATCAAGGAGAAGCTATGCAACACAAAATGAAACAGCTGGCAGGCGCAGCTCTGGTTGCCGCAATGTCGCTGGCGGGGACGGCCAACGCTCAATCGACGGAAGACGTGAAGATCGGTTTTGCCGGTCCTATGACGGGCGCACAGGCGCACTACGGCAAGGACTTCCAGAACGGCATCGTGCTCGCGGTCGAGGAGTTCAACGCGACGAAGCCGGTGATCGGCGGCAAGCAGGTTCACATCGTGCTCGACTCGGCCGACGACCAGGCCGACCCGCGCACCGGCACGACTGTCGCGCAGAAGCTCGTGGATGACGGCATCAAGGGCATGCTCGGCCACTTCAACTCGGGCACGACGATTCCGGCCTCGCGCATCTACGCGAACGCGGGTATCCCGCAGATCGCGATGGCGACCGCACCGGAATACACGCAGCAGGGCTTCAAGACGACGTTCCGCATGATGACGTCCGACACGCAACAAGGCTCGGTCGCCGGCACGTTCGCGGTGAAGAACCTCGGCATGAAGAAGATCGCGATCGTCGACGATCGCACCGCTTACGGCCAGGGTCTTGCGGATCAGTTCGAGAAGGCTGCGAAGGCGGCTGGCGCAACGATCGTCGATCGTGAATACACGAACGACAAGGCAGTCGACTTCAAGTCGATCCTGACCAAGCTGAAGTCGACGAGCCCTGATCTGATCTACTACGGCGGCGCGGATTCGCAAGCGGCACCGATGGTCAAGCAGATGAAGCAGCTCGGCGTGAAGGCGCCGCTGATGGGCGGCGAAATGGTTCACACGCCGACCTTCATCAAGCTCGCCGGCGACGCGGCGAATGGCACGGTGGCTTCGCTCGCCGGTCTGCCGCTCGAAGAAATGCCGGGCGGCAAGGCGTACGTCGAGAAGTACAAGGCGCGCTTCAACGAGGACGTGCAAACGTACTCGCCGTACGCGTTCGATGGCGCGATGGCGATGTTCACCGCGATGAAGACCGCGAACTCGACCGATCCGGCCAAGTACCTGCCGGTGCTCGCGAAGACGTCGAAGCCGGCCGTCACGACGGCCGATCTCGCGTACGACGCGCGCGGCGATCTGAAGAACGGCGGTATCACGCTGTACAAGGTCGTCGACGGCAAGTGGACGACGCTGCAAAGCGTGGGCGGCAAGTAAGTTTTTGCCGACTACGTCTGGTGACGAAAAAACCCCGCTTCGGCGGGGTTTTTCATGGGCGGCGCATTTGACGCGCCGTCGGGTCACGCGGTTATTTTCACTCTCCGCGCATCTTCTTCCCCTGCTCGCGAATCATCTCGAGCGTCGCCGCGGGCGTGCTCGCTTCCTGCGGCATGCGAATCTCGATCAATGCCGGCAGCTGCGATTCGATCGCGCGCTGCAACGCCGGTAGAAAATCCCCAGTACGTTCAACGGTTTCGCCATGTGCGCCGAACGATCGCGCGAATGCCGCGAAGTCCGGATTCGTGAGACCGGTGCCGTGCACGCGATGCGGATAGTGCCGCTCCTGGTGCATGCGGATCGTGCCGAAATGGCTGTTGTTGACGACGATGAACAGCACGCGCAGGTCGTACTGCATCGCTGTCGCGAGCTCCTGCGCGGCCATCATGAAGCAGCCGTCGCCGGCGAGCGCGACTACCGCGCGTTGCGGATACAGCGACTTCGCCGCGAGCGCCGCCGGCACGCCGTAGCCCATCGCGCCGCTCGTCGGCGCGAGCTGCGAGCGGAAGTGTCGATACGAGAAATGCCGATGCAGCCACGTCGCGTAATTGCCCGCGCCGTTCGTGAGGATCGCGTCGTCGGGCAAGTGCGCGCGCAACTGCTGGATCACTTCGCCCATCTGCACGTCGCCGGGAATCGGGCGCGGCTTGCGCCATTCCAGATACGCGCGATGCGCTGCTTCAGCTGCACCCGCCCAGGCGAGCTTGCCGGAAGACGACGGCTTCAGCTCCGCGAGCATCGCCGCAAGCTCAGGCATGCCGGAGACGATCGGCAGATCGGCCGCATAGACGCGACCGAGTTCTTCCGCGCCCTGATGCACGTGCACCAGCGTTTGCTTCGTCTTCGGGATGTCGAGCAGCGTGTAGCCGTTGGTCGTCGCTTCGCCGAGGCGTGGACCGAGCGTGAGCAGCAAGTCGGCGTCGCGAATGCGCTGCGCGAGCGCGGGATTGATGCCGAGGCCGACGTCGCCCGCGTAGTTCGGATGCTCGTTGTCGAGGGTGTCCTGGAAGCGGAATGCGAGGCCGATGGGCAACTGCCAGTTTTCGATGAAGCGCCGCAGGTCCGCGCAAGCAGCCGCTGTCCAGCCGCTGCCGCCGGCGATCACCATCGGCCGTTGCGCGCCTTCGAGCAACTCGCCCAGCTTCTCGATCTGCGCGGCCGACGGCGACGCCGCCACGCGGTGATAAGCGGGCGCGCCGGGCACCGCGTCGCAGGCCTCGCTCAGCACGTCTTCGGGCAGCGCCAGCACGACCGGCCCCGGCCGCCCCGAGGTGGCCGTATGAAACGCATGGCTCAGATATTCGGGGATGCGCTTCGGGTCGTCGATCTGCGCGACCCACTTCGCCATCTGACCGAACATGCGCCGGTAGTCGATCTCCTGAAACGCTTCGCGATCGAGATGCTCGCGCGCGCATTGGCCGATCAGCAGGATCATCGGCGTCGAGTCCTGAAACGCGGTGTGCACGCCGATCGACGCATGCGTCGCGCCCGGCCCGCGGGTGACGAGCGCGACACCCGGCCGGCCGGTCAGCTTGCCGACCGCTTCGGCCATGTTCGCGGCCGCGGCTTCGTGACGGCAGACGATCGTCTGGATGCGCCCGGTTTCGTCATGCAGCGAATCGAGCACGGCGAGAAAGCTTTCGCCGGGAACGCAGAACACGCGCTCGACGCCATGCGTGAGCAACGCGTCGACGACGAGGCGCGCGCCGGTCGTGCGTGCCGCATCGGAAGCGGGCGCGGAATCGGAAGCGGAATTGGCAGCGGGAGCATTCGGCAGCGACATTGCGAAAAAGCCTCCTGGCAGTGCATGAGTGCGTTGGGATGGAGCCGCATCGACCGAAGATGCAATCGCGGCCGATGGGCGCTTCGACAGCTTACGCCGAGCACGTGGGCGCTGTCATGGCGCAGCGCAACTGTTTGATCGGCGGATGCGCAATGCGATCGCCCAATTAAAAAACGCGGACCACAGGGCCCGCGTTTTTCCGAACAGATCGCATGCAATCCAATGCCGCGCTCAACGACTCAACACTCGACGATATTCACCGCGAGGCCGCCGCGCGACGTTTCCTTGTACTTGGTCTTCATGTCCGCGCCGGTTTCGCGCATCGTCTTGATCACCGAATCGAGCGACACGTAGTGACTGCCGTCGCCGCGCAACGCCATGCGCGCGGCGTTGACCGCCTTCACCGAGGCCATCGCATTGCGTTCGATGCACGGAATCTGCACCATCCCGCCGACCGGATCGCAGGTGAGTCCGAGGTTGTGCTCCATGCCGATTTCGGCGGCGTTCTCGACCTGCTTAGGCGTGCCGCCCATCACGGCGGCGAGCGCGCCCGCGGCCATCGAGCACGCGACGCCCACTTCGCCCTGACAGCCCACTTCGGCGCCGGAGATCGACGCGTTCAGCTTGTACAGGATGCCGATCGCGGCGGCCGTCATCAGGAAATCGATCACGCCCTGCTCGTTCGCGCCCGGCATGAAGCGCGTGTAGTAATGCAGCACCGCCGGAATGATGCCGGCCGCGCCATTGGTCGGCGCGGTCACGACGCGGCCGCCCGCGGCGTTCTCTTCGTTGACGGCGATCGCGTACAGGTTGATCCAGTCCACCATCGACAGCGGATCCTGCAACGCGCGCTCAGGGTTGCCGGTCAGCGCGCGATACAACTGCGGCGCGCGCCGCTTCACCTGGAACGGCCCGGGCAGGTGACCGTCGGCATCGGGATTGTTGATGCCGCACCCGCGCGCGACGCACGATTGCATCACGTCCCAGATCTTCAGCAGACCCGTGCGCGTTTCTTCCTCGCTGTGCCAGACGCGTTCGTTTTCCCACATCAGCTGCGCGATGCTCTTGCCGCTCGACGCGCACAGCGCGAGCAATTCGTTGCCGGTGCGAAACGAATGCGGAAGCTGATCGACAGCGCTCAACACTTTCGTGTTCGGCGCGCCGGCCGTCACGACGAAGCCGCCGCCGACCGACAGATAGGTCGACTCGCGCAGCGTCGCGCCCGGCGCATCGAACGCGAAGAGCTTCAGGCCGTTGGGATGCTCGGGCAGCGCCTGGCGATAAAACGCGATGTGCTCCTTCTGCACGAACGGTACGTCGTGAGTGCCGAGCAGCGCGAGTTTGCGCGACGTGCGCACCGCTTCGAGCCGCTGCGCGATCGTTTCGGGATTGACGGTGTCGGGCGCATCGCCCATCAGGCCGAGCATCACGCCGCGATCGGTGCCGTGCCCCTTGCCGGTCGCGCCGAGCGAGCCGTACAGCTCCGCTTTCACCGATGCGGTGGAATCGAGCAGCCCGTCGCGCTCGAGCCCCTGGACGAACATCAGTGCCGCGCGCATCGGCCCGACCGTATGCGAACTCGACGGACCAATGCCGATTTTGAAGAGATCGAAGACGCTGACTGCCATGTACTGCTCCCTGCCTATAGATAAGAGTTTAGCGCGCCGGCAGCGGTAAACACACGGCGAGCCATGCGGGCGGCGTCGGTGCGAGCTTCAGCGCGACTGGCGTAAAGCGTCCGTCGAGACGCGCCGCCAGGTGAAACAGTTCCGTCGCGTTCTTCGGATCCCACTGACCCGAATAGCCGGGCATGCCGGCCTCGCGACGTTTTGCATCGAACGCGACGTTCGAATGCACGAATTCCTCATGCGTCTGGCCGCCGGTAGCAAACGGCACCAGCCAGTTCAGCGCGGCGAGCAGCGTCGCGCCGTTCGCGCCCTTCTCCTGCAGCCAGTTGCGGTTGTGCCGGCGCGCGGCGAGCGCGGCCGTCACCAGCGGTTGCAGATCGTAGGTCACGTAGTGCAGCGCATCGCGCTCGCCGAAGTCGACCGTCGAGCCGTCCGGCGCGATGTTGTCGCCGATGTGCTCGACGAACAGCCGCTGCGCGGCGTTGATCATCTTGCGGTTGTCGAGCGTGAACGCGGCCATCGCGATCAGCTTGATCCGGTGGCTTTGCCAGTTGTTACGGAACGTGCCCGAGAGCGGCCGCGGTTGCGCGTCGATCTGCGCGATGTAGCCGTTCGCGAATTTCGTCAGAAAGGCCATCGCGGCGTTCCGCGTCTTGACGGGCAGCGCGCTCGCGGTCATGTCGTACGCGAGGATCAGCCCTTCGAAGCGCGTTTCGTCGATCGGATTGAAGCTCGGTTGATAGGTCGTGACCCATGCATACAGCAGACGGTCGACGAGCTTCAGGAAGCGGTCGTCGCTGGTCGCGCGCCACGCGAGTGCGGCGTCGCGCAGCAGGTCGAGATCTTTCTCCGCTTCGACGCTCTGGTCGTAGATGTCCTCGTGCGGCAGCGTGCCCTCGGTGTGCAGTTTCGCGAGCGCATGCGGCTGCTCGTTCAGATGCGCCTGCACGTTGGCGACGAGCGCCTTGACGCCGGGATCGGCATTGGTGCGCTCGCTCGTTTGCAGCGCGGGCGCCGCGCAGAAATTCATCGCGGCCTGCGCGTGCGACGAGAGTATTGCGAAGCTCGTTAGAATCGATGCCGCCGCGATCCGGCCGGCGAACCTCCGCGTCGGCTCCGTTGACAGGGCCACGCGGGATTTGAGGATTCGCGCCGCTTGCACTCTTCGACACTCCTTCAATGGGCGGATTCGGGGTGTGATATTAACGGTTCTTGTGCCGCAACGGTCGTGACAGGGAAGTGACATTTTGGTTCGCCCGTTCGCTCTGCCATCCGGATGGCTGCCCCGGACCTCTCCAATCGACGAATTGGACCCACTTAGGGCGTCAGTTTGACGCCTGGCAATCCGCAAACCTAGCCGATACTTTGCGCTGATGCAAATGTTTGCGTGTCAACTGTTGGCCCGTGCGTTCGTGTTCCACCGGGGATGAAGACGGCGGGTAGGCGTGAGCCAGGGACCAAGATGGATCTACATATCAATCAAGCACGAAGTCACTGCAGTCTGAAGGATGCTATCTATAAAGGCGACATCTTTCTCGAAACACAACTGAAGACGGCGCAGCAACTGAGTGAGCTTGCGAAACACAGCATTGCCCAGGTACTGGGGCAGGACACCGATCCGCATCTAATTCACACGCTGATGCCTGTGAAGGAGTTCGTGCAGGTTGTCTCGCGCATCAAAGGGCAGTTCACCAACAGCCCGCAAGCGAAAGAGATCATCCGGGATTTCATCGTCGAGCTGGGCGAGAAGCCCGCGGATTATCTGTTCGACGTGCCGCGGCTGCGCGTCGTGCCGCACTACGACTATCTGCACGCGGGCGTGAGCTACGCGTACAAGCCCCATCGCGATACGTGGTACGGCTCCGTGCAATGCCAGCTCAACACCTGGATGCCCGTGTTCGGTGTAACGCCCGACACGACCATGAGCATCAACCCCGAATATTTTAGCGTGCCTGTCGAGAACTCGTCGGTCGATTGGCATCTCGCCGACTGGATCAACAACGAACGCTGGAAGGCTTCGCAGACACTGGATGAGGAAACGCGCGTTCATCCGGTGCCGCTGGAAGGCATCAACACGTCGAACGAACTGCGCATCGGTCTGAACGGCGGTGAAATGATCGTGTTCTCCGGCGCGCACCTGCACGGCACCGTGCCGAACCGTAGCGGAAAGACGCGCTTTAGCACTGATTTCCGTCTCATGCATGTCGAGGATCTGAAGGCGGGCCGAGGCGCGATCAACGTTGACAACGGCTGCCCGGACCCCGAGGCCGGCTTCAAAGACTATTTTTACGCTGATAGCTTCAACCGTTTTCAGGAGGTACTCGCATGACCAAGCGCCGACTTACCGAGGCCGAGAAGGCGTTCGCAGCCAAGCGCGCCGATGTGCTGGACCGCGTCGACGCCGCTTATGTGGCCAGCGCACCGTTCGTGTTTGCTGACCGGATCACAGTCACGGCAGCGCTGTCGCGTATCGAGCTGTTCAAGAAGGTCATGGACATTCCCGGCGCGATCATCGAATGCGGCGTGTACAAGGCCAATTCGCTGATGCTCTATATGCATCTGTCGACCATTCTGGAACCCTACGCGATAAATCGCTCGATCGTCGGTTTCGATACGTTCTCCGGTTTCACGGGCATCGATCCCGAGCACGATCCAGGCGACATCAACACGTCGATGTTCGCGGACACCGATATGTCGCTGATCGAGCAGATGATCGAGGCGAACGATCTTGTCCGTCCAGTCAATCGCATTCCGCGCTGTGAACTCGTCAAGGGCGATATCGCGAAAACGGCGCCGGAGTTCGTCAAGACCCGTCCGGATCTGGTGGTCGCCATGCTGATTCTGGACACCGACCTGTACGAATCGACGAAGGTCGCGCTGGAAACGTTCCTGCCTTACATGCCGAAGGGCGCGATCGTCGTTCTGGATGAAGTGGCCTATCGGAACTTCCCGGGCGAAACGAAGGCGCTGCGTGAAGTGCTCGATCTGAACAAGATCGAACTCAAGCGTTTGCCGTTCGACGCCGCCGCGGGCTATTTCCGCGTCTAAAACCGGCTCTGCCATCATGCGACGCGCGACGGCCAGGTCTGGCGCGCGTGGTCGCGCATCGCGATCAGGCTGGCTGCGGCGGCGCGGGCGGACCTTGACGGCCGCCTTGCGGGCGCGCTTGTAGGGTCGTCACGCAGAAGAAGGGACGCGAAAGCGGGGCGGCCGAAGCAAAACGGCCGCCGTCTCGCACGATGGCGAAAGCAGCGGCCGTTCAGGAGCAGAGCGCCTCGTGGGAGGTCCGCTCAGATGGCTTTACGCCTCGTAATCAGCGATCGGCACGCACGAGCAGAACAGGTTGCGGTCGCCGTACACGTTGTCCGCGCGGCCGACCGGCGGCCAGTACTTGTTCGCGATCAGCGTCTTCAGCGGATATGCGGCGCTCTCGCGCGCATACGCATGCTTCCAGTCGTCGGCGATCACGACCGCCGCCGTGTGCGGCGCGTGCTTCAGCGGATTGTCCTCGCGGTCCGAGCGGCCTTCCTCGACCGCGCGAATTTCCTCGCGGATCGCGATCATCGCCTCGACGAAACGATCGAGCTCTTCCTTCGACTCCGACTCGGTCGGCTCGACCATCAGCGTGCCCGGCACCGGGAAGCTCATCGTCGGCGCGTGGAAGCCGTAGTCGGCGAGGCGCTTGGCGACGTCGTCGACGGTGATGCCGCTCGTGTCCTTGATCGGACGCAGATCGAGAATGCACTCGTGCGCGACGAGGCCGCCGGGGCCCGAGTACAGCACCGGATAGTGCGACGCGAGCTTGTTCGCGACGTAGTTCGCGTTGAGGATCGCGGTTTCGGTCGCGGCGGTCAGGTTCTTCGCGCCCATCATCGCGATGTACATCCACGAGATCGGCAGAATCGACGCCGAGCCGTACGGCGCGGACGATACCGCACCGATGCCTTGCGGCGCGCGCTCGTAGCCCGACGAAGTCTGGTTCGGCAGGAACTGCGCGAGATGCGCGCCGACCGCGACCGGACCGACACCCGGTCCGCCGCCGCCGTGCGGAATGCAGAAGGTCTTGTGCAGGTTCAGGTGCGAGACGTCGCCGCCGAACTGACCCGGCGCGCACAGACCGACCATCGCGTTCATGTTCGCGCCGTCCACGTACACCTGGCCGCCGTGCGCATGCACGATCTCGCAGATTTCGCGAACGTTCTGTTCGAACACGCCGTGCGTGGACGGATACGTGATCATGATCGCCGCGAGCTTGTCGGCGTGCTGCGCGGCCTTCTTCTTCAGGTCTTCGATATCGACGTTGCCCTGCGCGTCGCATGCGACGACCACGACCTGCATGCCGGCCATCTGCGCGGACGCCGGGTTCGTACCGTGCGCCGAAGCGGGAATCAGGCAGACGTTGCGATGCGCTTCGCCGCGCGACGCGTGATACGCGTGGATGATCAACAGACCCGCATACTCGCCCTGCGAGCCCGCGTTCGGCTGCAGCGACACGGCCGCATAGCCGGTCGCGGCGACCAGCATCTCTTCGAGCTGATCGATCATCTCGCGATAGCCGACGGTCTGGTCAGCCGGTGCGAACGGATGGATCTGACCGAACTCCGGCCATGTGACAGGCAGCATTTCCGAGGTCGCGTTCAGCTTCATCGTGCACGAGCCGAGCGGGATCATCGAGCGGTCGAGCGCGAGGTCCTTGTCCGACAGGCTGCGCAGATAGCGCAGCATTTCCGTTTCCGAATGATGACGGTTGAACACGTGATGCGTCAGGTACGCGCTCGTGCGTTCGAGCGCGGCCGGCACCGACGCGGTGTTCGATGCGCTCAGCGCGGCGTCGAGCGCGTCGACTTGCGGCACGTCGCTCGAGAAGGCCGCTTGCGCGAATACCGCGAGCAGGTCGGTCAGATCCTGGCGCGTAGTGGTTTCGTCGATCGACAGGCCGACTTGCGTCGCGCTCACGCGGCGCAGATTGATGCGCTTCGCCGTGGCCGCGTCGTGCAGCGCTTGCGTGCGTGCGCCGGTGTCGAACGTGAGCGTATCGAAGAAGGTTTCGTTGACGAGCTTATAGCCGAGTTGCTTGGCGCCTTCGGCGAGCAGCGTGGCGATGCGATTCACGCGCAGCGCGATCGTCTTCAGGCCGCGCGGGCCGTGATAGACCGCGTACATGCTCGCCATGATCGCGAGCAACGCCTGCGCGGTACACACGTTCGAGGTCGCCTTCTCGCGGCGGATGTGCTGCTCGCGCGTTTGCAGCGCGAGACGCAGCGCGGGGTTGCCTTGCGCGTCGACGGTCACGCCGACGAGGCGCCCCGGCATCTGCCGCTTGAATTCGTCGCGCACCGCGAGGTACGCGGCATGCGGGCCGCCGAAGCCGACCGGCACGCCGAAACGCTGCGTATTGCCGACCGCGACGTCGGCGCCCCATTCGCCCGGCGGCGTCAGCACCGTCAGCGCGAGCAGGTCGGCGGCTGCGACCACATGGCCGCCCGCCGCGTGGATCGCTTCGGTCAGCGCGCGGTAGTCGCGCACGTCGCCGTTCACGCCCGGGTATTGCAGCAGCACGCCGAACGCGTTCGCATTCGCGGCTTCAGCGGCCGGGCCCACTTTCACTTCGATGCCGACCGGCGTCGCGCGCGTCTTCACGACTTCGATGGTTTGCGGCAGCACGTCGTCGGCAACGAAGAACACGTTCGACTTCGGCTTGCCGACGCGTTGCAGCAGCGTCATCGCTTCGGCGGCGGCGGTCGCTTCGTCGAGCAGCGATGCGTTCGAGATCGCGAGGCCGGTGAGGTCGGTGATCATCTGCTGGAAGTTCAGCAGCGCCTCCAGACGGCCTTGAGAAATTTCAGGCTGGTACGGCGTGTACGCGGTGTACCACGCCGGGTTTTCCAGCACGTTGCGCAGGATCACCGTCGGCGTATGGGCGTTGTAATAGCCCTGGCCGATGTAGGAGCGGAACACCTGGTTCTTGTCCGCGAGCTCGCGCAGCGCGGCGAGCGCTTCGGCTTCGCTCTTGGGTTGCGCGAAGGGGCCGAGCGGCAGGGTTTCGGTGCGGCGGATCGTCTTCGGGATGACGGCGTCGATCAATGCCGCGCGCGACGCGAAGCCGAGTGCTTCGAGCATCGCTTGCTGGTCGGCCGCATCCGGGCCGATATGCCGTTCGGCGAAGGCGTCGTGCACTTCGAGCGCGGCGAGCGAGAGAGGAGTGCGGTTCATCAGACGATCCGGGTGTTCGAGCTTCATGGGTGTTCCTGGCGGCGCGGCGCGCGCTGTGGTGCGCGCGCCGTGCCTGACGGTTAAAACGAAAAGTGAATCAGGCAGTGAGTCAGGTCGCGACTCAGGCGCCGATCGACTTCGCGTACGCGTCGGCGTCGATCAGACGCTCGAGCGACGCGTCGGCGGCCGGCTTGATCTTGAACAGCCAGCTGTCGTACGGCGTGCTGTTGACGGTGTCCGGCGAGTCGGCGACGGTCGTGTTCGCCTCGATCACTTCGCCCGAAACCGGCGCGTAGATATCGGAAGCGGCTTTCACCGATTCGATCACGGCGACGGTGTCGCCCGCGCTCACGGACTTGCCCAGTTCCTGGACTTCGAAGAAGACGATGTCGCCGAGCGCTTCCTGCGCGTGGTCGGTGATGCCGACCGTCAGCGTGCCGTCCGCTTCGGTGCGGACCCATTCGTGCGATTCGGTGTATTTCAGATCGGCCGGGATGCTCATCGGATGCTCCTAAACGGTGTGTTCGGTAGTGTTTTGAATGTAGGGGGCGTGCGCCGGCCGCTTAGACCGCCAGCACCTTGCCATTGCGCACGAACGGCAGTTTTACCACGCTTGCGGGGCAGGCTTTGTCGCGAATCTGGACGTGCACGGTGTCGCCCGGCTGCACGCCTTTCGGCACGCGCGCGAAGGCGATCGATTCCTGCATGGTCGGCGAGAACGTGCCGCTGGTGATTTCGCCGTCGCCGTGCGGCGTGACGACTTTCTGATGCGCGCGCAGCACGCCCGCGGCCTTGCCGTTGTCCTTCAGCAGGATCAGGCCGACGAACGCGGCGCGCGAGCCGTCGGCGTCAAGCCGGCTCTTGCCGACGAAGTCGCGCGGCGACGTGAGGTCGACGGTCCATGCGAGGCCGGCGTCGAGCGGCGAGACATTGTCGTCCATGTCCTGGCCGTACAGATTCATGCCGGCTTCGAGGCGCAGCGTGTCGCGCGCGCCGAGACCGGCCGGGCGCACGCCGCTGGCGGCGAGTGCATTCCACAACGCTTCGACGTGGGTAGCCGGCACGATGATCTCGAAGCCGTCTTCGCCGGTGTAGCCGGTGCGCGCGACGGTCAGCTCGCCGAACGGCGTGCCGTCGACGCGCGCGGCGTTGAACGGCTTCAGCGCTTCGGTCGCGGCGCGCGCGGCTGGCACGGTTTGCCAGGTTTTTTCGCGCGCGTTCGGGCCTTGCACCGCGACGATCGCCAGATCGCGGCGCGGCGTGATGGTGAGGCCGAAGCCGCCTTCGGCGTTGAGTTGGCTGAACCACGCGATGTCTTTGTCGGCGGTGCCGGCGTTGACGACCACGCGGAAGTGGTCTTCGCCGAAGTAATAGACGATCAGATCGTCGATCACGCCGCCGTTCGGATTCAGCATGCAGGAGTAGAGCGCGCGGCCCGGCGTTTGCAGCTTCGCGACGTTGTTCGCGAGCGCATGTTCGAAGAATGCGCGGACGCGCTCGCCGGTGAAGTCGACCACGCACATGTGGGACACGTCGAACATGCCGGCGTCGGTGCGCACCGCGCGATGTTCCTCGATCTGCGAGCCGTAGTTGACGGGCATGTCCCAGCCGCCGAAGTCGACCATGCGGGCATTGAGCGCGCGGTGAGCGGCGTGGAGCGGGGTGTGTTTGAGTTCGGTCATGGGGCCTCGGGCGTCTCGCGAAACAAAAAAGGCCATGCGGCGCACTGCCTCGCGGCCTTTTGCCTGCGAGCGTGGTTCTGCATGACCCCTCTGTCCTCGATACCTGAGAGATTGCGCCGCCGCGACTGGCTCGATGAGCCCGATCTGTCACGGTGAAACGCGCGCCCCTTCGGTGGGCAGCCTGCCTGCTGTGCACGACGTGCGACGCGGATGGCTACTGCCGCTCTCCAGAGTGCGAAAAAACCGCCGGAAGGCGGGTTCTTTCGACGCGGTCGGTCCTTTTGCCTGAGAGTTTGCGGGTGTGCCCCTTCGGCGGCGCGGCCTGCGATTTTTCGCTTGCCAGCGCGCTCTCCCGACGCGTGCGGCGAATGTACGCGACGGGCCGGGGCTTGTCAAATAAAGGCCCGCGAGCGGTGTGGGGGGCGGGCGCGGCGGGTCGGGGCGCCGAAAAAGAAAAAAGCGCGGACCGAGAGGCCGCGCTTCTGAGATGCTTGTTTCGATGCTGTCCGTCACCGCATGTTTAGCGGGAGTGGGTGCTCACGTTGAAGCTCGTTTGCCGAGTCAGTCTGCTGACTCGTTTGCTGGCTTACTCGCCGATCGCATGAGCCGCGTTATCCAGCTCCTGATTCAGCACACGCTGTTCTTCCGCGGACAGACCGCCGCCATGCTGCGCGGCCATGTCGTGCGCTTCCTGACGGATCGTCTCGAGACGGTGATGCAGCGAGGCGCCTTGCGGCGGCGGGTAATAGCCCTGATTCACGTGATTGTCGATACGGTGCGCGAGATTGTCGATGCGGCCGCCGACCTGATGCAGGCGCTGATCGGCGATCTGCTGCGGAGTCGGGCCCGGATGCGGCGCGGGCGGCGGCGTCACCACGCAGGCTGCGACGGAGGTGAGCAGTGCGCATGCGGCGAGGGCACGGATGATTCGAGACATGGATTCTCCCGGAGTCGTTGTCGTACGTTGTCGTATTGAGTTGCTACCCGCTAGCAACGGATGACGACGAGCGCCCGCTGACTCAGCAGAGGGCGAATTTGTAACTTTATGTTCCTTTCTGGAATGTCAGGGAAGCCCGCGCCGGCGGCCTTTGCGGAGAGAAAATGCCGTCGGGTTTTTGGTACACAAGGCCGGGTCGCGCGGTAGTGATGCCCGGTGGCGCGGGATTCAGCGAATGCGCTCGAACGGCAGCCGCACGCCCTGCTCGGAGCTGCGCGCGGCCAGTTCGATGATAGTCATCACGTCGACCGCGTCGCGCGTGCTGACCGGAAATGCGATGCCGTCCTGGATCGCATCGGCTAACGCAATATAGAAGCCGGCGTACTCGCCGTTGCGGGTCGGCAATTCGCGCTCGACTTCCTGGTCGCCTTCGAGCACGCGCAGCATGCCGGGGGTATTGCCGGCGCCGAAGCCTTCGTCGCCCGGGTGCAGGCCGGCTTTGAGCTGGTCTTCCTGGGTGTCGAGCCCGTACTTCACGTAGCTGCCGCGTGTGCCGTGGATCGCATAGCGCGGTCCCGGCAAGGCAGTCAGCGCGCTCGCGTGCAGCACGACTTCGAAGTCGTCGTAGCCGAGCTGGATGTGCACGTAGTCGGGGGCGCTGGCGTCCTCGCGATGCGAGCGCACCGTCGCCGATACGGTCTGCGGTGCGCCGAAGAGGGCAAGCGCCTGGTCGATCAGATGCGGACCGAGATCGAACAGCAGACCGCCGCCCCGCGTCACGTCTTCGCGCCAGCGCTGGCGCACGCCCGGCCGGAAGCGGTCGAAATGCGATTCGTACTGCGTGACGCGACCCAGTTCCACGCGCGCGAGCAGATCGCGCACGGTCAGAAAATCGCCGTCCCAGCGCCGATTGTGAAAGGGCACGAACAGCTTGCCGCGCGCGAGCGCGATATTGGCGAGCGTGTAGGCGTCGGCGGCGGACAGCGTGACCGGCTTGTCGACGACCACATGCTTGCCGGCTTCGAGCGTGCGGCGCGCGAGGTCGAAGTGGGTGTCGTTGGGCGTCGCGATCACGACGCAGTCGATGTCGTCGAGCGCGAGCAGCGCGTCGAGATCGGCGACGATTTTCGCGTGCGGATAGTCGGCGTGCGCGCGCTCGGATTGCCCGGTCGCAATCGCGGCGACGCTCGCGCGTCCGCAATGTTCGATCACCGGTGCGTGAAACGTCGCGCCGGCGAAGCCGTAGCCCATCAATCCAATCTTCAGCGATGCGGACATGCGAGTCTTCCTGGAGGAGCGGCGCGCCGCCTTGCCACCGCGGCGACGGCGCGCAATCCCGTCATTGTGGCATTTGTGGGCGGGACCGGGGGCTCAGCATCGGCGCCGGTCTTGCGCGCAGTCCATTCGGGCGTTCGGTCAATCGAGGCATTCGGCGCGGTGTTCATCGGGGGCGTCCATCGCGGTGTCCGTGTTAACATCGCACCTCTCGCGCGCATTGCGCCGCGCAGCATGTCCCGGGCCATCGGCCGGCGCCTCCCGCCAGTCCGACCTCAGCGGCCCTCAACCGTGTTACCCATCCACAAACGATGTCCGCAGGCCTGAATCCCGCTCAAAGTGAAGCGGTCCGTTATCTCGACGGTCCCTGTCTCGTGCTCGCCGGTGCCGGCAGCGGCAAGACGCGCGTGATCACGCAGAAAATCGCGCACCTGATCGAAGCGAAGGGCTTCGAGCCCCGTCACATTGCCGCCGTCACGTTCACGAACAAGGCCGCGGCGGAAATGCGCGAGCGCGTCGGCAAGCTGCTCGAAGGCAAGACGCTGACCGCGCCGGGCAAGGAAGGCCGCAAGGTGCCCGTGAACCAGCTGACGGTGTGTACCTTCCACTCGCTCGGCGTGCAGATTCTGCGGCAGGAGGCGGAGCACGTCGGCCTGAAGCCGCAGTTCTCGATCATGGATTCGGACGACTGCTTCGGCATGATCCAGGAACAGGTCGGCTCGACGGACAAGGGCTTCATCCGCAAGGTCCAGTCGATCATCTCGCTGTGGAAGAACGGCCTGATCATGCCCGAGCAGGCGATTGCGACCGCATCGACCGAGGACGAGCATCAGGCGGCGATCGTCTATCGCAACTACGTGGCGACGCTGCATGCGTATCAGGCGGTCGATTTCGACGATCTGATCCGCCTGCCCGCCGAGCTGTTCGCGAGCAACGAGCAGGTGCGCGACCGCTGGCAGAACAAGCTGCGCTATCTGCTGATCGACGAGTATCAGGACACCAATGCGTGCCAGTACGAACTGGTGAAGCTGCTGGCCGGCAAGCGCGCGGCGTTCACGGCGGTCGGTGACGACGACCAGGCGATCTACGGCTGGCGCGGCGCGACCCTCGAGAACCTCGGCCAACTCGGCAAGGATTTCCCGCACCTGCACCTCATCAAGCTCGAGCAGAATTACCGCTCGACGGTGCGCATCCTGACCGCCGCGAACAACGTGATCGCGAACAACCCGAAGCTGTTCGAGAAGAAGCTGTGGTCCGAGCACGGCATGGGCGACACGATCACGGTGACGGGCTGCAACGACGAGGAGCACGAGGCGGAGTCGGTGGTGTTTCGCCTCTCCGCGCACAAGTTCGAGCGCCGCGCGAATTTCCGCGACTACGCGATTCTGTATCGCGGCAACTTCCAGGCGCGCATCTTCGAGCAGGTGCTGCGCCGCGAACGGATTCCGTACGTGCTGTCGGGCGGCCAGTCGTTCTTCGACAAGGCCGAGATTAAGGACATCTGTGCGTACCTGCGTCTGATCGCCAACGCGAACGACGATCCCGCGTTCATCCGCGCGATCACGACACCGCGTCGCGGCGTCGGCAATACGACGCTGGAGGCGCTTGGCGCGTTCGCTGGCCAGGCCAAGGTGTCGCTGTTCGAGGCGGTCTACATGGGTGGCATCGAGGCGCGTCTGTCGCCGCGTCAGATCGAGCCGATGCGCGCGTTCTGCGACTTCATGCAGCGCCTGACCGACCGCGCGGAGAAGGACGCGGCGGGCACGCTGCTCGACGAGCTGATGGATGCGATCCACTACGAAGCGTATCTGTACGACGCGTTCGATGAGCGCCAGGCGCAGGCAAAGTGGCAGAACGTGCTCGAGTTCATCGAGTGGTTGAAGCGCAAGGGCACGAAGGCGGAGCCACAGCCCGGCAGCGCCAGCGAGGCGACCGGCTATGACACCGCCGACGGCTTAGGCGACACCGGCAAGAACTTGCTCGGCCTGATCCAGACGGTGGCGCTGATGTCGATGCTCGAAGGCCGTGAGGAAGATCCGGATGCGGTGCGGTTGTCGACCGTGCATGCGTCGAAGGGGCTCGAGTATCCGCACGTGTTTCTGGTCGGCGTCGAGGAAGGCATCATGCCGCATCGCGGCGGTGCGGACGACGAGCCGATCGACGATGCGCGCATCGAGGAAGAGCGCCGGCTGATGTACGTCGCGATCACGCGCGCGCAGCGCAGTCTGCATCTGAACTGGTGCAAGAAGCGCAAGCGGGCGCGCGAGACGGTCGTCTGCGAGCCGTCGCGCTTTATCAACGAGATGCTGCTCGACGATGCGCCGCCGCCGACGGCGGAAGAAGCGCCGATGTCGCCGAAGGATCGGCTCGCGAGTTTGAAGGCGCTGTTGCAGAAGGCGTGAGCGGGCTGGGCTTTGCGTGGCTGCCAGGCGCGACTAAAGGCCATTGCGCACAAAAAAATCCCTGCATCGGGTTACCGCATGCAGGGATTTTTCATTTAAGCGACGGCCGATGCCGCCCGCTTTATTTCACCGCGCTGACCATGTAGTCGACCGCGGCCTTCACGTCCGCGTCCGATGCGTTCGAGCCACCCTTCGGCGGCATCGCGCCCTTGCCGTGCAGAGCGTAGTTGTAGACCGTGTCCATCGAGTCCTTCAGGCGGGGCGCCCATGCTTCCTTGTCGCCGAACTTCGGCGCATTCAGCACGCCGGCAGCGTGACAGGCCTGACATACCGACTGATACAGCGCCTTGCCGGCTTGCGAGGCGTCCGCGCTTTGCGCGCCGCCCGCTGCCGGTGCGGGGGCCTGCGGCACGCTGGCCATTGCGGCCATCGCCGCGGCGGCCTGGGCCGCGCCCGCGTCCGATGCGCCGGCCGCGCCTGCCGCCGCCGCACCGGATGCTGCCGCCGCGCCCGCCGCCGGTTGTGCCGGCTCGGGGAAGCTCGCTCCCGAATTGTTGGCCATATACGCGACCGCGCGCGCGATCTCGAAGTCACTGTAGTCGTCGGGGCTCGTGCCGCCGCGCGGCGGCATCGCGCCCTTGCCGGACAGCGCGGTGTGCCACAGTGTGTCGAAGCCTTGCGCGATGCGCGGCGCCCAGTCGGCCGTGTTGGTGAATTTAGGCGCGCCTGCGGCGCCCGACGCGTGACACGCCGAGCAGACCGCCTTGTAGACTTCCTCGCCGCTCTTGTAGACGCGCGGCGCGTTGGCGTCGCGAATCTCGACCTGGGCGATTGGATGAATGCGGGAGGTGACTTCGGCTTCGGAGAGGGAGTCGGTGCCGGCGCCGGTGCGCGTCGAATTGTCGACGTAGACGGCGAGCAGAACGATGATGATGATCGGCACAGCAAACCCGGCGATGACCGCGGCGATGAGCTGCGCTGGGGTTTTGATTGGGGCTCCGTGTGGTGCTTCGCTCATGCTTGTCTCGTCTCCGTGGGTGTGTGAGCGGTACAGCGCGACGGCAACTTCTTGTTCTTTATCAGCCACGGACGATTATAGACGCAAGGTTTCGGCGGCGGCGAGGGGGCCTGGACGGTGTTCTGCAGGCGTTTACCCGGAGCGGCGCGGATAGTGGAGGGGCGCGGGGAGGGCGCTGGAGTGGGCGTCGGAGGCCGTCCGGTGGACGGTTCGGCCGAAACCGGGTATCCTTGCGGTCTCTCGCGTTGGCGTGGCGTCCGTTCTGGTTGACGCGCTTTCGCGAAAATTCCCCGCAGTTTGTGGTGATGCGCCCGTAGCTCAATGGATAGAGTACTGCCCTCCGAAGGCAGGGGTTGCTGGTTCGATCCCAGCCGGGCGCGCCAAGAATTCTCGTAAGTAGATCAAAGGCTGCTGTGCTGCATTGGCGCAGTGAGCCTTTTTTATCTGCCCATCCCTGTCCGACACACTACGCGCGGCGTGAGCTCAACGTACGCAGCGGTGTCGCGCCTCGCCCACCTCACCCGATTCTCGCGTTGAACCGCCGTGACAGCGAACCCCCCTCGCTAATACCGGCGCAGGTCATCAATGATCGTCACAGGACATCCGCCTTTTCCACGCGCGATCCGTCGCACATCCCGCAATCGCCTCGCTCGACGCACCCACGACAACCGCAACGAAGCCGAATTGCGGGGCATAGTCGCGTCTGATTGAACCATTGCGACCGGAGGCAAAGCGCTAGCATCGGATGAGGTAACTGTCCAGGCGTGCCATGAGCCTTCAAAGACATCGCGGCGCAAGGCGGATCCAAACAGCGGCATCCGCATGACAGTCGTCATCCTGACCGCCGTCCAGGGACGGCTCACGTCACGCGTTGGCAGATCGATCAAGTCGTAACTCGGCAACACAGGAAGCGATGAGCGCGCATATATTTCAGATTTTTCATGATGACGCGACGCGTCAGCAGCTCGACACGGGGTTCGTGGCACTCGACACGTCCGATAGCCCAAGTCCCGAGTGGCACGAATACTGGGCAATCCGGCGTTTCTTTCTGACCACGTCCGTCAACGAAGGCGAACTGTACGGATTTTTCGGAGCCGACTTTGCTCAGCGCACCGGGCTTTCGGCGGAGTCCGTTGCGGCATTCATTCGCGAGCATCCGGGGCAGGATGTCTACACATTCTCGCCATCGCAACGCGAGAACGCGTGTTACCTGAATGTCTTCGAACAAGGGAACCGGACCAACCCAGGCCTGATCGAGGCTGCCGAAGCCTACGTGCGCGCGATTCCGCTGGAAGTCGATCTGCGCGGACAGCCCATGGACAAGCGCTCAGCGGTAGTCGGTCAGTTCATCGTGGCCACGCCGGCGTTCTGGAAAACGTGGTTCGCGTTGACGGAGCGGCTGTTCGATCTGTTCGAAGGCGATCACCCTGATTTTCAGCGCCGCATCGCTTCAATCGCATTGGGCGGCCCGCGACAGTCGGCGCGGGCGCTACTGGTTGAGCGCGTGGCCTCGCTGGTGCTGGCGCTCTGCCCAGACATCGGGGTCGCCGCATTCGACGCGTCTACGATGCCGCTCGCCGATGCCGCTTATCGCCCTTACGCAGAGCAAATCGCGCTGCTCGAGGAATTGAAAGCGGGTTATGCCGCGACAGGTGACCGTTCGGCGTTGAACCACTTCTATACCTTGCGCGGCGCAGTGTTGAGCGCAGTCGAGGGGCCGAAGCTGGAGCGCGCGAAGAGCGGTTTTCTCGGGACCCAGCTCATTGCTTCACCGGATCTCCTGTACATCTGCCTCACACATGTTCCACCGCCGTTCGAGTTTCCGTCGGACGTTTCGATGCTGTGTCTAGGTGCAGAGCAGGGACCCGGCAAGGCCAATCTTCGCGATCTCGCGCCGGAATGGGAACCGTATCACCCGCAGATCGGCGGGTTGGCGGGTTGCTTCGCGCTGAAGAACTACATCGTCGACAACAATCTGCAGGTTCGTCAGATCGGGATCTGCCAGTACCGCAAGTTCGTTTCCCATCGCAAGATAGGAGGCACGCCGGCAGACAATTACCCAGTCATGGACGTCGTCAGCAGCAACACGCTCACGACGGCGCAGATCGCCGAAGCGATGGCGCCCGGCAGGCGTGACTTCCTGCTCGGGCAACCGGCTGCGGTACGAGGTGGTTACCTGAATCAATATCAGGAGTGTCACCCTCCAGAAGATCTGCTCCGCTTCGCCGCTACCGCGCTCGAATTGGGCGTGTTGTCGCGCCACGAGGCCACCCCGTTCATGGCTGAGCAGGTATTCCTGCCCGGTGGCATCGAAATGGGCGTGTTTCCGGCGGAGTTCTGGGTTCGTTCGATTTCCGCGATCGAGTCGGTCGTGCGTGCCTGTTGCGAGCGCTATCCGATCCGGCGCGAAGGTTATCAGGCGCGCTCCTGGGCGTTCTGCGCGGAGCGGCTGGGTAGCTTTCTGCTGTTGCGCCACCTCACGGCCACTTACGGTGTGAACGGGTGGATGCACCATGTCGCAGGCCAGTTGAACCTGTTGACTGAGGAAGCCCAAACCGTCTACGTGGGGGGGCAATGAGCCCGGCGCGTTCGCTTGAGCCTCTGGGCATCGCCGGAGCGTTCGTCGCGCAGAGCACACCGCGCGGCGACGTCCGCGGTAGTTTCATGCGCCTCTTTTGTGCCGACGATTTCGCCGATGCGCACGGCTCCCGGCAGATCGTGCAGATCAACTGGTCACATACGGTTTGTCCGGGCACGGTACGAGGCATGCATTTTCAGCATGGTGACGACGCGGACGCCAAATGGGTCCGTTGCCTCGAAGGTGCTGTATGGGACGTGATCGTCGATCTTCGTCCCGAGTCGGATACCTTTCTGCAATGGCGGGCGGTGGAGTTGTCGGCCGCCAACAGCAAGGCAGTGTTCATTCCCGAAGGCTGCGCGCACGGCTTCCAGAGCCTCGAGGCCGACAGTCGCCTGCTGTATTTGCACACCGATTTCTACAAGCCCGAAGCTGAGCGGGGGGTGGCGCACGACGATCCTCAACTCGCCATCGCGTGGCCCCGCGACGTCGCATTGCTGTCGGAGAGGGACCGCGCACTGCCGAGCGTGCAAGGCTGGCTCGCCTCGATCGACGATTGACTCGTCACCTGCTGCGAAAGTCGCGTGCACGCTAGTGCGGGGCACGCGACTTGCAGCTCTTTCAACGCAACCGCAATCGCAACCGTCCGAGGGCGCCTCACGGTTTCACGACACCGAGCGAGGCCCCCCAGCCACTCCGTAGCCGGTCGCTAAAGGTAGCGGACCTCCGGGATTGCCACGGCAAAGCGTACCTGCGGTCCGAGAATCGGGCGCTGTTGCGCGACGACCTCATGCGAAATATTCCACGGCAGGATCAGCACGATGTCCGGCTGCTCCGCCGCGAGCGCGACGGGTGAAACGATCGGGATATGGCTGCCCGGCATGAACTTGCCTTGCTTGGACGGAGCAGCATCGCATACGTATGGCAGCAGGTCAGGCCTGACGCCCGCATAGTTGAGCAGCGTATTGCCCTTCGCCGCGGCACCGTAGGCGCCTAGCCGGATACCTTTGTCTTTGCAATCGAGCAGAAAGCGGAGCAGACCGTATTTCGCAGCATCAACGCGCTGCTGAAACTCCTGATACGTTTCCGGCTTCGTGATGCCCCGCTCCACCTCGAGGGCCCGGACCGCATCGACCGAAGCGTCGTCCGCGCGTGGGTCGTCGTCATGGCAGCCGAACACGCGCAGGCTGCCGCCGTGCGTCGTCAATTGTTCGACGCGCCATACGCGCAGTCCGGCCGAACGGAAGATATGTTCGACCGCATGCAACGAGAAGTACGAAAAGTGCTCGTGGTAGACCGTGTCGAACTGCACTTGCTCCAGCAATTTGACGAGATGCGGAAACTCGAGCGTGATCGATCCGCCCGGCTTCAATGCGGTCTTCAGTCCGGCGGTAAAGTCATTGACGTCGGGCACGTGGGCGAACACGTTGTTGCCGACGATCAGATCGGCCTTTGATCCTTCGGCTGCGAACTGTTCGGCAAGTGCTTTGCCAAAGAATTCCCGGCGCACCGGAATGCCGAGTTGCTCGGCGCGGGCTGCCGTGCTCGCGGTGGGTTCAATGCCGAGACAGGGGATTCTTGCCGCAACGAAATTGCGTAGCAGATATCCGTCATTGGACGCGACCTCGATCACGAACGAATCGCGATCGAGCGACAGCTCGCCGATGATCGAATCGGCATACTGCCTGGCATGGGCGAGCCAGCTCTCGGACACCGACGAAAAGTACGCATACTCCGCATCGAAGAGCTCTTCGCGCGCAGCGTAGTCTTCCGTTTGAACCAGCCAGCAGGCGTCGCAGACGAATAGCTTGAGCGGGTAGTGGCGTTCTGCCTGCGTCAGATCGGCGGGTTTCAGGTACGCGTTCGACGGCGGCGCGAAGCCCAGATCCAGAAACGGTATGGTCAGTGCGTGACCACAATGACGGCAATTCAAGTTCTTGCTCCTCAAACGGATTCGGTGCTGCCTGCTGGCACGGCGGCGCTTCGGAATCGCTCCTCGTAGCGCTCGATCTGATCGAGCGTAATCTGTCGCACACTGCGCCTGGCCGTGCGTTCGCGATGCCACTGCGCGACCCAGGCGAGGGCTTCGTCCAGTTCGAGCGCGGCGCTCCAGTCCAGCTCGCGGCGAGCCTTGCCTGAGTCGAGTAATAGCAGGCCGGCTTCGTGTGGCGCACTGGCGTCGGCTTCCACCACGAAGGAAGCGCCGTCCCCGAGTGCCGCTGTCAACGCGGCCGCGATCTGCTCTACCGGACGCATGTCATCGGTGCGGGGACCGAAGTTCCAGGCGCCCGAATAGCGCTGCGGCGAATGAAAGAGCCGTTCGGCGAGCGTCAGGTATCCGGCCAGCGGAACCAGCACGTGCTGCCACGGACGCACCGCGTGCGGCTTGCGCACGATCGCAGGCTCACCATTTTCGAAGGCGCGCAAGAGATCGGGCACCAGCCGGTCCGAGGCCCAGTCGCCGCCGCCGATCACATTGCCGGCGCGGGCAGTCGCAATACCTGTCTGCTGCGCCCGCCCGGAACCAGCATGGAAGAACGATCGACGATACGCGGCGGTAACCAGTTCCGAACAGGCCTTGCTGTTGCTATAGGGGTCGTGGCCGCCGAGTGCGTCGGTCTCCGCGTAGCTGTGTTCGGTTTCGAGATTTTCGTAGCACTTGTCGGACGTCACGTTGACGATCGCGCGTACGCTATCGACCTGGCGCGCCGCCTCGAGCACATGGACGGTGCCCATCACGTTGGTCGCGTAGGTCTCGACAGGCGCCGCGTACGAGCAACGCACCAGCGGCTGCGCCGCGAGATGGAAGACGATTTCCGCGCGAGCCCGTCGCATGGCCGCGAGGACGGCCTGCGCATCGCGCACGTCGCCAATGGTATGGTCGATGCCGTCCGCGACACGGGCTTCTTGAAACAGGGAAGGGCGCGTTGGCGCATCGAGTGCGAAGCCCGATACGTGCGCACCCATGCGTTGTAACCAGAGCACGAGCCAACTGCCTTTGAAGCCGGTATGTCCCGTCACGAACACGCGCCGGCCTGCCCAGAATTGCGGGTCCATCATTGCCAGACCTTCCACGGCGCCTTGCCGCTCGCCCAGATGGCGTCGAGCTGTTGCTTGTCGCGCAGGGTGTCCATTGGCTGCCAGAACCCGCCGTGTCGGTAGGTCTGCAATTCGCCGGCAGCGGCAAGCCGTTCCATCGGCGCGGATTCCCACGGCGTGGCATCGTCGTCGATCAGATCGAGGACCCGCGGTGACGCGACGAAGTAGCCGCCGTTGATCCACGCGGCTCCGTCCTGCGGCTTCTCTGTGAAGCCAATCACCGAGTTTTCGTTGTCGGCGAGTTGGAGCACGCCGTATCGTCCGGGTGGTTGCACACCGGTCACCGTCGCAAGCCGGCCGTGTTTCTTGTGAAAGCGCACGAGTTCGGTGATGTTGACGTCGCCCACGCCGTCCCCGTAAGTGAAGCAGAACGCTTCTTCTTCACGCAGCAAATGGGCGGCGCGCCTCAGGCGTCCACCGGTCATCGAGTGCTCGCCCGTGTCGAGCAGCGTCACCCGCCACGGCTCCGCGTAGCGCTGATGCACCTCCATGGAGTTCGATGCGAGATCGAACGTGACGTCGGAGGAATGCAGAAAATAATTGGCGAAATATTCCTTGATGACGTAACCCTTGTAGCCGCAGCAAATGATGAAGTCGTTCATCCCGTGAGACGAATAGATCTTCATGATGTGCCAAAGGATGGGCCGGTCACCAACGGTCACCATCGGCTTGGGCCGCACGTAGGTTTCTTCCGCGAGTCGTGAACCGAGTCCGCCAGCCAGAATGACGACTTTCATATCGATGTGTTTCGTGCAGAGTGTATGCCGGGGCTATGCGACGCCCGGCGTCGTGCGCGGGCGAGGGCGCGGGGCAGATTAACGGGTGCGCTTCAGGTAGCCTTCCGGCGCGACGGAGATCAGCAGACGGTGGTCCATCTCGCGGTCGATCTCGAACTCGGGGTGCGCGTTGACGAAGGACCAGACCGCGGTCTTCGGGTTGTTGCCCACGTCCCAGGGCCGGTCAGGGAAGCTGCCCTGGGGCATGTCTTCGATGACGGTATCGAACGCCACGCAGTAGCTGCCCGGCGTCACGAGCGGTGCATACGCTTCGAGCTCGGCCAGCACGTGATCGTGTGTATGGTTCGAGTCGAGGCAAACGAGCACGGTCTGTTTGCCTTCGGCATGACGGCGCACCTGTTCGATGATCTCGGGGGCGATCGACGAACCCTGGATCATGTCGATACGGTTCGCCAGAGGGTGGGCCTCCATCGCTGCCCGGTTGTGCGCGCGGATATCGATGTCCACGCCGACCACGCGACGCTTGGGCTTGGCCGGATCGAGGAGCGTGTTGCTTTCGACGGCGTCGCAATAGTCGAGCATGGCCAGCATCGAGGCGCTCAGAATCAGCGAGCCCCCGTGCGCGATGCCGGTTTCGATGATGAGATCCGGGCGCACTTGCCAGATCAGTTCCTGCATGGCCATCACATCCTGCGGGTATTGGATGATCGGGCGCCCCAGCCAGTGGAAATTGTACGAATACTGACGCGCTGCGCTGGCGAGAAAGAATTCGCGGCCGGCGTCGAGCAATTCCGTATCGCTGCCGTATCCCGCGACGCGTCGTTCCAGGTCCTGTTGAAAGTCACTCATGATCGATGCCGATATATTGAAAAGTTGGGCCGGCCTGCACGCGGATCTCGTCCAGGTAGTTCGAGTTCATCACATAGATGGTGGTGCCTCCGCTCAGGCGCGGCAGCACTTCGTCCGGCGATTCGACTCGCAGGCCAGTGGCGGGGAGGTATTTGCCCTGTTTTGCAGGATTGATGTCTACAACGGTGTGGATGGGCGCGCCGCTGCGCATGCGCTGCAGCGCGAAGATCACGCCCTTCGAGGCGCCGCCCCAGATCACAGCCTGGTTGGCGTCGGCATGCATGTGCCTTTCGCGCGCGCCGAACGTCGCGGGTAGCCGCACACGCTGGTTCTCGTCGTAAGCCGGCATTCTCAGGCTACGCAGATCTGCGACGACGTAGATGTACTGACCGCCGAACAGATGCCCGCTTTCGTGGACCACATCGAACATGCGCAAGAAATCCACGGGCCGGAAGTAGTTGACGTGCTCGTAGAAGACGTCGAACCACGCACCTTGTTCGCAGATCCATTCGAAGCACGGAACTTCGATGTAGATGGTGCCTTCGCCCTGATTGGCTTCGCGAAGTTGGGCAAGAAACGCGAGCGGGTCGACGACATGCTCGAGCACATGGCGCAAGATCAGGCCCCGGCCGGTCACACCGGCGCCGGGGGCGAAATAGCGCTTCTCGATGGAGGGATTCGATCCTTCGTAGGCCGGATCGAATCCCGTAATCTCACAGCCGCGTTGGGCCAGCATTTCGAGGAAGAAGCCCTTGCCGCATGCCACTTCGATCAGCGCGTGTCGGCCCAGACGCCGCTCGACAATCGCGGCGACCTGTTCGAGGTGCGCGCGGAATTGAGCGCTGACGGCCTGTTCGTTCTGATAGTGCTGGTCGTAGACCACCAGCTCCGGACGAAATGCCGCGTTATAGACGAGGCCCGTGCTCAGGTCTTCGACGAGGCGAACGTCGCCGAGCGGGCAGTTGCGCGCTTCCTCCGCGGTCGCATACATGCGGTTCTGGAAGACGGGCAATTCACTTGCTGAATAAAGGTCACGTAGGACGCTCATGAATTCTCCAGCAGTCCGGCAAGCTTGCTTCGATCACCCCAGAACGCAAGCGGCTCATAGTCGGGATAAGGGTAATGGCCGAGGTCCAGTTCGATATTCCAGCGGTGCTCGCGCAGCCACTGCTCGACGAGGCGACGTACGGACACCGGCGCACCGGCGCAAACATTCACCATGCCGGCGCCCTTGCCTCTGACTGCGAGGGCAACGAGGTTTCTCGCGACGTCGGCAACGGGCAGGTAGTCGCGCAACTGTTCACCGCCGGACATCCTGAAAGCAGGCAAGCCTTGTTCAACTGCGCTGCGAAGTTGTGGCAGCAACGACGCGTGTGCCTGCCCGTCGCCATACGTATAGAAGAGCCGAGCCCAGGTGAGATCGAACGCTGCGTCGCGACTCCGGTGCAGATATTCGAGCTGTCTGCGCAGCGTGTCCTTGGCGAATCCGTAGGGCGTGACAGGCTCAGGGACCAGCGACTCGCTCAGCGCACCTGCGCGCAACCCATACTCGAGGCACGTGCCGGTGACGACCAGCGACTTCAGACCTTCGTCGATCAACTGGCGCAGGAACGCGTAGTGCAGCGGCAGTTCGACTTCGAAATGCCGTAACGCGCGATAGTTGGGCAGCCCGCCCCAAGCGAGGTGAATCAGGACGTCGGGGCGGCCAAGCTGCTCGAATGCGTCGTCGGGCGGACACGCGAGGTCGAGCGTCACCCATCTCAGGTTTGCCTGCGCTGGAAGATCATCGCGGTCGCTGCGCGTTGTCGCGATGACTTCCACGTCGCGGCCGGCGAGCTCTTTGAGTACATGCCGACCGATAAAGCCTGTTGCGCCGGTAACTGCTACGGTAGTCATCTGTTGGCCGCGGGTCGGTTCGGTTCGGGTCGATGCGATTGGAAAACTGCTTGTCTTGCAGTTTACGAGACGACGCGCGGAGCAATTGGGCAAACAACACGCAAAACCCCGGCTATTTTGGCGGCTCGGCACTGCCGCGGGTGCGGCGTCGCTCCGGCCTCCGCCGGCGGTTGTCTCGCTATACGGCGGCTGGGGTAGGCGGTGATACGCAGTGATCTTGCGACAGGATGCCGGGACGGCGTCTGCTGGTCCGAATCGACGGCGCTGGCTGTGCGATGCGACCCGCAGACGCGCGGGACTTTCAACTGCCGTACTTGCGCAGATAGCGCTCATAGCTCTCGCGCCAACCGGCCGAACCAAAAGCGCCGCCACTCTCATGCACGACGCTCAGCGGCCACGTCCCCATGCGCAGTCCCTTCAACTCCGCCTGCCGGCAGAAGTCCATATCGTAGAAGTGGAACGCGAACTGGTCGTCGAAGCGCACGCCCGTCTCGATCAGCTTCGCGCTATCGGCGATCAGCATGAGCCCGTCGAGCAGCTTGACCTCCACGCCGGACGGACCAAACGACGACACGATGTCGCAAGGGAAACCCTTGCCGTGTCCAACCGTCCCGCTCAGATATCGCGGTTCGTCCCATTTGAACTCGGACGAGACGAACGCCCACGACGGCTGGCGCGGCACCCGGCGTGTGTTGCCGGCGAGCCCGATGACGTCGAAGCGCGCGAGCCCTTCGAGGATCCGCTCGGTCCAGAAGAAGTCTTGCAGCCAGACGTCGTCGTGAACGAACACCAGAATCGCCGGATGGTGCGCGGCGTAGTCGATCGCCTCGTTGTAGATCGTGGACAGACCGCGCGCGTTGTTATCGAACAGATGCAGTTGCGCATGCGGCAGATGGTTGTAGAGCTTCAGCGAGCGGCCGAGCGCAGTCTCGTTCGAGAACTGCTGCGGGTTGCGGCGTGTCCCGCAGACGAATCGGATGGGCTTCATGGTTCAAACAAGGAGTGTTCAGGGAGCGCGAGAATGGCATCTAGCCGCGGACCAGCCGCAGATCGACCGGCGCGACGATCCGGGTTGTCGAAGCCGGTTGCGGAGCAGGCGACTTCGTCGAATCCGGTACGTCGAACGATTCGGCCGGCAAGCCGTCGCACCAGCGACGCCACATGACGCGCAGCGCCTGCGTCACGGTCTCGGCCACCAACTCAGGACGGAACACCGGCGACTGTGCGCAACGCTCACGCATGCCGGCGCGTAGTGCCGCGAGAGAGCCAGGATCCGACGCCAGCGCCACGCCCTTGCGGACGAAATCGTCCTTGTCGCGCGCGACGAAGTCGGCAAGGCCGACATGGGTCATCGCGGTCAAGCCGCTGCGCCCAGGCACCGTCTCGCCGGGCAGCGTCAAGGTGGGGACACCCATCCACAGCGAATGCAGCGCGGTGGTCAAGCCCGAGAACGGGAAGCTGTCGAGGCAGAAGTCGACACGGTGATGCTGCTGCAGATACACGGGCACGCTCGCACGCGCCATGAAGTCGAGGCGATCGCGCGTAATGCCTTCTTCGGCGAACCACTCGGGCAGCTTGCCGAGGCTGCCGTCGCGCGGCATGGCGCCGATCAGCATGCGCGAGTTCGGCACGGCGTGCATCAAGCGTGACCACAGCGCCACGACGTCGCGGCGCAGCTTGTCCATCCGGTTGAAGCTGCCGAAGGTCACGTGGCCCTTGTGCAAAGCGGGCAGCGCATTGACCGGCGGACACAGCGCGTCGGCGACGAACGGCGCTACCGCCGGCAGATAGGCAATCTTTTCGGAGAACTGGCTGCGGAACTTGTCGGAAGGAACCCAGAGCCGGTCGGCGATGAAATAGTCGACGGCGTCGAGCCCGGTCGTGCCGGGGTAGCCGATCCAGCAGGCCTGGACGGGCGCCGGCTTGCGCGCGAGCGTCAGCAGCCGATTGTGCGCGGTATGCCCGGCGAGATCGATCAGGATGTCGATGCCGTCGGCGCGGACCATGTCGGCGATCGCGTCGTCGCTCATGCCGACGACGTGGCGCCAGTGGCCGAAGATCTTGCGCAGTGACGCGGTCGTGCCGTCATCGAGAAAGGTGTTCGAATACGCATACATCGACAGCTTCGGATCGCGCGACAGATGCGCGGCGACCGGCTCGAGAAAGCTCGCGACCGCGTGACGGCAAAAGTCGCCCGAGATGAAGCCGACGCGCAGCGCACGTTCGGGGTCGCGTGTGTTCTCGTGACGGGGCCAGTTCGGCTTGAGCGGCGTTTCGAAGCGTGCCGCGAAGCGGCGATGCTCGGCGAACAACTCGTCCGGGGCAATCGCCTCGTTGTGCGTCATGCAGAACAGCAGGTTGTTGTAGGCCAGGTCGAAGTTCGGATCGATCGCGAGCGCGCGCCGGAACTCCTCGATGGCTTCGGACAGACGCCCTAGCTGCATCAGCGTGACACCGAGCGAGTTGGGCGTGAAGTTCGAGGTCGGATCGAGTTCCATCGAGCGTCGCGCGAACTGCTCGGCCTCGTCGAGTCGGCCCGTCTCCTGGCAGATGATGCTCAACACGCGCAGCCCTTCAGCGCGCTTCGGGTTGATCTCGATCAGGCGTCGGCAGATCGCTTCCGCCTCGGCGTGAGCCCCTTTCGATGCGAGGACACTCGCCAGCACCTGAAGCGTGTCTTCGTCGTTCGGCCACAGGTCGTGCGCGATCCGCGCATACTTCAACGCTTCGTCGTATTGGGTGAGTCGGTGCAAGGCGACGGCCAGCACTTTCCAGCCGAACCCGTGATCCGGGAAGCGCTCCGCCAGTTTCCGGGCGCTTGTCGCCGCTTCCTCGACGCGGCCGGTATTGAACAGCTCGGCTAGCGCGTCGATTTCGCGTTTTGTCGGCGCGGCGGTGCTGGTCCGGCGCGGCGGGGCTTCTACGACGCTGTCGGGCGCGGCCTTCGGCTCGGCCGGCAGCGGTTGCCGCGCGGCCAGCTCCATCGGCGCGACCTTGGTGATCGGCTGGGTGCTGACCATCGTCATGATGCCGATCAGCTTGTCGATCGCAGGGCCTGCCAGACCGCGTTGCTGGGCCATTTCAAGCGCGATCCAGGCGGCCTTCAGCTGGTCGGCCTGCAACAGTCCGTCGATGTAGTTGGCCCAGTACTGAAGCTGGTTCGGAGCGGCGCCGAGCGCACGCTCGTGATAAGGCAGCGACGCCTCGGGCTGCAGCAGCCGAATCAGGATCACGCCATACCGGTGATTGGCGTCGGGATGCTCGGGATAGGCTGCCAGCACGCGCTGGTAAAGCGTTCCCGCCTGCTCGTAATCGCCGCGGCCGTCGAGCATCAGCGCGTCGCGCATCGCGCACGCGGCGTCCAGGTGCTTGCGTACTTCGCCGTCGAGCGGCAGCAGCGCGGCAGCGCGTTCGAGAGGCGCGAGCGCGCCGTTCAGATCGCCGCGTCGCAGGTGCGCGTAGGCGAGGGTCTTCCAGCCGTATCCATGCGTGGGCAGAGCCGCGATCATCTGATGCGCCAATGCTTCGGCGCTGTCGTGCATGCCTTTGGCGTGAAGCGTGTCGATGGTGGCGACGAACTCCCCGGCGAGATTGGCCAGTTCGTCGGCCGCGGGGGACCGCGGTGTCTGATCATGGCACAGGGCCTGTTGCAGGTCGGCTTCGGTAGTCATGTGTGCCCTTGTGTACGTCGATTGCAGGCATCGCACGGCGAAGCCCTTCGTGATCTGCCTTCTGGGAATCGTCGCGGATGGGGCGTAGGCGCGCCTCGCCCAAACTGGCATGTCGAATCAGTCTATCCAGACGCGAGCCAGCCGATTGGCCGAGTAAAGGCCGGATTTCCGTGCTGTTCGTGGCGAACCGCAGCGGCCGGGTTTAGCGGGCAAAAAAAAGCCCGCATGGAGCGGGCTGGAGTCATCGATCTTGCCTTCTATGCGGCTTGTTTTGGCGTGGACGCCATGCGGCGGCCACACCTTCGCCGTCGTGAACTACAGTTGCGCGATCTGGTGATACTGGCGGGCCGCCTTGCTGGAATTGACCGCCGTCCGGTACTCCGCCTCGAGTTCGTCACGCGTTTCCCGGGCGTTGTCGAGCAGCGCCGCGTCGAGCGCCTGAATCCGGTGGATCATGTGGAGTGCGGCCGGGGTTTGCTCGGCGTGGATCGACATCAGCAGCGGTGAGCGCTCCTGCGCCAGACCGGCAGCCTTTTGCCAGTCGTAAAGGCTCGCGGCGAACGCGATCTGCTGGGTCAGGCCGAGCACCCGTTCCACGAGCTCGGTTTGCTGTGCGGCTTGCCGCTCCTGAGTCATGACCGTCTCCCGGATGCTTACGACGAGTTCTTGGCGAGTGCGCCCGCGCTATTGGCGCCGCCGAACAGCTGCGTCAGATACTGCGAATTGCTGTTGGTGGTCGCCATCAGCGAATTCAGCGCGGTGAACTGGGCCGAGTATTGCGACGTCAGAAGCGCTTCGTACGCGGTGAGCGAATTCGACTGTGTCGTCACGCTCTTCAGGTCGGCGGTCAGTGCGTTGGTGCGAATGTCGATGACGCCACCGGTTTGCGTGAACGCCGCGATGTCGGTGTTCATCTGCTTCGCGATGCCGGTGGTCGAATTGAACAGCGTGCCGACTTGCGTCGGGTTGTTCTGCACCGCGCTCGTGAGCGTCGTCGTATCGACCGACAACGTGCCGGTTGCATTCACCGTGATCCCGATCGACGCCAGCGTCGCCGTCACCCCCGAGCCAGAAACGCTTTTGCCCAGCAGGTCGCCCATGGTCGCCTGAATCGTCTGCAGCATCGAATCGCCGAGCAGCGGACCGCCTTGCGAACCGGCCGCGGCGCTCGAATTGAACGACGACAGCGAGCTCATCGTGCTGACGAGCGAGTTGTAGGAACTGACGAACGATTGGATGTCGCTGATCTGGCTAGTGGTGTCCGATGCGACGGTCAGCGTCTGCGTCGTGCCGACGGCGGCCGCGCCGAGATTCATCGTCACGCCGGCGAGCACGGTGCTCACCGCGTTGCTCGAGCTGGTCGCCTTCGTGCCGTTGATCGTGAACTGGGCGTCCTGCGCGGCGGTAGTCTGCGTCCACGCAATCGTCCCGGCCGAGGTGATCGTCGAGGCGCCGCTCGTGCCCGTGCCCGCGGCCGAGGTGACGCCGAGGCTCGACAGTCCGTTGTCGTTGGCCAGATTGCTGACGGTCACGTTGATCATGTTCGACGCGCCCGTCGTCGTCGAGCCGAGCACGAGGTGGGAGCCGTCGGAGCCCGTCACGATAGTCGCCGTGATGCCGGGATTCTGGCTCGAACCGTTGATTGCCGCGGCAATCGCAGTGAGGCTATTGTTCGACGACGTCACGTTGAGCGACATCGACTTGGTGCCGACGGCAATCGTGAGCGTGCCGGTGCCGAGTCCCGCTGCCTGCGTCGACGTGAAGGCGCCCGACGAAATGCTTTGTGCCTGGGCGATCTGCGTGACGCCGATCGAGTACGTGCCGGCCACGGCGCCCGAACCTGCGTTGGCGGTCAGGCCGCTACCGCTGGCGGTGGCGGTGAAGTCGGACTGGAAGGCGCCGGTTGCAAGCGGTGCGAGGCTGACCTGGAGGCTCGATAGCGCCGCCGAAATCTGGCCGATAGCGGAAATTTGCGTGTTGTCGCTGGTGGCCTGGGCGGTGAGCGTCGCGGCCTGTCCGGCCACCTTGGCGTTGACGAGCGCCGTCACGAGCGACTGGACGTCGAGTGACGAGTTGCCTGTCGATCCGGCAATCAGGGATTGCCCAGCTTGCTGCAGCGCCGATGCCGCAGCGGCTTGAGCCGCTGCCGCGGACGCGGAAGCCGATGTTGAGGACGACGAGCCGGAAATCGTTGACATGAGAGTGCTCCATGCGTGGTCGCGGCCACGCGACGGGGGAACTTGCCTGCGGCCTGATATTCAGCGCGTCATGCGCTGTCTTGCACAATGCACAGCGGGAGGACGCGCCTCCCGTTTGAATCGTCGTGGCGCGGACGGGGCGTATTGCCGCTCACCGCCTCGCCCGCGCCACTCTACCTGCCTGAGTATTACTGCAGCAGCTTCAGCACTTGCTGCGGCAGCGAGTTGGCCTGTGCCAGCACCGAGATACCAGCTTGTTGCAGCACTTGCGCCTTGCTCAGGTTCGCCGTTTCTTCCGCGAAGTTAGCGTCGGTGATCTGCGACTGTGCGCTCGACAGGTCGGTCGATTCAGCTTGCTGCGAAGTCGAGATACCGGTGAAACGGTTCTGCGCCGCGCCGAGCGTTGCCTGGATGTTGTTGATCGTCGCGAGAGCGTTGTCGATCGATTCCATCGCGAGGTTCGCGCCGGCGGTCGTGCTGACGTTGATGTTCGCAACCGAGGTCGGCACGTTGTTCGTGTTGACCGATGCCAGTGCCGAGCCAGCCGTTTGAGCTGCCGTCGTTGCGCCGATCGTCGTTTGGGTGCCGTTGAAGGCGGTGATGCCAGCCGTCGTGCTCGTGAACAGATTCGATGCAGCCGTGCTCGAAAGCTGGTTGCCGTTCTGGTCGACGTACTCGAAGCCGCCCGTGCCGTTCGATTCGACGGTGATCGACGAGATCGTGTTCGACGTGCCCGAGGTTGCCGCAGAGCCGTTCACCGCGTTCAGGTTCAGGCCCGACAGGGTGCCGAGGACCGTACCCGCTGCCGCAGCCGAGCCGCCGCCGGCCGAGAAATTCGCGTTGACCGACGTCAGTTCGTTGGCTTGCAGCAGGCCGTTGTTCGTGCCGCTAGCCAGCGAGATCGTCGAGATGCCGCTTGCCGAACCCGCAACCGAGAACAGGTTGTTCGCAGCCGTCGACGACAGCGCCTGGTTGTTCTGGTCGGTGAACGTGTAGCCGCCCGTGCCGTTCGACAGGATGTTGATCTGGGTGATCGCGCCCGTGCCGCCAGCCGAGTTGGCCGTACCGTTCGCGTTCAGGTCGAGGCCGGTGATCGTGCCGAGCGTGTTGCCTGCCTGCACCGGGCCCGAGCCCAGCGAAGCTGCCGAAACGCCCTGGCTCAGGTTCAGGCTGATCGTCTGACCGACGTTCGAGCCGACCTGGACGTTGATGGTGCCAGCCGAGCCGTTCAGCAGGTTGATGCCGTTGTACGTCGTCTGCGATGCGAGACGGTTCACTTCAGCGATCTGCTGTGCCACTTCCTGTTGCAGTGCTGCCTGGTTGCTTGCCGACAGCGAGCCGCCTGCTGCCTCGTTCGCGAGCGAACGGATCGTTTGCAGGCTTTGCGTGATCTGGCTCAGGCCGGTGCTTGCCGTTTGCACCATCGACACGCCGTTGTTCGCGTTCGAAACGCCCTGGTTCAGGCCGTTGATCGCGGTTTGCAGGGTCGTGGAGATCGCGAGGCCAGCCGCATCGTCCGCCGCGCTGTTGATGCGCTTGCCCGACGACAGGCGGGTAATAGCCTGCGAGAGTGCGCTGCCAGAACCATTCAGGTTTTCCTGAGCTGTCAGCGAGCTGATATTACTGTTGATGCTAAGCATGAAAATTCTCCTGTAGAGGCATGAGCCCTAAACCTGCCAGTGGTGGCATCGGCGGAAGCACGTGTTCATTGCCGGCCGCCTCAGTGAAGGTTGACGGCGCGCCTCCAAAAAACTTGAGCAACTTTCTGCATCGCGACCCGATTGTTTGCCGCGCCGGGCGGGGCTTGCGGGCCGCGAGCCCCATCCGGCGGGACTGGCGTGATGCGCTGCAGGTAATCGAAAGTGGGCGTATTCTCGTTCGCTCGTTCGTTATCGATCGCGGAGAAATCATGCAGAAGCGCAGGATTGGCCGTTCCGAATTGCAGGTCGTGCCGCTGATGTTCGGCGGCAACGTATTTGGCTGGACCGCCGACGAGGCGACCTCGTTTTCGATCCTCGACGCGTTCGTCGACGCCGGTCTCAACTTCATCGACACCGCCGATGTCTACTCGGCCTGGGTGCCCGGCAACCAGGGCGGCGAGTCGGAGACGATCATCGGCAAGTGGTTCCGTCGGAGCGGCAAGCGCGAGCAGATCGTGCTCGCGACCAAGGTGTCCAAGCATCCGCAGCGCAAGGGCCTGTCGGCCGCGAACATCCGGGCGGCGGTCGAAGACTCGCTGCGGCGCCTGCAAACCGATTACATCGACGTCTATTTCTCCCACGACGACGACACCTCGACGCCGCTCGCGGAGACCCTCGGCGCTTATCAAAAACTGATCGAGGCGGGCAAGGTGCGTGTGATCGGCGCGTCGAACTACGGCGGCGCGCGCGTCGAGGAGGCGCTCGCGGTGTCGCGCGAGCACGGGCTGCCCGAGTACCAGTTGCTGCAGCCCGAATACAATCTCTACGACCGCGAACACTACGAGCGTGACAGCGAACCGGTGGCGCTCGCGAATCATCTCGGCGTGGTGGTCTATTACAGCCTCGCGAGCGGGTTCCTGTCGGGCAAGTACCGCAGCGAGGCCGATCTGGCCGGCAAGGCGCGCGGGAGCCGGGTCGAGAAATACCTGAACGGGCGCGGCTTGCGAATTCTCGGCGCGCTCGACCGTGTCGCGCAACGGCACGGCAGCAAGCCGGCAGCGATCGCGCTTGCCTGGCTGATCGCGCGGCCGAGCGTTACGGCCCCCATTGCCAGCGCGACCTCGGTCGAGCAGTTGAAGAGTCTGGCGACCGCCGTCCAGCTGTCCCTCACCGCCGACGATATTCGCGAACTCGACGAAGCGAGCGCGTGATAAGGCGAACACCACGACCGCCGACGCGGACGCGATCCGCGCCAGGGAAAAGCCTGGCGCAATCGGTAAACCCCTGGTAGGATGGAGAGTTTCCTGATATGATCGGGAGTGAATTGAGATCTTTGCCTGTTTCGTCAGTGTTTCCCATTGATGAAAGGTTGGCGAAACGGCAACAGACGCTGCTTTTGCATTACGTCTGTCCGCGTTCCGCGGTGAACTCCCCACCTCTCTTTTCCGGCCTCCGTGGCCGCTTTGCCTCTCGCTTCATTCGTGGTTTGGCCGGGGTTGTTTTATCAGCCTCGCGTTTGCCTGTTACTGGCCATGAATCGGAGCGACCGGAGGGCCGGCGCGTTAGTGGTGACCTGAACGGTTACCGCCATGCAATTAAACCCGTATCTAGTGATTGAGTTAGGAATTACATGACGACGATTCTTCTGAAGGAAAACGAGCCGTTCGAAGTGGCAATTCGCCGCTTTCGTCGCGCAATCGAAAAGAATGGCCTGATCGCTGAACTGCGTGAGCGCCAGTCGTACGAAAAGCCGACCACCGCTCGCAAGCGCAAGAAGGCAGCAGCTGTTAAGCGCCTGCACAAGCGTCTGCGCAGCCAGATGCTGCCGAAAAAGCTGCACTAAGCACGCTTTTTACGTACGCCGAACGGCGGTGTGAGCTTCGAAAGAAGCCACACCGCCGTTTTGCTATTGGCGCTTAGGATTATTGCCCTTGCGGGCAATGCTTACGCCGCGTTCCTCAGCCGCTCGGCCGACAGACCGAACTCGCAAGCGATCGAGCCCAGCCGGTCGTGCCACTCCCATGTGCCGAACACGTCGTGCACGTTTTGTAGGCAACTGAGCAAAGCGATGGTCACCGGGTCATACACGTTGATGCGGGCGCGCAGCAGCGCTTTTTTCAGCGCGGCCACGCCGACATCCATGTAAGCGGGCACCTGGGCCGGTGGTTTGCCGATGAAGCGCACCGGTACGCCTTCCATCGCAGTCATATAGTCGCGCGGCTTGATCAGGTTGCCTACCGGGCAGCCGCCGCAATAGCCGCGGTACGCACCGCCGCCCTTCGGCAGCAATGCGGTGCGTTTCTGATCCAATAGATGTGCGACGGACTGATCGTAAATGTCCTGATGGGTCAGGAAGCTGAGTGTTTTCATGGTTGGTCTCCCGCGTCCGAGGCGGTGATTATTTGTTATTGAGCGCGCATTGCGTGAGCGCATGGCGACGAGTATCCGCCGCGCGCCGTCCGCCAATGGACCGACTACGAGCATGAAAGGGCGCCAATTCGCGCGTTTGCGCGCCCGGCGGACGCTGTGGCCTCACCCCGCCTTGCGACGACGCCCCTTCTTGCCCAGCGACACGCATCGCTCGCGGCACATGCAGGTAGTCTCATGATCGTTGACCATGCCGACCGCCTGCATGAACGCGTAGCAGATCGTCGAACCGACGAATTTGCAGCCGTAGCGCTTGAGTGCCTTGCTCAGCGCGTCCGATACTTCTGTCGACGCAGGCGCATGCTTATACGAAGCCCATTCGTTCTGAATCGGCGTGTCGTCGACGAATGACCATACGAAGTTCGCGAGCGAGCCATGTTCGGCCTGAATCTGCTGCACAGCGCGCGCGTTCAGGATGGCCGCCTCGATCTTGCCGCGATGTCGCACGATGCTTTCGTCCGAGACGAGCGCGTCCACGTGCTTCGGCGTGAAGGCCGCGACCTTGTCGATGTCGAAGTCGGCGAATGCACGGCGATAACCGGCGCGCTTGTTGAGTATCGTCGACCATGACAGACCGGCCTGCGCGCCTTCGAGCACCAGCATCTCGAACAGGTGTTGATCGTCGCGAGAGGGCACCCCCCATTCGGTGTCGTGGTACTGTGCGAGCGCATCGCTCGATACCCAGTTGCATCGTTGTGTCACTGTCGCGCTCCCGCGTGGTCATGTCGTTCGCCAGCATAGCGGAAGCGGTGTACGCCGCAAGCTGGCCAATCGGCTAATTGCGCGATTCAAACTGACCTGCCACGCTAAGCGTTATTCACCCACTGAACTGATTCGATTCGATGAACCACGACTTCTTTCTGATCGGCGTCGACGGCGGCGGCACCGGCACGCGCGTCGTGCTAGGCGACGCGCAGGGTCGCGAACTCGCGCAGGCGGCAAGCGGCCCATCGGGCCTTGGGCTCGGCATTCCGCGCGCATGGCAGTCCATTCAAGCCGGCTGCGGCGAAGCGTTCGAGCGAGCCGGAATCGCGCTGGACTGGTCGCGCTGCGTGCTCGGTTGCGGACTGGCGGGCGTCAATAATCGCGACTGGCTCGCCGAGTTTCACGAGCAGGCGCCGCGGCTAGCCGGACTGGCCGTCGAAAGCGACGCTTACACCACTCTGCTCGGCGCGCACGACGGCGCGCCCGGCGTGATCGTCGCACTCGGCACCGGCAGCGTCGCGGCCTCGCTCGCGAGCGACGGCGAATTTCGCATGGCCAGCGGCTACGGCTTTCCATCGGGCGACGAAGCGAGCGGCGCGTGGCTCGGTCTGCGGCTGATCGTGCACGCGCAACAAGCGCTCGATGGCCGCGTGCCCGTCGACGAGCTCGCCCATGCGCTCCTCGCGCATACCGGCGCGCGGGATCGCGACAGTCTCGTCGTGTGGCTGTGCGCTGCCAATCAGACCGCCTATGCGCGGCTCGCGCCGATCGCGATCAAGCACCGCGTACATCCGTTCGCGGCGCGGCTGCTCGGCGAAGCCGGCGTCGAAGTCGGCAAGATGATCGCCGCGCTGGACTCGACGGGTGCGCTGCCGGTCGCGTTATGCGGTGGACTCGGTGCGCCGTTACGCGAGTACGTGCCGCAGGCGTATCAGGCGCGTCTGCGCGAGCCACGGGCGGACTCGGCGCATGGCGGCTTGCAGCTGGCGCGGCGCGAAGCGCAGCGGCTGGCTGGATGAGACCTGTAAAATAGCGGTTTTGACGCTGCCTCGACGGCTCAGCCGCCGGACTCACCATGTACAAAGTCATCGCCACGGATCTCGACGGCACACTGCTCAACGCCGATCATCAGGTGGACCCGTTCACGGTCGCCACGGTGCGCAAGCTCGAAAGCGACGGGCTGCGGTTCGTAATCGCCACGGGGCGGCACTACTGCGACGTCGCGGGCATCCGCGACCTGCTCGGCATCAGTCCGTATCTGATCACATCGAACGGCGCGCGCATTCACGCACCCGACAACACGGTCATCCACGCCGACGATCTGCCGCCAGCGATCGTCCAGCGTCTGGTGCAGCCCGAAATTGTCGGGGTGCATGGTCGAGTGATCGTCAGTCTGTTTGCGGACGATGCGTGGCTGATCGATCGCGACGCACCCCATTTGCTGGAGTTCCATCAGGACTCCGGCTTCACGTACGAAGTGACCGACCTGCCGAAGCACGATGGCGTCGACATTGCCAAGGCGTTGTATATCGGCGATCCAGCCGATCTCGCGCAGGTGGCCGCCAATCTCGAACGCGAATTCGGCGAGAGTCTGTACGTGACGTATTCGCTGCCGGATTGTCTCGAAGTGATGACCGCGAATGTGTCGAAGGGGCGCGCCCTGCAGATCGTGCTGGAGCGTCTCGGTGTCGACGCGTCGCAGTGCGTCGCATTCGGCGACAACATGAACGATATCGATCTGCTCGAGACGGCCGGCCATCCGTTCATGATGAACAACGCCAATCCCGATCTCATCACGCGTCTGCCGCATGTGCCGCGCATCGGCAACAATTTCGAGGCGGGCGTGGCGCATCATCTGCGCAAACTGTTTGCGCTCAACGACGAATTGGCGTCCTGAACCGTAGTCACTGCGCATGAAAGCGGCCCGCATCCACGCGAGTGGATGCGGGCCGCGGAAGTTGATCGCGAAGCGCGGTGCATGCGCTCCGCTTGCACTCGTCAATCCCGCCAGCCGCGATGCTCGCCGCGATCGTCATGACCCCAGCGACGGTTGTCGTGACCCCAGCCGCGGTCGTCGCGGTGGTAGCCGCGGTAGTAATCGCCGCGTTCATAGCGATGATCCCCGCCGCCGTAATACACCGGCTCCGGCGCCGCGTACACGCGGGCGGGCGCGGCATAGACCGGCGCGGCATAAACCGGGGCGCCGAGCGACAGGCCGACGCTCAAATCCGTATGCGCCTGCGCGACACCGCATGCGCCCGCCGCGAGTCCGGCAGCAACCAGCAAGTGAGTGACGATGCGTTTCATGTTGGTCTCTCCTGTGAGGCGACGTAGGTTTGTCGCACAGGACCAATGTACGCACTCGCGTCGTGGTGGACTGCGACCAGATGTTACGGACTGCAAGCATCGTCGAAGTCATCAAAGGCGAGCGGAACAATCGCGCGGACCTTCCGTACAGTGCCCTTGTTTCCCCTGCAGCCGCGCCGCACGGGGGTTTGCGGCCGGAAAACTCGAGCCGAACGGCGGCTCTTCGCGCATGCTTGCCGCTCGACGCGCTAGCGCGCGTAATCACGGCTTACATCTGTATTACCCGATTAATCCGCCGCAGGCGCCGAAGTGGCCGAAGTGGTGGAAGACGCCGCGCCTGGCGAAGACGCCGACACTCCCGGCAACGCCGCGCAAGGGCAATCGGTCGCCCGACCGTCGAGCCCCTCATGATCGTGTTTGAAGCTCGCGCGCGGCGTGCCGTTCTGCCAGTCGAGTTGCACGATGTAGATACTGTCGAAGTCGTCGCTTTGCCATTTCGGCACGTCGGCCGCGCGACCGCCATGCGCCGCCAGCATCTGCCGCAACAGCTTCTCGATCAGCTTGTGCTCCCACGCCACGACGATCAGCTTGCCGCGATTGGCCGGGGCAACGAGCGCGTTGCCGAGCTGGTCGATCTGCGCAAAGCCGTAGGGCGTTTGCACTGGCATCTGGAATTGAATCGCGGTCGGCTCGATCGTCGCGAGCGGGCGCACGTAATAGTACGGACGACCGCCGTCGTCCTTTTGCTGGCCGGGGTCGGGCGCGTAGATCGCATCGGGTTTGCCGAATTTGGCGGCGATCACGGCCGGCAACGCGAGCGCCCGGTTGAGCCCCTGGCAATCTAGCTGGCCGTAGCCTTGCGCGGGCTTCTCGCCGTGTCGAACGAATACGAGGGTTTCGATATTGCCGCCCGCCGCGTTCGCGGCCGGCAACACCAGCGTGCTCGCGCACAAGCCGCCGAGCGTCAGAGCGACGCCATGCAGGAATCTGCGGAAACGGTTCATCGAAAGCACCTGTGCGTGGCTGGGAGGTCGCCCGATTCTAGCAGCGGCACCGACCTGGACGGGGCCGCCGCGGCATTCCCGGCGCATTGGTGGTCGCAATGAACGATGGGCGCCGAGGCGCCCATTCATGCCGACTACGCGACGATCACACGACCGGCGCGCCGAACGAACCGTCAGTCGAGCGCCAACTCGTGAGCCTCGTTGCTGCGATCCGCGGCGATCAGCGGATAGACGACACCCGCGATCACCGCACCGATGATCGGCGCAGCCCAGAACAGCCACAGCTGACCGATCGCCGCGCCGCCGACGAAAAGCGCCGGGCCCGTCGAGCGAGCCGGATTGACCGACGTGTTGGTGACAGGAATCGAGATCAGGTGGATCAGTGTCAGGCACAGGCCGATCGAAATGGGCGCGAAACCGGCCGGCGCGCGGCGGTCCGTCGCGCCGAGAATCACGAACAGGAAGAAGCCCGTCATCACGACTTCGCAAATGAATGCGGCGGCGAGCGAGTAGTGCCCCGGCGATTGCTCGCCGTAACCGTTCGTCGCGAAGCCGCTCGCGACCAGGTCGAAGCCGGGCTTGCCCGACGCGATCAGCGACAGCGCGAATGCGCCGAACACCGCACCAATCACTTGCGCGACGATATACGGCAGCAGATCGCGCACCGGAAATCGGCCCGCGACGCTCAGGCCGATGCTCACCGCCGGATTCAGATGGCAGCCCGAAATGTGGCCGATCGCAAAAGCCATCGTCAGCACGGTCAGGCCGAAGGCCAGCGACACGCCGACGAAGCCGATGCCCAGACCGTGAACCGGCCCGGCGAAGTTGGCGGCGAGGACCGCGCTGCCGCAGCCCCCGAGCACGAGCCAGAAGGTGCCGAACAGTTCGGCAAGGAGGCGCTTTGGCAACTGCATGATTGGTGATCCTAAAAAGAATTGGTATGCCGGAAGCACGTATCGAAAAGCACGAGTACGTGCATTGAGCGCGCAATTCTAGGTAGACAGCGCCAAATCGGGTGTCAAGGATTGTCAATCCGGACAGGATTTATAAACTATTGAGCGATAAAGCGCAGGTTTTACAATTCACCCGCTTTAATAATTATCAGAGGAAAATTCGCTAAACCGGTATTAGTGGCCATTGCGAATTTTTATAATTGCAGCTAGTCTGCGGTCGAATGAGTTCTAGAAAGGGGAGAACCGAATGTCTCAATATGCAGACCTCAAGGCGCAGATTGCCAAATTGCAGGCACAGGCAGAAGAAGCGCGACGCACTGAAATCGACAATGTCGTCGCCGACATCCGCCAAAAGATCGCCGAATACGGTCTGACCGCGCAGGATCTCGGCTTCGCGGTCGCCGCCAAGCGCGGTCGCCCGCCCAAGAAGACACCGCTGCCGGCGAAGTATCAGGATCCGAAGTCGGGTAATACGTGGAGCGGGCGTGGAAAGCCGCCCAAATGGATCGTCGGCAAGAATCGCGAGCGCTTTCTGATTGGCTCGGCCTGATTGGCTCGGCCTGAGGTCCGCGCGAGGTGACGCGAGACGCGATGAAAGCGGGCTGAAGGTTCTCTTGCCGTCTGGCTTATTCGCCGCGCGCTAATCGCCGTGGAAGCGCAACCATTGCGGCATTAAAAAAGCCGCCCATGCTGGGGCGGCTTTTTCGCGTCCGGTGGCGACAAAGGCTTCGTTTCCCGCTCGTGCAAACGATTCCGATGCCGGATTCCTCCGCTATTGAGCGTTATAAGCGAAGGTTCACAGCGCGGCTTCAAAGCGTACCAAAAACGGCCGGGCGTAAAAGCCTCGGCCGTTTTCAAACGCGCCCCTAGCCGAGCGCGACCTGGCGCAATACCGGGCGGCGCGAGCTTTCAATCATCGCCGAATAACCGTCGATATAGTTCTGCGCCATCGTTTTCGAACTGAAGCGGCGTTCGAACTGGGTGCGGATTTCCGTGCGCGACAGCTCATCGAGACGCTGCAGAGCCGCCACCGCGCCTTGCACGTCCTCGACGATATAGCCGGTCACGCCGTGGTCGATCACCTCCGGCACCGAGCCGCGGTTGAACGCGATAACCGGCGTGCCGCAAGCCATCGACTCGATCATCACGAGGCCGAACGGCTCCGACCAGTCGATCGGGAACAGCAGCGCCTTCGCGCCCGACAGAAACTCGGGTTTCTGCGCCTCGTTGATCTCGCCGACGAACTCGACGTGCGCCATCGACAGCAGGGGCTCGATCTCGCGCTTGAAGTACTCCATGTCGACCTTATCCACCTTGGCGGCGATCTTCAGCGGCAGACCGCTTTGCGCGGCGATCTTGATAGCTGTATCGACGCGCTTTTCCGGGCAGATGCGGCCGAGGAACGCGAGGTATTCGGGCTTCTTGTGCGGCTGCGGCGTCAGCAGCTGGTCCGGCAGACCGTGATAGATCGTGCTGAGCCAGTTGGCCTGCTGCAGCGGCAAACGCTGCGAATCCGAAATGGACACCACCGGCACATGCGAGAACGCGTCGAACACCGGCTGCAATTCCGGGAGGTCGAGACGGCCGTGCAGCGTGGTCACGAACGGCGTGTCCATCGTCGTGAAGAGCGGGAACGGCATGTAGTCGAGATGGAAGTGCAGCACGTCGAACTCGTGCGCGACCTTGCGGACCTTTTCCATCATCAGCACGTGCGGCGCCAATGCATCGCGAATCGTCGGATCGAGGCGCAGTGCGCGCGGCCAGCACGCGTCGAGATTGGCGGACGTGACTGAGTCGCCGCTCGCGAACAGCGTGACGTCATGACCGAGGTCGACGAGCGCTTCGGTCAGATACGACACGACACGTTCGGTGCCGCCATAGAGTTTCGGTGGGACAGCTTCGTACAGCGGCGCGATTTGTGCGATTCGCATGCGTTTTCTCCTGTGTCGATCGGAGTGAGCGCTTGCGCGCTGACCCGGATCACATGCAGATTCTTGATGCTTACCGGGGCTTCGCACGACGGCTGGATTGCGCGAAGTACGTAGGCCTGACGGACGGATGGACGCGGTTGACCCCCGCCCCAGGGTGCTCCGAAATACGTATCGGGTAATCCCTTAGCGTTCATTATCGGGATCGACCGCGGTAATTCGAGTGATTTTTCAAACACTTAATGTTGTTACAGCGCGAAACATGGGCCGTTACAGACACGCGCGAGGTTCAATGGCAAGCCGTCCCCATAATCGGGACGCATGATTCCAGCGGCTTAATCAGACGTGCGACAGGCGAAAAGCACCGTAGCAAGCGGCGGACCCGAGGGTCGGATGAAACGGGAAACAAGCTCTAAGCGAGCCAGATTGCATGCGAGTGAAAACGTCTTATAATTGTTTTCCACCGTTTCACGGTGCGGCGGTGAAGTTCTGAAAACTCACCATTCGGTACATGCCGCAGCCGTAGAAATTCCCAGCGCGCATCGTCATTCCCGCCCCGCGCACCAATTCGTCCCGATTCGCGCGTCGCCGCGGCCTCAGTTGTAGGAATTATTCCTACACAAATGACGGATTAATCCGTCATTCATGTGGGGTGTCTCTCCGATTTTCGGCTGTGTCCCCTTTCGAGACAATGCTTGCAAGACCAGAGACGAGCCGATTCGCGCGGATTTATCGCGCGCGCTCGAGCAAACGTTTCCGCAAAAAAATCGGCCTGACCAGCCGCGCATACGTACGGGGGAAATCATGAGCACGACTAGCCATATGCTCAGTGAGATCAGGGAAGTCAATCTGTCCTACCTGCTGCTCGCTCAGCGTCTGCTGCGCGAAGACAAGCCGATGGGCATGTTCCGCATGGGTATTTCGGACCAGCTGGCCGACGTGCTCGCCAATCTGTCGTTGGCGCAGACCGTCAAGCTCGCGGCGTCCAACCAGATGCTCTGCCGCTTCCGCTTCGACGATCACGCGGTGCTGTCCGCCCTCGCGGACAAGGACAAGTCCAGCGCGGTCGCACAAGCGCATTCGGCAATCCTGATGGCGAGCCAGCCGGTCGAGCAACTCGGCTGATGGCCAGTAAGAGCGTCGTACTCGAAGTCCGGGAAATCACTCTCGCGATCGAGCTGATCGAATTGGGCGCGCGTCTGCAACTGCTGGAGGCGGAAACCAGCCTGTCGCGCGATCGGCTCATCAAGCTGTACAAGGAATTGAAAGGGGTCTCGCCGCCCAAGGGCATGCTGCCGTTCTCGACCGACTGGTTCATGACCTGGCAGCCGAACTTTCATTCGTCGCTGTTCTACAACATCTACCGCTTCATGGCCGGTCACGGCGGCTGCCGCGCGATCGAATCGATCGTGAAGAGCTACCGGCTGTATCTGGAGCACGTGCAGTTGCACGACGACGAGCCGGTGCTCAGTCTCACGCGCGCGTGGACGCTGGTGCGCTTCTTCGACTCGGGCATGCTGCAGATGAGCGCCTGCCGCCGCTGCAGCGGCCACTTCGTCGCGCACGCACACGATCCGCAGCATGCGTTCGTCTGCGGGCTGTGCCAGCCGCCGTCGCGCGCGGGCAAGACGAAGAAGGCGGCGCAAACGCGAGCCGAGCGCCAAATCGCCGTCGCCGCAATCCCGGCCGAGGCGCCGCACGTGGCCGACGCGCGGGCTCACGAGGCCCGCTGTACCGCGCCCACGCTCGACACCCTCGTCACCGCCGAAGTCTGAGCAGCACACGTTGAGGCAGCGCAAGCCTCTGGTTTACACCGGACCCGCGCGCCGCCTTTTTCCCCAAAGTTTTCCGCCTCGGTGCCGTAAACCAGACTAACGACGGTGACCGTCGCTTTTTTGTGAGGGCTCGGCAGTGCTGATTTTCGTGGGAACACTCGTGACGCTGTTGTCCGTTTTCGGCGGTTACGCGCTGGAAGGCGGCCATCTCGGCGCGCTGCTGCAACCCGTTGAAGTGCTGATGATCGCCGGCGCTGGCGTTGGCGCATTCATTCTCGGGAACGGGATGAAGACGATCAAGGCAACAGTGCGCGTCATTCCGACCCTGTTCAAGGGCGCGAAGTACAACAAGGACGTCTACATGGAGCTGATGGGGCTCCTGTACGTGCTGCTCGCGAAAGCGCGCAAGGAAGGCACGCTGACGCTCGAAGCCGACATCGACGATCCGTCGAAGAGCCCGATCTTCACGCAGTACCCGAAGATCCTCGCCGACAAGCACATCATCGAGTTCCTGACCGACTACCTGCGGCTGATGGTCGGCGGCAACATGAACGCGTTCGAGATCGAAAGCCTGATGGACGAGGAGATCGAGACGCACCACCAGGAAGGCGAGGCGCCCGCGCAAGCGTTGACCAAGGTCGGCGACGCGATGCCGGCGTTCGGTATCGTCGCCGCGGTGATGGGCGTGGTGCACACCATGGCCTCGGCCGACAAGCCGCCCGCGGTGCTCGGTGAAATGATCGCGCAGGCGCTGGTCGGCACCTTCCTCGGCATTCTGCTTTCGTACGGGCTGATCGGACCGCTCGCGAGCGTCGCCGAGCAGCGCGTGACCGAGTCGACCAAGATGTTCCAGTGCATCAAGGTGACGATCCTCGCGAGCCTGAACGGCTACGCGCCGGCGATCGCGGTCGAGTTCGGCCGCAAGGTGCTGTTCTCGACCGAGCGCCCGTCGTTCGCCGAGCTCGAAGAGCACGTGCGCCGCGTCAAGGCGAAATAAGGCGACGGGAATTGAACCGATGAGCAGCAAGGACAAAGACCGCGCAATCGTTGTCAAGCGCTCCGCGCCGAAAAAGCACGGTCATCACGGCGGGGCGTGGAAGCTCGCCTACGCGGACTTCATGACCGCGATGATGGCGTTCTTCCTGCTGATGTGGCTGCTCAGCTCGGCCTCGACCGTGCAGCTGAGAGGCATCGCCGACTACTTCAACCAGCCGCTGAAAATCACGCTGTGGGGCGGCGATCGCAGCGCCGAAGACTCGAGCATCCTGAAGGGCGGCGGCCGCGACATCTCGACCGACGCGCAGGGCGTGACCCGTTCGACCGACGGCAGCAGCAGCCGCGCCGAGCACAGCGCGTCGCATAACAACGACGACTCGGTGAAGCAGTTGCAGGGCGCGCTCGAACGCCAGGAACAGGTGCGCCTGCACGACCTGCAGGTCAAGCTGATGGCCGCGATCGAGGCGAACCCGGTGCTGCGCCAGTTCAAGCAGCAGATCCGCATCGACTCGACGCTGACGGGCTTGCGCATCGAGATCGTCGACTCGCAGAAGCGGCCGATGTTCGCGACCGCGCGCGACGTCGTCGAGCCGTACATGCGCGACATCCTGCGCGAGATCGGCCATACGCTGAACGACGTGCCGAACCGCATCATCGTGCAAGGTCACACCGACGCCGTGCCGTACGCGGGCGGCGAGAAAGGCTATAGCAACTGGGAGCTGTCGGCCGACCGCGCGAACGCATCGCGGCGCGAGCTGGTCGCGGGCGGCATGGACGAAGCGAAGGTGATGCGCGTGCTCGGCCTCGCATCGGCGCAGAACCTGAACAAGGCGGACCCGCTCGATCCGGAGAACCGCCGCATCAGCATCATCGTGTTGAACAGGAAGTCGGAGGAGGTGCTCGATCACGACGACTCCACGACGACGACTCTGTCGGACGACGCAGCCGGCTCCAAGCCGCTGCTGCAAAGACTTGCGCAGCCGGTGACGGTTGCACCGAAGTTGCCGGCGGCAGCGCCGCCGGCCCAGTAACAGACCGCGGCCGCCGGGCCGCGGAGCGCGCCCGGGCGGCGCGCTCCGCCTGGCGGGCCAGTGTTAAGCGCAGCGAGGTTTTCATGATCAGGCACATCCTGGCAGTCGACGATTCGGCATCGATGCGGCAGATCCTCGCCGCGACGCTGACGGGCGCCGGCTATGAGGTCACGCTCGCGGCCGACGGCAACGAAGGGCTCGAAAACGCGCTCGCGATGGCGTTCGATCTCGTGTTGACCGACCAGCACATGCCCGGCAAGACCGGTCTCGATCTGATCACCGCGCTGCGTGGAAATCCGGCCTATCAGGTGACGCCCATCCTCGTCCTCACGACGGAATCGGGCGAAGCCTTCAAAGAGGCGGCGCGCGCGGCGGGCGCGACCGGCTGGATCGAAAAGCCGCTCGACCCGGACATGCTGACCGAGCTGGTGGCAGCGCTGGCCGAACCGGACCCGGCCTGAGCCGCGCAATCAATACCTTTAGACACAGTACAGACAGCTCTCGACGCGCCTGCACGGCGGCTCACGCCCGACAGGCACTCTCGCGGTGAACCAGGCATGACACTCGACATCACACAGTTCTATCAGACGTTCTTCGACGAAGCGGACGAACTGCTCGCGCAGATGGAGCAGCTGCTGCTCAATCTCGACGTGGCCCGCCCGGACCCCGAAGACCTCGCGGCGATCTTTCGCGCCGCGCATTCGATCAAGGGCGGCGCGGCGACGTTCGGCTTCACCGCGCTGACCGAAACCACGCACATTCTGGAGTCGCTGCTCGATCGCGCGCGCAACAACGAGCTGGTGCTGCGCAAGGACATGATCGACACGTTCCTCGAAACCAAGGACGTGCTGTCCGGCCAGCTCGCCGACTACCGCGCGAGCGCCGAGCCCGATGCGGCGGTGGCGCGCGCGATCTGCGCGAAGCTCGAGCAGCTGCACGCCGAAAGCCGCATGGGCGGCGCGCCGATGCAACCCCCGGCAATGCCCGCGAGCGCGCCCGCGGCTATGCCGGCAGCGGCAACACAAATAACGACACCAATAACGGCACTACAAGAGCCAGGCGGTATCCCGCCCGAGCACGTCGTCGAACAGGCGGTGCAGGCGGCGGGCGAATGGATCGACGGCGAACCGGCACAGACCGGGCAGGCCGCGGGCACGGCCGACAGCGCCGGCCCACATCTGAAAATTACGCTACGGGGCGTGGGAGAGAAAGACCAGGAACTGCTCGCCGAAGAGCTGGGCAACCTGGGCAATATCGTCGGGCAGTTCAAGAGCGGTGGCGATCTGACGCTGTGGCTCTCGAGCGACGTACCCTCCGACGACATCATCGCCGTGTGCTGTTTCGTGATCGACGAAAGTCAGATCACGATCGGCCGCGGCACCGCGCCGGCGGACGACGCGCAGCAGGGCGAACCTGGAACGCCCGACGCTGCCGTTCCGACACCGGCGCAAACCGCGCATGTCGCGTCCGCTGCCGCGGCCGCGCACGCGCATCCGGTCGTTCACGCGGAGCACGCAGCATCGTCGGCCCCCGCGGCCCACACCGCTGCTCCCGCAAGCGCGGCCAGTCACGCGGACCTCATCGAGCCGCCGCCAGCGCTACCCGCGGCGGCTCCGGCCGCAGCCAAAGCGGCTTCGCCCCCCTCCGCCGATCAGGACCGCAAGGCGGCCCGTCCGGCCGCCGCGGCGGCCGGCGCCGAAGGCAGCTCGATTCGCGTCGGCGTAGAGAAGGTCGATCAGCTGATCAACCTGGTCGGCGAACTGGTGATTACGCAGGCGATGCTCGCGGAGACCACCAGCACGTTCGATCCGGCGCTGCACGACCGGCTCTTCAACGGCATGGCGCAACTCGAGCGCAACGCGCGCGATCTGCAGGAAGCGGTGATGTCGATCCGCATGATGCCGATGGATTACGTGTTCAGCCGCTTCCCGCGTCTGGTGCGCGATCTCGCGGCCAAACTCGGCAAGGAGGTCGAACTCGTCACCTTCGGTCAGGCGACCGAACTCGACAAGAGCCTCATCGAACGGATCATCGATCCGTTGACGCACCTCGTGCGCAACAGTCTCGACCACGGCATCGAAACCGTCGAGGCGCGGCGCGCGGCGGGCAAGGATTCGACCGGTCAGCTGGTGCTGTCGGCGGCCCACCACGGCGGCAACATCGTCATCGAGGTCAGCGACGACGGCGCGGGCCTGCGCCGCGACAAGATTCTCGCGAAGGCGGCCAAGCAAGGCATGCAGGTCAGCGAAACGATGACCGACGAGGAAGTCTGGAACCTGATCTTCCTGCCGGGCTTCTCGACCGCCGAACAGGTCACGGACGTGTCCGGCCGCGGCGTCGGCATGGACGTGGTGAAGCGCAACATCCAGTCGATGGGCGGTCACGTCGAGATCACGTCGCACGCGGGCAAGGGCAGCACGACCCGCATCGTGTTGCCGCTCACGCTCGCGATTCTCGACGGCATGTCGGTGAAGATCGGCAACGAGATCTTCATCCTGCCGCTGAACTTCGTGATGGAGTCGCTGCAGCCGCGAGCCGAAGACATCTACACGGTCGCCAACGGCGAGCGCGTGGTGCGCGTGCGCGGCGAATACCTGCCGCTCGTCGCGCTGCACGAGGTGTTCAACGTGCAGGACGCGAAGCAGGAGCCGACCCAGGGCATCGTCACGATCATGCAGACCGAGGGACGCCGCTTCGCGATGCTGATCGACGAACTCGTCGGCCAGCAGCAGGTGGTGGTGAAGAATCTGGAAACGAATTACCGCAAGGTGCACGGCATTTCCGCGGCGACCATTCTGGGCGACGGCAGCGTCGCGCTGATCGTGGACGTCGCGGCGCTGAACCGCGAATCGCGCCATGCGCATGGTCACGCGCAGGCGATGAGCCTCGCGTGACGCATGCAGCAGGCGCCGCGCTGACAGACAACGCAACACAACTTCAACTCAATTCATCCCAACCGTTTGGGGGCTAACGTGGCAGAAGTCCAATCCATCAATTCGAGCGTCGCGGGCGGGGCCAATGGCCGCCGCGACGCGCAGGCGGACGCCGGCGGTCAGGAATTCCTCGTCTTCACGCTCGGCGCGGAAGAGTACGGCATCGACATCCTGAAGGTTCAGGAAATCCGCGGCTACGACAACGTGACGCGCATCGCCAACGCGCCCGAGTTCATCAAGGGCGTGATCAATCTGCGCGGCATCATCGTGCCGATCGTCGACATGCGCATCAAGTTCCATCTGGGCCGCGTCGAGTACGACCATCAGACCGTCGTGATCATCCTGAACGTCGCGCATCGCGTGGTCGGCATGGTGGTGGACGGCGTGTCGGACGTGCTGACGCTCGCGGTCGACCAGATCATGCCGGCGCCGGAATTCGGCGCGACGCTGACGACCGAGTATCTGACCGGTCTCGGCACGCTCGACGGCCGCATGCTGATCCTGATGGACATCGAGAAGCTGATGACCAGCTCCGAGATGGCGCTCACCGAAACGCTCGGCGTCTAAGCGCAGGCAGTAACGCAACACGGCACAAGGAGCATCAACATGCTGAGCAGGTGGTCGATCCGCACGTCGCTGACGATGGTGGGGATTCTTCTGGTGACGCTGACCGTGGTGGTCGGCGCGCTTGGGCTGACCGCGCTGAATCGCGCGAGCGGCTCGCTCGATCGCATCGCGCGCGGCGAACTGGTCGCGATTCATGCGCTCGACGATGCGTCGGCGTATCTGCTGCGCTCGCGCGTCGCGATCGATCGCTTCAACACGCTGACGGCCGCCGGCAACGCGGACGAGGCGAAGAAGGCACTCGATCGCGCGCAGGAACTGCTCGGCAAGAGCAACCAGAGCTGGCAGGCGTATCTCGACGCGCCGAAACACGGCGTCGAGCAGGGCTTGCTCGACGATGTGCTCGCGAAGCACACGACGGTGATGCACGACGGCGTCGACGTCGAATTCGCCGCGTTGAATGCGAACAATCTCGATGCGTATCACGCGGTCGCGGACACGAAGATCAGCCCGATGTTCATCGCCTACGACGCGGCGGCCGCCGCGGTGATCCAGGCGCTGCAGCAGAGCGTGGCCGATCAGGAGGCGAGCGCGCAGTCGAACGCATCGTTGATGATCACGCTGATCAGCGTGATCACGGTGATCGCGCTGCTGGTGGTGGTCGGCATCCGCTTCGCGCTGCGCGGGCTGATCGTGCAGCCGCTGAACGATGCGACCGCATGCTTCGAGCGGATCGCCTCGGGCGACCTGTCCACTCCCGTCGATGGTGATAGCAACAACGAAATCGGCCGCCTGTTCGCGGGCATCAAGCGGATGCAGGAAAGCCTCGAGACGATGGTGCGCGCGGTCCGCACCGGCACCGAATCGATCGACACCGGCGCGCGTGAAATCGCGATGGGCAACACCGATCTGTCGCAGCGCACCGAGCAGCAAGCCGCATCGCTGCAGGAAACCGCGTCGAGCATGGATCAGCTTACCGGCACCGTACGGCAGAACACCGAGAACGCGCGCCAGGCGAGCCAGCTCGCCGTCAACGCGTCGGATATCGCGACGCGCGGCGGCGACGTGGTGAGCCAGGTCGTCACGACGATGCAGGAAATCGCGACCAGTTCAAACAAGGTCGTCGACATCATCGGCGTGATCGAGGGCATCGCGTTCCAGACCAACATCCTTGCGCTGAACGCGGCGGTCGAAGCCGCGCGCGCCGGCGAACAGGGCCGCGGTTTCGCGGTCGTCGCGGGCGAGGTGCGCAGCCTCGCGCAGCGCAGCGCGAGCGCCGCGAAGGAGATCAAGGAGCTGATCGGCGATTCGGCCGACAAGGTGAAGAGCGGCTCCGAGCTGGTCGGCCGCGCGGGCACGACGATGGACGAAATCGTCCAGGCGGTGCGGCGCGTGACCGACATCATGGGCGAGATCAGCGCGGCGTCGGAAGAGCAGTCGGGCGGCATCGAGCAGGTGAATCGCGCGGTCGTGCAGATGGATTCGGTCACGCAGCAGAACGCCGCGCTGGTCGAGCAGGCGGCGGCCGCGGCGGGGTCGCTCGAAGATCAGACGCGGCAGTTGCAGGCGGTGCTGAGCGGCTGGAAGGTGAGCGGCACGGCGGCGCGTCAGAGCGTGCCGGCGGTGCGTGCGCAGACCTCCGCGCAGTTCGCCAAGGCCGCACCGCAAGCGGCGAGAGCGGCGACGCCGGTGAATCCGGTCGGCGCGAGCAACGAGACGAAGGCAGCCGCTGCGGCCGCGACGGCCCCGGCCCAGCACGACGCAGCCGCCCGCGTCGAACCGGCACTGAAACCCAGGCCGGCCGCAGCCGCGGCTCGCGTCGCGACCGACACGCCCACGCGCGCCACTGCGGCGAGCACGGCGAAGGCCAGTTCGGACGCGGACTGGGAAACGTTTTAGGCAACGGCAGAGTGACATGTGGTCAACCGGCATCGCGCCCGCGGATGGGCGAAGCATCGAAGCACGCGCAGCACGCGTGTCGCGAGCCGGCCGTGTGTCGATGGTACTCGCGGGAGGGCGCGACCCCGCGAAGACAATTCCTACCTCCCAGGCAATCCCGCTGGGCGGCGAGCGTGATGGCTCATATCGCAGACAGGAATTTTCATGATGGCAACGCGCGCACCACAACGCCCCGCACGGGCGGCGCCTGACCGCACAGAGCCGGCCAGGTCCGTCGAGACGGGACGCGATTTCGAATTCACGGCGGCGGATTTCGCCCGCATCCGCGATCTGATTCACCGCGCGGCGGGCATCTCGCTGTCGGATCACAAGCGCGACATGGCGTATAGCCGCCTCGCGCGCCGCTTGCGGGCACGCGGCATCGAGACGTTCCGCCAGTATCTCGATCTGCTCGAAGCCGAAAACGATCCGGCCGAGTGGGAGGCGTTCACCAATGCGCTGACCACCAACCTCACCGCGTTTTTCCGCGAAGCCCATCACTTTCCGATCCTCGCCGAGTTCGTGCCGCGCCGCACGCAACCGGTGTCCGTGTGGTGCTCGGCGGCATCGACGGGCGAGGAGCCGTACTCGATCGCGATGACGCTGATCGAAGCGCTCGGCGACAGCGGCGCGCGCCAGGCGTCGGTGCTCGCCACCGACATCGACACCCAGGTGCTCGCCAAAGCCGAGGCCGGCGTCTACCAGTTCGACCAGGTCAAGCACCTGTCGCCCGAGCGGTTGAAGCGCTTCTTCCTGAAGGGCACGGGCGCCCATGCGGGGATGGTCAAGGTGCGTCCCGAAGTGCGCGCGCTCGTGCGCTTCGAGCAACTGAACCTGACCGATCGCGACTACCAGTTGCGCACGCAGTTCGACGCGATCTTCTGCCGCAACGTGATGATCTACTTCGACAAGCCGACCCAGGCGCAGGTGCTCACGCGCTTCGAGCCGCTGATGAAGCCGGGCGGTCTGCTGTTCGCCGGCCATTCGGAAAACTTCACGTACGTGACGCAGGCGTTCCGGCTGCGCGGCCAGACGGTCTACGAACTGACGCGCGACGCCGGCGGTTCGCGCGCGCCGTCGCGCTCCACCGCGCATGACGCGCATCAGGCGAGCGGGGTGGCCGCATGAGCAGCACGCTGCCGATCGCTTCGAATCTGTACTACGACAACCACTTCCAGCGCCCTGGCGTGAAGTTGTTGCCCAACGAGTTCTACACGACGAGCGAAGACATGGTGCTCGTGACCGTGCTCGGCTCGTGCGTCGCGGCCTGCATCCAGGACCGCACCGCGGGCATCGGCGGCATGAATCACTTCATGCTGCCCGACGACGGCGCCGACGTCGCGCAGGCCGCGTCGGACACGATGCGCTACGGCGCGTACGCGATGGAAGTGCTGATCAACGAACTGATCAAGGCCGGCGGGCGGCGCGAGCGCTTCGAGGCCAAGGTATTCGGCGGCGGCGCGGTGCTCGCGGGCATGACGACGATGAACATCGGCGATCGCAACTCGGAGTTCGTGCGCCGCTATCTGGCCACCGAAAAGATCCGCATCGTCGCCGAGGACCTGCAAGGCTCGCATCCGCGCAAGGTCGCGTTCATGCCGCGCACCGGTCAGGTGATGGTGAAGAAATTGCGCTTGCAGCAGGAAGCGGGCGTCGCCGAGCGCGAACAGGCGCTCGTGCGGCAAAGCGCCGAAGCGCGCGCCGAGCGGCTCGCCGCCGCGCGCAAGCGGGTCGAGCTGTTCGCGAAGCCGGCCGCCGCCGCCACGCGGCCGAGAATCGAACTGTTCGGCGCGAGCCCGCGCCCGACTAATCCAAACAACGCCAGAACCACAGAGGAGGCGTGAGCGCTGTGCAAAAGATCAAGGTATTGTGCGTCGACGATTCGGCGCTGATCCGCAGCCTGATGACCGAGATCATCAATGGCCAGCCGGACATGACGGTGGTGGCGACTGCCCCCGATCCGCTCGTCGCGCGCGAGCTCATCAAGCAGCACAACCCCGACGTGCTGACGCTCGACGTCGAAATGCCGCGCATGGACGGCCTCGACTTTCTCGAGAAGCTGATGCGCCTGCGGCCGATGCCGGTCGTGATGGTGTCGTCGCTGACCGAGCGCGGCAACGAAATCACGCTGCGCGCGCTCGAACTCGGCGCGGTGGATTTCGTCACCAAGCCGAAGGTCGGCATTCGCGACGGCATGCTCGACTACGCGGAAAAGCTCGCCGACAAGATTCGCGCGGGGGCCCGCGCGCGCGTGCGCCAGGCGGCGCCCGCGCAGCATGCGGCCACCCAGGCCACGCATGCGCCGGTCGGCTCGGCGCCGCTCTTCAACAACCCGCTGCTCAGTACCGAGAAGCTGGTCATCGTCGGCGCATCGACCGGCGGCACCGAAGCGATCCGCGAAGTACTGGTGCCGCTGCCGCCCGATGCGCCGGCGGTGCTGATCGCGCAGCACATGCCGCCGGGCTTTACGAAATCTTTCGCGCAACGCCTCAATGGTTTGTGCCGGATTACCGTTAAAGAAGCGGAGCACGGCGAACGAGTGTTGCCGGGGCACGCGTACATCGCACCGGGCCACGCGCATCTGTTGCTCGCGAGGAGTGGCGCGAACTATATTGCGCATCTGTCCGACGACCCGCCGGTGAACCGGCATCGTCCGTCGGTCGATGTGCTGTTCCGCTCGGCCGCGCAGCATGCGGGCAAGAACGCGGTCGGCGTGATTCTGACCGGCATGGGGCGCGACGGCGCGGCCGGTCTGCTGGAGATGAAAAAGGCTGGTGCGTACACGCTGGCGCAGGACGAAGCGAGTTGCATCGTGTTCGGCATGCCGCGCGAGGCGATCGCGCTCGGCGCGGCCGACGAAATCGCCGCGCTGCCGGACATGAGCCGGCGCGTGATGGCGCGTTTGTCGTCGATGGGCGACCGCGTTCAGCGGGTATGATGCGTGCCGGATGGAATGACGCGGTCGAACGCCGCAACATGGATCAAGCAAAGGGATAGAAATGGATAAGGGAATGAAGATTCTGGTGGTTGACGATTTTCCGACGATGCGCCGGATCGTCCGCAACCTGCTCAAAGAGCTGGGCTACTCGAACGTCGACGAGGCGGAAGACGGCGCGGCCGGTCTCGCGCGTCTGCGCAGCGGCAGCTACGAGTTCGTGATCTCGGACTGGAACATGCCGAACCTCGACGGTCTCGCGATGCTCAAGGAAATCCGCGCCGACGCGAACCTCACGCACCTGCCGGTGCTGATGGTGACGGCGGAGTCGAAGAAAGAAAACATCATCGCCGCGGCGCAGGCCGGCGCGAGCGGTTACGTCGTCAAGCCGTTCACGGCCGCGACGCTCGACGAGAAGCTCAACAAGATCCTCGAGAAGATGGCGAAAGCCGGGAGCTGACGTGACGCCGCCGACCCAAACGCCTGGCGCCGAAGCGGGCAACGACAGCGGCGACTTCGCGTCGGACCGCATCCTCGCCCGCATCGGACAACTGACGCGCACGCTGCGCGATTCGATGCGCGAGCTCGGACTCGACAAGCACGTCGAGCGCGCGGCCGAAGCCGTGCCCGATGCGCGCGATCGTCTGAAGTACATCGCCAACATGACCGAGCAGGCCGCCGAGCGCGTGCTGTCGGCGATCGACATCGCGAAGCCGATCCAGGAGCAGTTGCAGAAGGACGCGGGCACGCTCGACGCGCGCTGGGAGCAGTGGTACTCGGCGCCGATCGAGCGCGAGGAAGTGCGTGCGCTGATGAACGACACGCGCACCTTTCTGCGCGGCGTGCCCGAGGCAACCGGCGCGACCAACTCGCAGCTGATGGAGATCATGCTCGCGCAGGACTTCCAGGATCTGACTGGCCAGGTGATCAAGAAGATCACCGACGTCGTCTATCTGATCGAGCAGCAACTGCTCGGCGTGCTGGTCGAGAACATCGCGCTCGAGCGCCGCGAGAAGTTCGCGGCCAACGCGGCGGCGCTGGCGGCCGAGGTGTCGCCGACGGGCAGCCCCGAGCATCTGCTCAACGGTCCGCAGATCAATCCGGAAGGCAAGACCGATGTGGTGCAGGACCAATCGCAGGTCGACGATCTGCTCGCGAGCCTCGGTTTCTGAGCAAGCGATTCGGCCCGGCAACCGTGCCGGGCTGGCGGTTTCCCCGCGATTCGCGCCAAAGCCGCGCTCAATATGCACCGACTACTCGTCTCCCATACGGTTTCCTGCTAGTAATAGTCGGTAAGTCGCGCGCGTGGGCGCGCCTTGCGCCGGCTGAAAGAATCCGCAGGCATACTACGAGGTCATAGCGGTACCGCACCCGGCCACGCAACGCCGGGCGGTCGCCCGGTGAGGGGATCCTTCAACGTGGCGGCCGCGGCGGTGCCGTATCATCTGCCTATAAGCGGCCGGTTCGCGCAATCGGCGAAGTGTGCCGCGGCTCGGGAGGAGCATCGTCATGTGGAGTCGCTTTCGTCGCGCCGGAATTTCGGCGCTCGTGTTGCCATGTTCGATACTGGCCCTGACGGCCGCGCAGTCGGCCCATGCGGCGCTGGGCAGCGCGCCGCTTACACCCCCCTCCGACGCGTCGGTGTCGTCGCGCGTGGTGCAGCCCGCCGGCGGCTCGACGCAAGGTGTCATGCGTTCTGAATCGAGCGCGGCGTCTTCCACATCTTCCGCCTCCGCTTCCTACACGGTACGCGAGACCACGTTCGGCAACGGCACCGTGGTGCGCGAATACCTGGGCGCGAGCGGCGCGGTATTCGGCATTGCGTGGCATGGTCCGCAAATGCCCGATCTCAGTGATCTGCTCGGCAGTTATTTCCCGCAGTACGTGGCCGGCGTGAAGGCCGTGCGGGCCGCGCGCGGCAACGCGCGGGGACCGGTCGCCGTCGACGATAGCGGCATCGTGGTGCGTTCGGGCGGCCACATGGGCGCCTTCAGCGGCGTCGCGTGGCTGCCGTCCGCGCTGCCGGCCGGCGTCAGCGGTTCCGACATCCAGTAACGGCGAGGACGACGATGCGAACCATGCTCACGACCGCGAATCTCAAAGGCTGGATGCAGGCCGCGCTCGCCGTGCTGCTGACGGCAACACTCGTCGCGTGCGGCGGCGGCGGCAGTAGCGACAACAACTCCAGTGGCGGCGGCACGTCGGACGGACTGAACGGCGGTTCGCTGCCGCCCAGCCCGACCCAGCAGCCGATCTCCGCGAACGCGTCGAACACGGTGCCGATCACGGTCGGGCGGGGCGCGGCCGGCGTCATCAACATCCCCACCGTCAGCGTGACGATCTGCGCGCCGGGCTCGACCTCCAACTGCCAGACGATCAACAACATCCAGCTCGACACCGGCTCGTTCGGCTTGCGCGTGGTGGGCTCGGTGCTCAATTCGACGCTGCTCGGCGCGCTGCCGGTCAGCACGATCGGCAGCAACGGCGCGCAGCTCGCCGAGTGCGCTACGTTCGCGGACGGTTTCACGTGGGGCTCGGTGCGTACCGCGATCGTGACGCTCGGCGGCGAAACGACGACCAGCAGCATCCCGCTGCAGATCATCGGCGACAAGGCCGCGAGCACCATACCCACGAGCGGCTGCGGCAGCGGCGCGGCCGAAAACACGGTCGGTGATCTGGGCGCGAACGGCATTCTCGGCATCGGCACCGCGCCGAACGATTGCGGCGCGACCTGCGCGAACCCGGCGACCGCGGCGAACTACAGCAACTACTTCGCGTGCCCCAACGGCACGTCGTGCACCCGCACCGCGGTGCCGCTCACGCAACAGATCGCCAATCCGGTCGCGAACTTCCCGCTCGACAACAACGGCGTGATCGTGCAGATGGCACCGGTGTCGAACACCGGGCAAGCATCGGCGACCGGCACGCTGGTGTTAGGCATCGGCACGCAGGGCAACAACCCGCTTGCCGCGGCTCAGGTGTTCACGACCGACGCGTTCGGCGACCTCAACAACAGCACCTTCAACGGCACGACCGTCCAGGCATTCCTCGATTCCGGCTCGAACGCCTATTTCTTCGGCGACAGCTCGCTCACGCTGTGCGGCAGTCAGTTCGCGGGCTTCTATTGCCCGTCGTCGGCGCAGACCCGCACGGTCACGCTGGTGGGCTTGAACAAAGTGTCGGCGGTCGCGAGCATCGGCATCCTGAATGCGCAGACGCTGTTCTCCAACGGCAGCAACTTCGCGTTCAACAACCTCGCCGGCCAGATCGGCGGCGACGCCAGCTTCGACCTCGGTCTGCCGTTCTTCTACGGCCGCTACGTGTACTACCACCTCGATCAGACCGCGAGCGGCGGTCCCTCCCCTTACGTCGGCTACTGAAGCCGCACGTCGCTCCAATGCCGGAAGGCTTGCGCGTGAGATACGCGCAAGCCTTCCGGTCATCCGTCGAAATACCCCCGTTTCTCCGCCCTTATCCGACGATCGGCGCTTGCGTCGAGCGGGAATAATCGCTGTCACTGGAAAGAGGCGCCGTGCCTCGGCCGACTGGAGAGCTTTGTGGCAGAGGACAGCGACCTCGAAAAGACCGAATCCGCCACCCCTCGGCGCCTGCAGAAGGCGCGCGAGGAGGGGCAGGTCGCGCGTTCCCGGGAGCTGTCGACATTCGCGCTGCTCGCAGCCGGGTTTTACGGCGTGTGGGGCATGTCGGGCAGCATCGGCGAGCATCTGCAGAACATGGTGCGCGCGTCGCTCACGTTCAATCACGCCGGCGCGTTCGACACCAGCCGCATGCTGATCGGCGCGGGCGCCGCGAGCCGCGAAGGACTCTCCGCGCTGGTGCCGATCCTCGGCTTCACCGGACTTGCCGCGCTGCTCGCGCCGATGGCGCTGGGCGGCTGGCAGCTGTCGGCGAAAGGCTTCGAGCCCAAGTTCAGCCGGCTGAACCCGATCGAGGGCCTCGGCCGCATGTTTTCGATCAACGGGCCGATCCAGCTCGGCATGTCGCTCGCGAAGACGCTCGTGGTCGGCGTCATCGGCGGCACGGCGATCTGGAATCGCCATGAGCAATTCCTCGCGCTCGCGACGCAGCCGCTCAATCTCGCGCTCGCCAACTCCATGCATCTGATCGCGGTGTGCTGCGGCATGACGGTGGCCGGCATGTTCGCGGTGGCCGCGCTCGATGTGCCGTATCAGCTGTGGTCGTTCCACAAGAAGCTGCGCATGACGAAGGAAGAAGTGAAGCGCGAGCATCGCGAGAGCGAAGGCGATCCGCACATCAAGGGCAAGATTCGCCAGCAGCAGCGCGCGATCGCGCGACGCCGCATGATGGCCCAGGTGCCGAAGGCCGACGTGGTCGTGACGAACCCGACGCACTTCGCGGTCGCGCTGCAATACACCGATGGCGAGATGCGCGCGCCGAAGGTGGTCGCGAAGGGCGTGAACCTGGTGGCCGCGCGGATTCGCGAGATCGCCACCGAAAACAACGTGCCGCTGCTCGAAGCGCCGCCGCTCGCGCGAGCGCTCTATCACAACGTCGATCTGAATCGCGAGATTCCCGGGCCGCTGTATGGCGCGGTCGCGGAAGTGCTCGCATGGGTTTATCAGCTGCGCCGCTTCAAGGCCGAGGGCGGCGACGCCCCGCTCGCGCCGACCGATCTCGACGTGCCGCCCGAACTCGACAAGGGCGGCGTCTCGGACGAGGACGCCGCCGAGGAAGCCACCGACACGCTGAACCCGGCCGGCGACGACGCCAGCGACGACACTAGAAACGACGATAAGGGAGCCTCCGCATGAACGTTCGCGCCGGTTTCCTCGCCCGACGGCCGGATGCACTGAGCAGCACCAACCTGCGCGCCCTCGCCGGGCCGGTGCTGATCTGCATGATCCTCGGCATGATGATTCTGCCGTTGCCGCCGTTCCTGCTGGATCTGCTGTTCACCTTCAACATCGCGCTGTCGGTGATGGTGCTGCTCGTCAGCATGTACACGATGAAGCCGCTCGACTTCGCCGCGTTCCCGAGCGTGCTGCTGTTCTCGACGCTGCTGCGGCTGTCGCTGAACGTCGCGTCCACGCGGATCGTGCTCCTCGAAGGCCATACCGGTCCCGACGCCGCCGGCCAGGTGATCGAGTCGTTCGGCCACTTCCTCGTGGGCGGCAATTTCGCGGTCGGTATCGTCGTCTTCATCATCCTGATGGTGATCAACTTCATGGTGATCACGAAGGGCGCGGGGCGGATCGCGGAAGTGTCCGCGCGCTTCACGCTCGACGCGATGCCCGGCAAGCAGATGGCGATCGACGCCGATCTGAACGCGGGTCTCATCAACGAAGAGCAGGCCCGCAAGCGGCGCGCGGAAGTCTCGCAGGAAGCCGAGTTCTACGGCTCGATGGACGGCGCGAGCAAGTTCGTGCGCGGCGATGCGATCGCCGGTCTGCTGATCATGGTGATCAACATCATCGGCGGGCTGATCGTCGGGATGGTCCAGCACGACATGAGCTTTGCCGCGGCGGGCAAGAACTACACGCTGCTGACGATCGGGGACGGCCTCGTCGCGCAGATTCCGTCGCTGGTGATTTCGACGGCGGCCGGCGTGATCGTGTCGCGCGTCGCGACCAACGAGGACATCGGCACGCAGCTGACCGGCCAACTGTTCACGAACCCGCGCGTGCTGATGATCACGGGCTGCATTCTCGTGCTGATGGGCCTGATTCCGGGCATGCCGCACTTCGCGTTCCTGATTCTCGGTGGCGGCCTGATCCAGCTCGGCCGCATGATGAAGAAGCGCGCCGAGGAGCGCAAGAACGCGCCGGCTCTCGTCGATGTCGCGCCGGCCGCGCTGGCGCCGGTCGAAAACGCTGAGGCGAGTTGGGACGACGTGACGATGATCGACACGCTCGGTCTCGAAGTCGGCTACCGGCTGATTCCGCTCGTCGACAAGAACTCGGACGGCGAGCTGCTGAAGCGGATCAAGAGCATCCGCAAGAAGTTCGCGCAGGAAATCGGCTTCCTGCCGCCGGTCATTCATATCCGCGACAACCTCGAATTGCGGCCGAACGGCTATCGCATTGCGCTGAAGGGCGTGGAAGTCGGCTCGGGCGAAGCGTATCCGGGCCAGTGGCTCGCGATCAACCCCGGGCAGGTATCGGCCGCGCTGCCGGGCACGCCGACCCAGGATCCGGCGTTCGGCCTGCCCGCGATCTGGATCGATACGAACCTGCGCGAACAGGCGCAGGTGTACGGCTACACGGTCGTCGATTCGAGCACGGTGGTCGCGACGCACCTGAATCACCTCGTCGTCACGCACGCGTCGGAGCTGCTCGGCCGCCGCGAGGTGCAGGCGCTGATCGAGCGGATGCAGAAGGACACGGCGTCGCTCGTCGACGATCTGGTGCCGAAGATGCTGCCGCTCACCACGCTGCAAAAGGTGCTGCAGAACCTGCTCGAAGAAGGTGTGCCGATCCGCGATCTGCGCACGATCCTCGAAGCGCTCGCCGAGCACGCGAGCAAGATCACCGACCCGCACGACCTCACCGCCGCGGTGCGGCTCGCGTTGGGCCGCGCGATCACCCAGCAGTGGTTCCCCGGCACTGCCGACATGCAGGTGATGGGCCTCGACGCGAACCTCGAACGGGTGCTGTCGCAGGCGCTATCGACCGGGGCGAACCCGGGCCTCGAACCGGGTCTCGCGAACACGCTGCTCACCGAAACGCAGAAAGCGATGACGCGTCAGCAGAACCTCGGTCTCGCGCCGGTGCTGCTGGTGCAGCACGCGTTGCGGCCGATGCTCGCGCGCTTCCTGCGCCGCAGTCTGCCGCAGCTGAAGGTGCTGTCGTATGCGGAAGTGCCCGATACGCGCAACGTCAAGGTGGTGAATCTGATCGGCGCGCACGGCTGACGAAGGCCGCTCGCTCGTGGCGGTGGATACCACGCAAACCGGCGCTCCAGTGGGGCGCCGGTTTTTGTTTCCGCTTCTGATTGCGCACCCCGTCGGGTCGGTAAAAGCGCCATTGCGGGCCTCGTCACGCGATGTGTCTGCCGTGCGTCCATCGCGCGAATTGCCCACCTTTAACGGTCTTTATCCATCGATCGTCTCCCGACGCCTTTCGCAATAATTGATCGCAATGGGAAGCGGTGTATCGCCGGTCCGTCAGTCCGTATACCTCATCGGGGGTCCAGCTTGAACATTCGTAAATTTGTCGGTGCTACCAGTCGCGATGCGTTGCGTCTCGTTCGCGAAGCACTGGGCCCCGATGCGGTCGTGCTGTCGAATCGGACGATGGACGACGGCAGCGTCGAAATCGTCGCGCTCGCCGATAGCGATCTCGCCGCGATCACGCCGAAAGCGCGCGAAGGCGCGCAGGCCGCGGCGCTCGGCACGGGCTCAGGTGCGGCATCGATGCTCGCGCCGCGCGGCTTGTCCGCGGCGCCGACGAATCCGTACGCGAGCGCGATGCCGGACGTGTTTTCGTCGGTGTTCGGGGCGAGCCCGGAAGCGGGTGCCGAAGCGATGCCGGTGATCGAGCCGGGGCATCCGGCTGCGGATGTCGTGGCCGGCCCGGCGAGCAAGGCGGCGCTCAGGTCGGCGGTCAGCCAGGCGGTCAACATGTTGTCCGCGAATGAAGCAGCGTCGGTCGCCACGAACTCGGCAGCAAGCCTGGCCGCGAGTTCGGCTGCAAGTTCGGCTGCCTATCCCACGACGCATTCCGCGCGCAGCGCCGCGTCCGCATCAGCAACCGCGTTGCCCGGCAGTTCGCCGGTCAGCCCGGCGATGCCAGGCGCAACGGGCGCGATAGGCGCGATGGGCACAACGGTCACCTCCGCGGCTGGCGCGGCGAACGCCACGGCCGCCGCTCCCGCCACACCTTCCGGTGCAAGCGCCCGCGCCGCGGCCGCGCGCCTGTCGAAAGACATCCGCGCGGATCTGCTGAAAGCTGCCGGCGTGCCGGCATCGTCGACTGTCGCATCGAGCGAAGCCGCACCGCGCACGATGGCCGAGTCGAATCCGTGGCTCCTCGATCACGCTCGCCGCATCGCGGCCGAGCAGCAGCAACAAAGCGGCCAATACAGCGCGCGTCCCGCCGCGATGACGCCTGCCGCGGCGACCGCCAAAGGCCTCGGCAGCGCAGTCGACGCGCGGCAGGCCGCCGCGCCGCCGGTGATCGATACGCCCGACTGGGCGCGCGAAGCCGCCGAAGTCGCCGCGCGCCGCGCCGCGCAGAAGATCGCGCCGGTGCCGTCCGCCGCCGACGAAAGCCGCACGCCGGCCGCCGTCGCCGAAGCGATCAAGGGGCGCATGGAGCAGGTCGTGAAGGACACCGTGATGAACGAGCTGTCGTCGATGCGCGACATGATGGAAGAGCACTTCGCGGGTCTGCTGTGGGGCGAGCGACAGCGCCGCAATCCCGCCCGCGCCGCGCTCACCAAGCATCTGTTCGCCGCGGGCTTTTCCGCGCAGCTCGTGCAGATGATGGTCGACAACATGCCCGATGACGTCGACACGATGGACGGCGGCATGGAGTGGGTGCGCACGGTGCTCGAATCGAACCTGCCGGTGATGGAGGACGAAGACGCGCTGATGGAGCGCGGCGGCGTGTTCGCGCTGATGGGGCCGACCGGCGTCGGCAAGACGACGACCACCGCGAAGCTCGCCGCGCGCTGCGTGATGCGCTTCGGCGCGAGCAAGGTGGCGCTGCTGACGACCGACAGCTACCGCATCGGCGGTCACGAACAGCTGCGCATCTTCGGCAAGATCCTCGGCGTCTCGGTGCATGCGGTGAAGGACAGCGCCGATCTGCAACTCGCGCTCTCCGAGCTGCGCAACAAGCACATCGTGCTGATCGACACGATCGGCATGAGCCAGCGCGACCGCCTCGTGTCCGACCAGATCGCGATGCTAAGCCGCGCCGGCCAGCCGGTGCAGCGTCTGTTGCTGCTCAACGCGACCAGCCACGGCGACACCTTGAATGAAGTCGTGCAGGCCTATCAGCGCGCGACGGACCAGCACCCGCTCGCCGGCTGCATCCTGACCAAGCTCGACGAAGCGACCAACCTCGGCGGCGTGCTCGACACGGTGATCCGCTACAAGCTGCCGGTGCATTACGTATCGACCGGACAGAAGGTGCCGGAGAACCTGTACGTCGCAACGAAGAAATTCCTGATCAAGAGCACCTTCTGCATCCCACGCGACAACTCGCCGTTCGTCCCGCACGACGACGACATTCCCGCTTTGTTGTCCTCGCTGTCCGCACGTTCGACCGCCGAGCTGCACGAGGTTCGCTTTGGATAAGTTCGTTTCAGATCAAGCCGAAGGGCTGCGGCGGCTGCTTGCGCGCGACGGTGCCCGCGTGATCGCGTTGGCGGGTGCGTCGTCGGGTGTAGGTAATACGACCGCGGCAGTCAACCTCGCCGTGGCGCTCGCGCAGCAAGGCAAGGACGTGCTCGTGATCGACGAATGCGTCGGTGAGAGATCGGTGAGCTCGATGCTTGGCGGCTTGCGCGGCGCGGGCAATTTCGCGGCGGTGATGCGCGGCGAGACCCCGGTCGACTTTGCGGCCGCGCGTCACGCGCTCGGTTTTTCGGTGCTGACTGCCTCGCGCAACAACCGCGAGGGTCATACGGAGGCCGAGTTGAGCGTGCTGCTCGGCGGCTCGGCCGACATCGTGCTGATCGACGCGCAGCTCGACGACGAAGGGCATCTGTCGCCGCTCGCCAAGCAGGCGCACGACGTGATGATCGTCGCGCGCGTGTCGGGCGAGGCGATCACCGACGCCTATGCGTGCATCAAGCGTTTGCATTACGCCCACGCGATCGCGCAGTTGCGCGTGCTCGCCAATCACGTGCAAAGCGCCAAGGACGCGCAGGCCGCGTTCACGAAGCTCGCCGGCGTGGCCGGCCGTTACCTGACCGTCGCGTTGGAAAACGCCGGCTGCATTGCGGCCGACGTGCGCATCGCGCGGGCGCTCGAGCTGTCGCGCTGCGTGGTCGACGCGTTTCCGTCGACGCCGGCCGCGCGCGACTTCCGCCATCTCGCGGCGGAATTGCAGTACTGGCCGATGCGGCCAGCGATGTCGTCGCAAACGCCCTGGCGGGCGCCTGCGACAGTTACAGCGGCGCACCACGCCGACCAACCGTCCGCGCAGCACGCCTAAAAGGCGCGCACGAAAGGACAAGGGGAGCACGATGTACAACGCTCAGGGAAAGATTTCTCAAGCCGAAGTTCTGACGAAGTACGCACCGCTCGTGCGTCGACTCGGCTTGCAGCTTGTCGCGAAAATGCCGGCGAGCGTCGATCTCGACGACCTGATCCAGGCCGGCATGATCGGTTTGCTGGATGCCGCCGGCCGCTACAAGGAAGACCAGGGCGCGCAGTTCGAGACCTATGCCAGCCAGCGGATTCGCGGCGCGATGCTCGATGAGCTGCGCAGCAACGACTGGCTGCCGCGCAGCCTGCGCCGCACCTCGCGCGAAGTGGAAACCGCTGTGCACAAGGTGGAGCAGAACCTCGGCCGCTCGGCGAGCGAGGCGGAGGTCGCCGAGCACCTGCAGATGCCGCTCGACGAATATCAGTCGATGCTGCAGGACCTGCACGGCAGCCAGCTGATCTACTACGAAGACTTCGACCGCTCCGCCGACGACGAACCATTTCTGGATCGCTACTGCGTCGATCATTCCGATCCGCTGTCGGCGCTGCTCGACGACAGCCTGCGCTCGGCGCTCGTCGAAGCGATCGACCGCTTGCCGGAACGCGAGAAGCTGCTGATGTCGCTGTACTACGAGCGCGGCATGAATCTGCGCGAGATCGGCGCGGTGATGGAAGTCAGCGAATCGCGCGTGTGCCAGTTGCACAGCCAGGCCGTGGCGCGCCTGCGCACCCGGCTGCGCGAAATGGCCTGGGCGAACGCCGAAGCGAACTGACGCCAGCGCGGGGCAGCCCGCCGCTTTTCAAGCGCTTTTTCAGATGCGGCAGAGCGCCGCTGCCGATGCGGGCCCATGCCGCCTGCCGCTCGTCATGCGTCCGCCATCTCATGCTCGGCGGCGAGCGCGAGAAAAGCCGAGCGCGACATACCGCGCGCCTGTGCATACGCGTCGATCTCCTGGACCAGCACCTCGGGCAGAGAGATGTTGATGCGGACCGCCTTCTTCAACGCCGGGATATTGCGGGTTGTCACGAAACCCCATGTGAACCCCGCGAACTCGGGATTGCGCCGATGCTCGCCGAGCGTCAGAGGCTCGGGCAGCGGCAGCCCTTCGTCGAGCAAGGTTTCGAGATGCGATTCGATCGCCTCTTTCGCGTTCACATACGCTTGCTCGAGCGTGTCGCCCGCGGAGTAGCAGCCCGGGATATCGGGCACCACGACGCCGAATGCGTGCGTGTTGTCTCCGGGTTCGATGGCGATCGGAAAGATCAGATGCTTCATTTGAGCCCCGCCTGTTTCAGGATGCTGTTCAGGGTGCCGGCCGGCAGATCTTTTTTCGGATGCGGGACGGTGACGAGCCCCCGTTTTCCCGCGTGCCTGAAATGATGGTGACTGCCCGCTATGCGGACGAGCTGCCAGCCATTCGCTTGAATCAATTTGACGACCTCGGCACTGTTCATACATTATATCCTCCATTATACACACGACTACACAATCCAACCAGCGAGCAAGATTCCGCCTGCCGATGCGCTGCGACGTCGCAGCCGCGGCGCTGGCGAAAGCTCGAACGAAGTCACCATTTCAACGTGACGGGGTGGACTAGCGCCAGCTAGCCGAACGGCTAACGCGGCGTGAAATGGAAGGGGAGTCGGATGAAAAGGCGGGGTGAAAAGGCGGGGTGAAAAGGCGGCGGCGGAAAACGAAAAGGCCCGTCGATGACGGGCCTTCTTCACTCACTTCGGATATTGCTCGATGGCAGGGCGGGCGGCGGGCCGATCAAAGTCCCGAATAAGCCGGAATTCGCCCATCCGGCCCATACAGATTCGTCTTGCGCGGCACGTTGACCTGCAGTGCCTTCAGCGCGCGCTGGTTGTAGTCCATCCGCACGCGGATCAGCTCGCCATTGTTGGTGTTGACGCGCCGCGCGCGATCCGCGGCTTTCTGCAGCAGCTTCCATTGCGTCGCGACGCGCGCGTCGGTGCTCGCCGCGAGTTCCATGCCGGACCAGCCGGCCGGAAAGCCGAGTTCGGCCAGTTGCGTGTCGCGGGCCGCTTCGAGCCTCGCGAGCACGCCGATCAATTCGGTTTTCTTCTCGACGATCGCGGGCAACTGCTCCAGCGGCGAGACCGCTGTCAGCGCTTTGGTTTCGAGAGTGAGGATCGAGGCGAATGCCTCGACGGTCGAATATTCTTCGATCAGGGTAGCAACCAGGGCGTCTTTCATGTGTACAACTCGCTACGCACACCGGCTCGCGAACGACGCGCGAACCGAGTTGGTCGGACGCCGCCCGGCAGGTCACCGTGCGGCGAAATGCCGATCAGTTGCCGGTCGACGAGGATTTGTTCTGCAACAGGTCGCGCGCCGTCTGCAGCACGCCGTCGGCGATCTTGCCGGAGTCGATCTGCAGCGTGCCGTCCTTGATCGCCTGCTTGATCGACTCGACGTGCGCGGTGTCGATGTCGGCCGAGCCGGAGGCCGCGAGGCTGCGCAGATGCTGCGACAAACCCGACAGGCTCACGCTGGTGTCGCCCGATGCGCTGCTCGCGGCCGGCGCGGCCGTGCTCGCCGCGCCCTGCGTGGCGCTGGCTGCGGGCGTGGCTTCGCCGCTCTGCTGCGAGCGGGACACAGCGTCTTTCAACGACGGCAGATTCGAAGAGGTGGTGGGATCGACTTTCACGATTGGCTTCCCTAACGATTTGATCCTGATAACGGCAACCGCTGATCAAAACTTTAGCGCAATCGCTCGACACCCGGCCCGCCAACCCGTGGCCATCCGCCCCTTTCAACATGGTTGCGCCTGCGCCGCCCGCCGCCGCGCAGACGGCTTCGAGCGTGGACGTTTGTGCGAGCCCGCTCACATCTGCACTTCCACCGTGCCGCCGTCCTTGACGATGCCGGAGATGATCTGGCCGTTCGCGGTCTTGACGCGCACCTGCTGGCCCGGCGATGCGTTGTTCATCGCGCTGCCTTCGGACGAAATGGAGAAACCGTCGCCGGCCGCGATGACCCGCACGGTCTGACCGAACACCACCGCCGACGCGCTCTTCAGCATGTCGCGGCGCAGCGGCATGCCGCCCGCGATTCGCACGAGCGAGACCGAGCCGACCGCCTGCGACGGATCGGTGACGATCGCCTGCGGCAGGCCGGTCAGGTCGCCGTCACGCGCGACGAGGTCGGCGGCCGTGAGCACCTCGCCCGGCGCCATCGCGCGTGCGGCGAGGTAGTAGGTCGCGTGCAGCGAGATGCGCGCCTGCAGATAGATCGTCCACGGCCGCTCGCCCGCGCAGCGCACGCCGACGGTCAGCCGGCCCCACAGGCGCGCGCCGCTCGGCATGAACGGTTCGAGCGACGTGCACGCGGCGAGCCCGCGCGGAAACGCCGGCGCGACCATGATGTCGACCTTGCCGGGCAGGCCGACGGACTGCTGTTGCAGGAACGCGAGCGCAGCCGTATGAATCGCTTCCGGATCCTGCTGGCCCGGCAGCGGCGCGGGTTGTGCGGTTTGTGCGGATTGCGCGGGCGTGGCGGCGGTACCGGTCTGCGGTGTTCTCGGTGCGATGGCGACGGCAGTCGGTGGCCGCGCGCCAGGCGACGTCACGGGCAGTCTCGCGATCGGGGCATTGGCCCGCTGCGCGGCCGCGGCCGCGATCGGCTTGCCGTTCGCGCCGAATTCGGGCGGCTCGCCGCGCGATGCGAGATCGTCGAAACCGTCGCCTTGCGGCGCATTGGCCGCGACCGCGCGCGGATTCGCGACGCCGGCGGCCGGGGCCCGTTCGACATTGACGCGCGCGACGCCCGACGCCCCTGTATCGGGCGCCGCCGGAATCGTCACGACGCCGTTCGCGTCAGGCTTGAAGTTGGTGCGGATGATTGCCGGCGCGGCCGCAGCGGACTCACCCGCGCCCGGAATGACGATCGCACCGCTCGCGCTCGAGGCGCGCGAGAACGCATCGGTGTCACGCGAGGCGGGAGCGCAGCCGAGCGACTGCGCGGTCGCGGCCGCGAGCGACGCCGCCGACGCGTTGCGTTGCGCCGGCGTCTGAATCCGTTGCGCGAGATCGTTCAGCGCGGCGGGATTTTTCTCGGCGGGCCCTGGAATCACGATCAGGCCGCCGGCATCCTGGGCCTTGGTCGTAGCGGGCAGCAACACGATCCCGCCCGCCACCCATACCACGACGTTGACGACTACCCGCGTCAGGCAGCGCGCAACGCAACGCGAGAAAGAGCGCCGCACCGGCTGCGCGAGCGCGCTCTCTGAACCATCACCCCGCTGATCCACCGAGCGGCCACCCACGCGACGCATCGTCGTGCCGCTCGCACGCTGCGGCAAGGTGTTGGTGGGCTGGTCCATCGCGAGTCTCCATCGAATGCATCGGTACGCCTTGCATTCTAGTGAGCACCCCTTTCGCGCAAACGTTGAATAGAAGCCCCCTTTCCCGGTTATTCGTCCGATTGCCGCTTGCGCCCGGCCCATAAGATGCATCACATGCAAAAAGGCCTTCGCACCGGCCGCGTGTCTCGCACGATGCGCACGGGTCGGCCTTGGAAACGTACTCGGGAGATTCCCATGCTGGACAAACTCGATGCCGAATTCGCCTTCGGCCGGCAGGCGATGGATGTGCGCGCATACCGGCAGGAACTGCTGTCGTCGAATATCGCGAACGCCGACACGCCGGGCTACAAGGCGCGCGATATCGACTTCGCGTCGTCGCTCGCCGGCGCGCTGAAGAAGACGGGCGGCAGCACCGCCGGGCAGGGCGCGTCGAACAGCTCGACGCTCGCGATGGCGCAACCCGCGGGCGTGACGAGCGGCATGTCGATGAACACGACCGAGGCCGGCCACATGAGCGGCAAGGCCACCCTGACGGCGACGGGCGGCAGCCCCGACGACTACGGCAACCTGCAATACCGGATGCCGCTGCAGCCGTCGCTCGACGGCAACACGGTCGACGTCGACACCGAGCGCGTGCAGTTCGCCGACAACACGGTGCACTTCGAGTCGGGCATGACGGTCGTGTCGAACCAGATCAAGACGATGCTGTCGGCGATCACGTCGGGCTCGTAAGCCGCGCGCGCCGCACGACACACAAGCAGAGTGCATAGCAGCTGAATACAGGCAGCACGCACGGACGAACATAAACGCTACGGGACTTAACGTGAAGCCGGTGCGAACCGGCAGGAGAGGTCAGGAAACATGCCATCCCTGATGAATATTTTTGGTGTCGCGGGTTCCGCGATGTCGGCGCAGTCGGAGCGGCTCAACGTGACCGCGTCGAACCTCGCCAACGCGGACAGCACGACGGGCCCCGACGGCCAGCCGTACAAGGCCAAGCAGGTCGTGTTCGCGGTCAACCCGCTCGGCGGTGCGCGCTCGGGCTCCGGCCAGCAGGTCGGCGGCGTGCAGGTGACCGGCGTGGTCGACGATCCGTCGCCGATGAAGACCGCGTACGAACCCGGCAATCCGGCCGCCGACGCGAACGGCTACGTGACGCTGCCCAACGTCGACCCGGTGCAGGAGATGGTCAACATGATCTCGGCCTCGCGCTCGTACCAGGCCAACGTCGAAACGCTGAACACCGCCAAAACCCTGATGCTGAAAACGCTCACGATCGGAACCTGAGGAGAGAGCCTTGACCACCAACACCACGATCGGCAGCAGCGGCACGACCGTTTCGCAGACGCTGCTCGACACGATGAACGGCACGAGCAGCAGTTCGAGCGCGACCGGCTCGACGAGCAGCACCTCGGGCACCTCGGCCTCGGACCTGCAGAACACCTTCCTGCAACTGCTCGTCGCGCAGATGAAGAACCAGGACCCGACCAATCCGATGGACAGCTCGCAGATGACCTCGCAGCTCGCCCAGATCAGCACGGTGCAGGGCATCAGCCAGCTCAATACGTCGCTTTCCTCGCTGTCGACGCAACTGTCGGCGGGCCAGCAATCGCAGGCTGCGCTGCTGATCGGCTCGACGGTGCTCGCCACGGGCAACTCGATCACCGTGGCGAGTGGCAAGGCGAACGAGTTCGGCGTCACGCTCGCGAACTCCGTCAGCGACCTGCAGGTCGTCGTGAAGAACTCGGCCGGCACGATCGTCAACACGATCGATCTAGGCAAGCAGTCGGCCGGCACGATTCCGGTCGGCTGGACGCCGACCGACACGGCCGGCAACACGCTGCCCGACGGCACCTACACGATTACCGCGACGGGCACGATCAACGGCCAGCAGGCGACCGCCACCACGCTCACCGGCGCGACGGTCGAAAGCGTCGTCCAGCAGAGCAGCGGCACACCGGGCCTCGTGCTGTCGAACGGCTCGACGGTCGGCCTGACCAGCGTCGCCGCGATCCTGTAGTCCGGATCCATCCAGTTACGACTTTCCAGATACGGAGTACGTCATGAGTTACCAAACGGGTTTGAGCGGTCTGTCAGCGTCGTCGAGCGATCTCGACGTGATCGGCAACAACATCGCCAACGCCAACACGGTCGGCTTCAAGAGCGGCACCGCGGAATTCGCCGACATGTACGCCAATTCGGTCGCGACCGCGACGAGCCAGCAGATCGGTATCGGTACGCAACTTTCCGAAGTGCAGCAGCAGTTCTCGCAAGGCACGATCACGACGACGAACCAGGCGCTGAACGTCGCGATCAACGGCAACGGCTTCTTCCAGATGTCGAACAGCGGCACGCTGACCTATTCGCGCAACGGCGTGTTCCAGCTCGACAAGAACGGCTACATCACGAACGCGCAGGGCCTCGACCTGATGGGCTACGCGGCCAACAGCTCGGGCATCATCAACACCGCGCAGACCGTGCCGCTGCAGGTGCCGACCGCGAACATCGCGCCGTTGGCGACCACCTCGATCACCGCGGGCCTGAACCTGAACGCGCAGGACAACCTCATGCTCGGCGCGCCGACCGCGACGGCCGGCGCCACGAACGCCGGTACGCTGGCCACGACCGGTGCGACGATCACCAACGCGGCCGCGGGCACCAACACCGACAAGTACACGATCGACTTCACGAGCCCGACCACCTATACGGTCACGGACAACACGCTGGGCACGACCACGGCGGCGCAGACCTACACGGCCGGCACCGCGATCACGCTCGGCAACGGCGAGAGCATCACGTTCAGCGGCACACCGGTGGCCAACGACAGCTACACGATCACGCAGAACCCGACCACGTTCAACCAGAATTCCAATTCGACCTACAACTACTCGACCAGCACGACCGTCTACGACACGCTCGGCGGCTCGCAGACGGTCAACATGTACTTCGCGAAGACGGCCTCGGGCACGTGGGACGTGTACGCGGGCACGTCGACCGGTACCGCGACCAAGATCGGCACGGCGAACTTCAACTCGTCGGGCACGCTGGTCAGCACGACCGACGCGACGACCGGCCTCGCGACCGCGACGCTCGGCGCGTTCACGATGTCGCTGCCGACCACCGACGGTTCGGGCACGCCGCAGAACGTCACGCTGAACATGGGCGCCACCACGCAATACGGCGGCAAGGACGGCGTGAACAACCTGTCGACCAACGGCTACGCGGCGGGCCAACTGACCAGCTTCACAGTCGGCGCCGACGGCACCCTGACCGGCAACTACTCGAACGGCCAGACCGCGGCGCTCGGCCAGATCGTGCTCGCGAACTTCTCGAACCAGAACGGCCTCACCGACCTCGGCAACAACGAGTACGGCCAGACGGCGGCCTCGGGCGTCGCGCAGATCTCGACGCCGGGCTCGACCAATCACGGCGTGCTGCAAGGCGGCGCGGTCGAGAACTCGAACGTCGATCTGACGAGCGAGCTGGTCAACCTGATCACCGCGCAACGCAACTATCAGGCGAACGCGCAGACGATCAAGACCCAGCAGGCCGTCGACCAGACCCTGATCAACCTGTAAGCCAACGGGACCTCCTCATGGATCGGCTGATCTACACCGCGATGTCGGGCAGCGCGCAGGCGCTCGAACAGCAGGCGATCGTCGCGAACAACCTCGCGAACGCGTCGACCACGGGCTTTCGCGCGCAGCTCGAAACCTTCCGCGCCGTGCCGATGTCGTTCGGCGACGGCAGTTCGATCAACGACGACACGACCCGCACGTTCGTGCTGTCGTCGACACCGGGCGCCGACTACACGCCGGGGCCGATCCAGCAGACGGGCAATCCGCTCGACGTCGCGATTCAGGGGCCGGGCTGGCTGTCGGTGCAGACCGCCGACGGCAACGAGGCCTACACGCGTGCGGGCAATCTGCACATCGACGAAAACGGCCAGCTCGTGAACGCGACCAATCAGGTCGTGCTCGGCAACGGCGGGCCGGTGTCGGTGCCGCCGGGCGCGCAGATCACGATCGGCAAGGACGGCACGGTGTCGGCGTTGACGCCGGGCGACCCGCCCACCGCCGTCGTCACCGTCGATCAGCTGAAGCTCGTCAATCCGGATCCGCAGTCGATCACCCGCGGCGACGACGGTCTCTTTCGCACCGCCGACGGCAACCCCGCCGACGCCGATCCGACCGTGACGCTCGCGCCGGCGTCGCTCGAAGGCAGTAACGTGAATCCGGTCAGCGCGATGGTCTCGATGATCACCAACGCGCGCCAGTTCCAGATGCAGACGCAATTGCTGCAAAACGCCGACAAGAACGATCAGTCCGCCAACCAGTTGCTCAGCTTCAGCTAACGGATTGCCACGGAGCGCCCTGCGTGGCGCGCTCCGAGACAGCTTTGCATGGGGCCGGAGTAAGCGCTAAAGCGCCACCTCCGGGCCGACAATGGAGAACCATAAGTGAACCGCTCACTCTATATCGCCGCTACCGGCATGAATGCGCAACAGTCGCAGATGGACGTGATCTCGAACAACCTCGCGAACGTCAGCACCAACGGCTTCAAGGGCTCGCGCGCGGTGTTCGAGGATCTGCTGTACCAGACCATCCGCCAGCCCGGCGCGAACTCGACGCAGCAAACCGAACTGCCGTCCGGCATCCAGCTCGGCACCGGCGTGCAGCAGGTCGCGACCGAGCGTCTGTACACGCAGGGCAACCTGCAACAGACCGGCAACTCGAAGGACGTCGCGATCAACGGCGCGGGCTTCTTCCAGGTGCAGATGCCCGACGGCACGACCGCTTACACGCGCGACGGCTCGTTCCAGACCAACGCGCAGGGTCAGCTCGTCACGTCGAGCGGCTACCAGGTGATTCCGGCGATCACGATCCCGGCCAATGCGACCTCGCTGACGATCGGCAGCGACGGCGCGGTGTCGATCACCGTGGCCGGCTCGAGCAACACGCAGCAGCTCGGCACGATGCAGATCGCGACCTTCATCAACCCGGCCGGCCTCGACGCGAAGGGCGAGAACCTGTTCGCGGAAACGGCGTCGTCGGGTGCGCCGAACGTGGCGCAACCGGGCCTGAACGGCGCGGGCACGCTCAACCAGGGTTACGTGGAAGCGTCGAACGTGAACGTCGTGCAGGAGCTGGTGAACATGATCCAGACCCAGCGCGCGTACGAAATCAACAGCAAGGCCGTGACGACCTCCGACCAGATGCTGCAGACCTTGAGCCAGATGCAGGTTTGAGGACTGGATATTTAAGGCGGTAAACGATGATGTCGCACTCCACTCGTACTCCGGTTCACTCGCGCACGGCCGAGGCGCTCGTGCAGCTCACGCTGGTCGCCGCGCTCGCCGGCTGCGCGCAACTGCCGAGGGAACCGATCACGCAGCAGCCGATGACCGCACTGCCGCCGGTTCCGCCGCAGCAGCAGGCACCGGGCTCGATCTACAACCCGGGCTACGCGGGTCGGCCGCTCTTCGAAGACCAGCGGCCGCGCAACGTGGGCGACATCATCACGATCGTGATCTCCGAGAACATCAACGCGACCAAGAACTCGGGCGCGAATGCGACCCGCAACGGCAACACGAGTTTCAATGTGCCGACCGCGGGCTTTCTCGGCGGCCTGTTCGCCAAGACCAACCTGAGCGCGACCGGCACCAACGGTTTTGCCGGCACCGGCGGCGCGAACGCGTCGAATACGTTCAACGGCACGATCACCGTGACCGTGACCGGCGTGCAGCCGAACGGCAACCTGGTCGTCAGCGGTGAGAAACAGATGCTGATCAATCAGGGCAATGAATTCGTGCGCTTCTCGGGTGTCGTCAATCCGAACACGATTTCAAGCCTGAACGCCGTGTACTCGACCCAGGTCGCCGACGCGAAAATCGAATACTCCGCGAAGGGTTACATCAACGAAGCGGAGACCATGGGCTGGCTCCAGCGGTTCTTCCTCAACGTGGCGCCGTGGTGATCATGGCTACTGTCTTCAACACGCTGTCGCGCGCGGGCCGCGCACTCATGTTCGCCGCGCTCGCCTGCGCGGCGCTGCCGGCCGCGACGCCCGCGCACGCGGAGCGCCTGAAAGATCTCGCGCAAATCCAGGGCGTGCGCGACAACCCGCTGATCGGCTACGGCCTCGTGGTCGGCCTCGACGGCACCGGCGACCAGACCACGCAGACGCCGTTCACGACGCAGACGCTCGCGAACATGCTCGCGAACCTCGGCATCTCGATCAACAACCAGGCGGCGGGCTCGAGCAACTCGCAGTCGTCGCTGTCGAACATCCAGCTGAAGAACGTGGCCGCCGTGATGGTGACCGCGGTGCTGCCGCCGTTCGCGCGGCCTGGCGAACCGATCGACATCACCGTGTCGTCGCTCGGCAATGCGAAGAGCCTGCGCGGTGGCACGCTGCTGCTCACGCCGCTCAAGGGCGCCGACGGCCAGGTGTATGCGCTCGGCCAGGGCAACGTCGCCGTGGGCGGCGCGGGCGCGAGCGCCAACGGCAGCAAGGTGCAGGTCAACCAGCTGGCGGCGGGGCGCATCACCAGCGGCGCGATCGTCGAGCGCTCGGTGCCGACCTCGGTATCGCAGGCGGGCACGATGCAGCTCGACCTGAACGACATGGACTACGACACCACGCAACGCGTCGTCTCGGCGATCGACAACGCGTTCGGCAGCGGCACCGCGACCGCGCTCGACGGCCGCACGATCCAGCTGCGCGCGCCGGCCGACCCGCAGCAGCAGGTCTCGTTCATGGCGCAATTGCAGAACCTGGAAGTGCGGCCCGCGCAGGCGGCCGCGAAGGTGATCCTGAACGCCCGCACCGGCTCGATCGTGATGAACCAGATGGTCACGCTGCAGAACTGCGCGGTCGCGCACGGCAATCTGTCGGTCGTGATCAACACGCAGCCGGTGGTGAGCCAGCCGGGCGCGTTCTCGAACGGCCGCACCGTGGTCGCGCAGCAGTCGCAGATCCAGATGAAGCAGGACAACGGCGCGCTGAAACTCGTGAACGCCGGTGCGAATCTCGCCGAAGTGGTGAAGGGGCTCAATGCGCTCGGCGCGACGCCCGCGGATCTGATGTCGATCCTGCAGGCCATGAAAGCAGCCGGTGCGTTGCGCGCCGACCTGGAAATCATCTAAGGAGCACACAGGATGAATTCGGATCCGACCAATAGCGTCAACTCCGCCAACGACCTGACCAGCCGGTTCGCGCTCGACGTGCAGGGCTTCGGCGCCCTGAGCGCGCAGGCGAAAACTTCGCCGAAAGCGGGCATGAAGATGGCCGCGCAGCAGTTCGACGCCGTCTTCACGCAGATGATGTTGAAGAGCATGCGCGATGCGACGCCGCAGGACAGTCCGTTCGATTCGCACGACACGGCGACCTTCACGTCGATGATGGATCAGCAGATGGCGCAGCAGCTGTCGAAGAAGGGCATCGGCGTCGCCGACGCGATGCTCAAGCAGTTGATGCGCAACCAGGGCATGCAGGTGGGCGGCGCGAACGGCACGGGCGCGGCGGGTGGTCTCGCCGGCATGGCCAACGCGCTCGGTGGCGGCAGCGGCGGCGGTGACGAAGGCCAGAGCGCGGCGTTGAACGCGCTCGCGCGCGCCTACGGCAATGCCCAGGCAAACGGCCAGCTCGCGATGGGCCGGCCCTACTCGGCCAATAGCGCGCTGACGCCGCCGGTGCGCGGCGACGGCAGCTCGCCGAAGGTCGACGCGTTCGTCGACAAGCTCGCCGCGCCGGCGCAGGCCGCGAGCGCGGCGACCGGCATTCCGGCTCGCTTCATCATTGGTCAGGCGGCGCTCGAATCGGGCTGGGGCAAGAGCGAGATCAAGAAGGCCGACGGCTCGACGAGCCACAACGTGTTCGGCATCAAGGCGGGTAACGACTGGACCGGCAAGACCGTGTCGACGGTCACGACCGAATACGTGAACGGCAAGCCGCATCGCACGGTCGAGAAATTCCGCGCGTACGACTCGTACGAGGAAGCGATGACCGACTACGCGAGCGTGTTGAAGAGCAATCCGCGTTACGCGCAGGTGATCAATTCGTCGCGCGACGTGAACGGTTTTGCCAACGGCATGCAGCGCGCCGGTTATGCGACCGATCCGCATTACGCGAAAAAGCTGATGTCGATCATGCAGAAAATGGGCTGATTAAAAATAATGCACGTGATGAGCTCACTGTGCAGGAGAGACGGAGACGGTCCGGCCGCGAGCAGGCGGTTGGCCGTTCCGCGACGGGATGACATTTAATGCGGTTTTTAAAGTTACCGGTAAATTCGGTATAAAAGCCGCGACGACAAAACGGCATCAGAAAAAAGCGGCATAAAATACCGCGCCCACATAATCGTGGGAAATGGGGCGGATACGGTTTTAACGTTTGCGTAAAATTTCCGGCGAATATTTAAATTGAGCCCCTAAATTTTGGCTCGATGCTGCCGCTAACGAGTTAGACCCGATACCGGAACAGCGCTGTAAGGTCCGGTCGAACGCGCGTGTTGCGGCTTTGCATGAAGACCCTCAGAGTCAATGGCTAGGCCCTGGCACGTGCCCGCAAGAACATGCTTACCGGCAAGCCCATGGATATGAACCAGTCGAACGGCCAGACTGACACGAACGGTCAGCCGCACGTCCCGCAAAACGATGGCGTTCCCGATTTCGGCCGCCGCAATCCGCTCGAAATCGGCGTGCAACTGCGCAATCTCGTCAACCGCGGCGACTTCCTCACACTCGAATATGCGGGTGGACAGCTCGTCACGCGTCTGCTCGACGTCGACGTGCGAGAGCGTACTTTCACTTTCGATTGGGGCGCGCTCCCCGATCAGAACGCGGGGCTGCTCAGCGCGCCGCGCTGCCAGTTCCACGCGTCGCCCGACGGCGTGCGCGTCGACTTCTCGACCAAGACCCCGCGCGAAACGCGCTTCGAGGGACTGCCGGCGTTCGAGGCCGACTTCCCCGAGGTGCTGTTCTACGTGCAGCGCCGCGAGTACTTCCGCGTCGCCGCGCCGATTCTCGACCCGTACACGTGTACCGGCCGCCTGCCCGAGGGCGACACGTTCCGCTTCGAGGTGCACGACCTGTCGCTCGGCGGCGTCGGCATGCGCACGACCGACCTGCGCGTCGCCAATCTGCCGATGGGCGCGCGCCTGATGGACTGCGAGCTCACGCTCGGCGCGCTCGGCCGTTTGTCGCTGGATCTGCAACTCGTGTCGCATCGCTCGCTCGCGATGCCGAATGGCACGCAGCGCTATCAGCTCGGCTTCCGTTTCCTGACGCTGCCGGGCAGCGCTGAAAACACGCTGCAGCGGCTGATCACGCAGCTCGAAATGAAGCGCCGCTCGCTGTCACGCTGAGCGGCGAGGCAACGCGCGGCGCCGTGCGCATGACGCACGGCGCCGCGCGAACGTTTTGACTGGCGAAGCAAACGTTGCACTCGCGTCGGAGGCGACGGCGCGGCAACGTCGCGGCAACGTCGCGGCGAGCGCAAACGAAGTGGAATGGCCCTCAATTTTTCGCGCGGCGGGCCGTTAAAGAGGATGTTCCACTAACGCGGTGGCATGTCTGCGATGCCGCCCTTCAGGATGACGCATGTCCAGCAATCTCTTGACTATCGGCCTCAGCGGACTCCAGGCAGCCCAATGGGGTTTGACGACGACCGGTGAAAACATCAGCAACGCGTCGACACCCGGCTACACGATGGAAACGCCGGTGTATTCGGAGACGGGCGGCACGTACACCGGCTCCGGCTACCTGCCGATGGGCGTCTCCACCGACACCGTGACGCGTGCGTACAGCCAGTATCTGACGACCGAGCTGAACAACGCGCAGTCGACGAGCAGCTCGCTCACCGCGTACAACACGATGATCACCGAGCTCAACAACCTCGTCGGCAGTCCGACCACGGGGATTGCGAGCGCGATCAGCGGTTACTTCTCGGGCCTGCAGAACGTCGCCAGCAACGCGTCGAGCGTGTCGACGCGGCAGACCGCGATCAGCGACGCGCAGACGCTCGCGAACCAGATCAACGCGGCAGGCCAGCAGTACGACCAGTTGCGCTCGAGCGTCAATACGCAATTGAGCAACGCGACCACGCAGATCAACACCTATACCGCGCAAATCGCGTCGCTGAACACGCAGATCACGCAGGCGAGCAACCAGGGCCAGCCGCCGAACCAGCTGCTCGACGAACGCGACCAGGCGGTGTCGAATCTGTCGCAACTGATCGGCGTGTCGGTCGTGCAGGACAACGGCAGCTATAGCCTGTTCATGTCGAGCGGGCAGCCGCTGGTGCTGGCGGGCAACAGCTTCAACCTCGGCACGGCGACCTCGACGAGCGACCCGAGCGAGCTGTCGGTCCAGTATCTCGGCCAGGCCGGCGCGAAGCCGGCGCCGACCCCGCAGACGCTGTCCGACACGAGCGTGTCCGGCGGCACGCTCGGCGGCCTGCTGCAATTCCGGTCGCAAACGCTCGATCCGGCCGAAGCGCAACTCGGCGCGATCGCGACCAGCTTCGCCGCGCAGGTCAACTCGCAGAACGAGCTCGGCCTCACGCTGAACGGCACCGCCGGCGGCGCGCTGTTCACGGTCGGCTCGCCGACCGTGTACGCGAACCCGCAGAACACCGGCAACGCGACGCTCGGCGTCTCGTTCGCGAACGCGGCCCAGCCGACCACGAGCGACTACACGCTGTCGTACAACGGCACCGCCTACACGCTGACCGACAACCAGACCGGCAGCATCGTCGGCTCGGCGGCGAACCTGACCAACCCGATCGGCGGCCTGCAGTTCTCGGTCGCGAGCGGCACGATGAAGGCCGGCGACTCGTTCTCGGTCGAGCCGACCCGCGGCGCGCTGGACGGCTTCGCGCTGACCACCACCTCGGCCTCGTCGATCGCGGCCGCGGCGCCCGTGCTCGCATCGGCATCGACGTCGAACACCGGCAGCATGACGGTCTCGCAAGGCACGGTATCGGCCGGCTACAGCGCACCGACCAGCACGTCGACGATCACCTATACCGCGGGCACCGGCCTGACCGGCTTCCCGGTCGGCTCGGTGGTGACGGTCGCGGGCTCCCCGTCGACTTCGTACACGATCGGCTCGACGACGACCGCGGTGCCGTACTCGCCGAGCTCGGGTGCAACGCTGACGATCACCAACCCGACCAATTCGACGAGCGCGGGCGTGATGAACAACGTCACGGTCACGATCGGCGGCACGCCCGCCAGCGGCGACACGTTCACGATCGGACCGAACACCGGCGCGACCAACGACGGCCGCAACGCGCAACTGCTGTCGAGCCTGACGTCGGCGCAGGTGCTCAACGGCGGCACCGCGACGCTGACGGGCGCGTACGCGAGCTACGTGAACACCATCGGCAACCAGACCACGCAGATCCAGACGTCGGCGACCGCGCAAAGCACGCTCGTCACGCAGATCACGTCGGCGCAGCAGTCGGTCTCGGGCGTCAATATCAATGAAGAAGCGGCCAACCTGCTTCAGTACCAACAGCTCTATCAGGCCAACAGCAAGGTCATCCAGACCGCGCAGACGCTGTTCCAGACTTTGCTTGGCATCTTCTCGTAAGGCGTTGAACCATGCGAATTTCGACCCAGCAGTACTTCGGCATGAACGTCGCGAACATGAGCAATCAGCAAGCTCAGTTGTCGCAGATCTATCAGGAAATCTCGAGCGGCCAGAGCCTGACCACGCCCGCCGACAATCCGCTCGGCGCCGCGCAGGCGGTGCAGCTCAGCTCGACGGCGGCCGCGCTGTCGCAGTACACGACGAACCAGAATTCGGCGTTGTCGTCGCTGGGGGCCGAGGACTCGACGCTCTCCAGCGTGATCACGACGCTGCAAAGCGCGAACACGCTGGGCCTGAGCGTCGGCAGCGGCGTGCTGAACGACACCAACCGCCAGGCGATCGCCGCGCAGCTGACCACCCTGCGCGACCAGCTGCTGACCTACGCGAACGCGACCGACGGCTCCGGCAACGCGCTGTTCGCCGGCTTCCAGAATTCGACCCAGGCTTTCACGACCGATGCGGCCGGCAACGTCGTCTATTCGGGCGACACCGGCACCCGCACCGTGCAGGTCACCGATAGCAACTCGGTGGCGACCGGCGACAACGGTCTCGCGGTGTTCATGAGCGTCGGCGCGACCAACGCGGAGCCGATCGCCTCGGGCAGTTCGGCCAACACCGGCACCGGCGTGATCGGCCCGGTCACGGTCACCGATCCGACCAACGCGGCGAACGCCGACACGTACCAGATCCAGTTCAGCGGCACCGGCAGCGCGATGACCTACACGGTCACCGACACGACGACCAACACCGTGGGCACGGCACAGCCCTACACGTCGGGTTCGAACATCACGCTGGCCGGCCAGACCGTCGAAATCACCGGCACGCCGGTCGCCAACGACACTTTCACGGTGCAGCCGGCCAACAAGGCGGGCACCAACGTGTTCGCGAACCTGAACGCGATGATCACCGCGCTGCAGCAGCCGGTGAGCGGCAACGACGCGGCCTCGGCGACGCTGCAGAACGCGATGAATACGGGTCTGTCGCAGCTTTCCAACACGCTGAACAACATCACCGCGGTGCAGGCTTCGGTGGGCGGTCGCGAGCAGGAAGTCGAGGCGCTGCAAACGGTCACGCAGACCAACTCGACGCAAACGGCAAGCGATATCGCAAACCTGACCCAGACCAACATGGTCTCGACGATCAGCAAGTACACGCTGACGCAGGCCGCGTTGCAAGCATCGCAGCAAGCGTTCGTGCAGATCCAGAACATGTCGCTGTTCCAGTACATCAACAACTGATGCCGCTGCGGCGGCTCAAAGAAAAAAACCGGCGCGAGCCGGTTTTTTTACGTGCGCGGTTCGAGACTTGCGTGGTGTTATCTGAGCCCCGCCGCGATCCGTCCCATCTGATCGATGCCGCCATCGAACAGCCGCACGAAGAACGGGATCATGTTCGGCAGCATCAGCTGCACGAGCAGCAGGCCCACCAGCATCGTCAGCGGAAAGCCGATCTGGAATACCCCGATCTGCGGCGCCGCGCGATTGAGAATGCCGAGCGCGAGGTTCGCGATCAGCAGCGCGACGACGACCGGCAACGACAGCAACAGTCCCGCGGAAAAGATCGAGCCGCCCCAGTTCGCGAGCGCCTGCCAGCCGTGCGGTGCGAGCAGGTTCGCCGACACCGGCACCGACTGGAACGTCGTCACGAGCGCGGCGATCATCTGCAGATGACCGTCGACGGCGAGAAACACCAGCGTCGCGATCGTCGTCATGTAGCGCGAGATCACGACGCCGGAGCCGGTCGCCTGCTGGTCGAAGAAAGTCGCGAAGCCGAGGCCCATGCCGAGGCCGATGAAGTAGCCGGTCGCGTCGATCGCCTGGAACACGACCTGCATCGTCACGCCGAGCGCGATGCCGATCAGGAACTGGTTGACGAGAATCCACACGCCCGCGGCGGAAAACACGGTGACCTGCGGCAGCGCGCCGATCGTCGGCGCGACGATGATCGTCGTGAACGCGGCAAGGCCGATCTTCACGCGCGAGGGCAGCGACGTGTTGCCGAACACCGGCGCGGTCGCGATCAGCGCGGCGATGCGCGCGAACGGCCACAGGAATGCGGTCAGCCAGACGTTCAGTTGCGCGTAGGTGACCGTGAACATGGAGCGGGGCGGGGAGAGCGCGTCGACGTGCCGGCGGCGCTCAGTTGACGAGCGTCGGAATGCTGGTGATCGTGTGGCGCAGGTAGTCGAGCATCGTGGTCAGCATCCACGGCCCGGCGATCACCAGCGTGAGTGCGATTGCGAGCAGCTTCGGGATGAACGACAGGGTGGTTTCGTTGATCTGCGTGGCCGCCTGGAACAGGCTCACCAGCAGACCGACGACGAGCGCGACGAGCAGCAGCGGGGCGGCCATCATCAGGCCGATGTACATGGCCTGGTGGGCCAGCGTCATGACTGCTTCGGGTGTCATCGGGAGTGCCTGGAGAACGAGGAGTCGAAAAAGATCAGACGAAGCTCTGCGCGAGCGAGCCGAGCAGCAACTGCCAGCCGTCGACGAGCACGAACAGCATCAGCTTGAACGGCAGCGAAATCGTCGCCGGCGACACCATCATCATGCCCATCGACATCAGCACGCTCGCGACCACCATGTCGATGATCAGGAACGGGATGAAGATCGTGAAGCCGATCGTGAAGCCGGTCTTCAGCTCGCTCGTCACGAACGACGGCACCAGCAGCGACAGCGGCACGTCTTCGGGCCCCTGCATCGGCGCCGCGTGCGAGATGCGCGCGAACAGCGCGAGGTCGCTTTCGCGGGTCTGACGCAGCATGAAGGTCTTGAACGGCGCGACACCGCGCGACACCGCCTGGTCCATCGAAATCGTGCCTTCGGAGAACGGCTTGTACCCTTCGTTATAGGCCTTGTCGAGCACCGGCGACATCACGAACAACGTCAGAAACAGCGCAAGGCCGACGAGCACCTGGTTCGGCGGCGTGGTGGTCGTGCCGAGCGCCTGGCGCAGCAGCGACAACACGATCACGATGCGCGTGAAGCTCGTCATCATCAGCACCATCGCGGGCAGGAACGACAGCATCGTGAGCAGCAGCATCGTCTGCACGCTCAGCGAGTAGGTCGTGCCGCCGTTCGGGCCGGGGCTCGTCGTGAAGGCCGGCAGGCCGGCGGTTTGCGCGAACGATAGCGTGGGCAGCGCGAACAGCAGTGCCGGCAGCGCGAGTTGAAGCACTGCGGGGAGCGCCCGCGCCACTCGGCGCGTGAGCATGAAGAACCAGCCTGACTGCCTGAAACTGACCTGCATCACCGATCCCCGCCGCCGTGCGCGTTGAAACGTTTGCCCACTTCGCCCTTCAGGGCGTCGCGAAAGCGTTGACCGAAGCTGCCGGCGAGCGGTGCGGGCGAAGCGGCGAGCGCATCGGCCGCGGCGGAACCCGCCGGCATCGTATGCAGCAGCCGCACGTTGCCGGGCGCAGCTCCAAGCACGAGCCAGGTATCGCCGATCTCGACGACCGCGACGCGCTCCTTGCCGCCGAGCGAAGCGCCGCCGACCGTCTTCACGAGGCCGCCGCGCTGGCCCGGTTGCAGGCCGAAGCGTCGCGCGAGCCACGCGCAGCCGAACACGAGGCCGATCACGACCGCGAGCCCGACGAAGGTTTGCAGCACTGCGCCTACGCCGAGCGCCGGCACTGCGCTGCCCGCGCCGACACCCGACGCGATTTTCGCGGCGTTGTTGACCGCGTTCATGTCGGCGGCGTGCGCGACGGTGGACGCGCAGAGCACCGTGGCGCTCGCTGCCAGCGCCTTGTTCACGGCCTGCGACAAAACCTTGCGCGACGCGAGCAACCCGCCGCGACCTGCCAAACGTTTCATCGATTCAGTTTCCGGATGCGTTCGGACGGCGTGATGATGTCGGTCAGCCGGATACCGAACTTGTCGTTGACGACCACCACTTCGCCCTGGGCGATCAGGCAGCCGTTGACGAGCACGTCCATCGGCTCGCCGGCCATACCGTCGAGTTCGACGACCGAGCCTTGCGCGAGCTGCAGCAGATTGCGGATCGCGATCTTGGTGCGGCCGAGCTCGACGGTCATCTGGACGGGGATGTCCAGAATCATGTCGATGTCGTTGTGCGTCGAGGTCGGCGCGACCTTCGACAGCGGCTGGAACACACCGGCCGCGGCCGGGTTGATTTCGTCGTTGCCGTTCTGCTCGGCGAGCGCGCTGGCCCAGTCGTCCATCCCCGCGTCGTCGTCCGCGGCGGACAGCGCGCCGGCGGCGAGTTGCTCGGCTGCCGCGAGATCGCTCTCGGGCTTTGCGTTCAGGTCACTCATATCCACCTTCCTTCATCGTGTCGGCTGCGCTGATCATCTTCTGGACCCGCAACGCGTACTGACCATTGAAAATTCCGTAGCCGCATTCCATCACCGGCACGCCGTCGACTTTGGCGGTGATGTGCTCCGGGATGTTGATCGGCAGAACATCGCCTTTGCGCATGTTCAGGATCTGTTCGAACGTGACCGGCACCTGCGCGAGGTCGGCGCTCAACTGCACTTCGGCCGCCTGCACCTGCTGCGACAGCACGCGCACCCAGCGCCGGTCGACGTCCATCGCCTCGCCCTGGATCGGCGACGAGAGCACGTCGCGGATCGGCTCGATCATCGAGTAGGGCATGCAGATGTGCAGCGTGCCGCCGGTCGAGCCGAACTCGATCGAGAACTGCGTGACGATGACGATTTCGTTCGGCGTCGCGACGTTGGCGAATTGCGTATGCATTTCCGAGCGCACGTATTCGAACTGCAGCGGGCGCACGCTTTTCCACGACGCCGTGTAGTGCTCGAACGTCAGATTGAGCAGCTTCGTGATGATGCGCTGCTCGGTCTGCGTGAAATCGCGTCCTTCGACGCGCGTATGAAAACGGCCGTCGCCGCCGAACAGGTTGTCGACTACGAAGAACACGAGGTTCGGATCGAACACGAACAGCGACGTGCCGCGCAGCGGCTTCACGTGGACCAGGTTCAGGTTGGTCGGGATCGGCAGATTGCGCGTGAATTCGCTGTACTTCTGCACTTTCACCGGGCCGACGGAGATTTCCGCCGAGCGCCGCATGAAGTTGAAAATGCCGACGCGCAACAGGCGCGCGAAGCGGTCGTTGATGATTTCGAGGCCCGGCATCCGGCCACGGACGATGCGTTCCTGCGTCGCGATGTTGTACGGGCGTACGCCCGTGCGATCGCCTTGCTCGGATTCCGTGTCGGATTCGCCGGTGACGCCCTTCAGAAGGGCATCGACCTCCTCCTGGGACATGAACTCTTCGTGGCCCATTGCTTATTCCTCGTGCGTCCCTTGGCGATTGATGATGGCAGTGCTGGCGAACGTCACGTCACTGCACGACGAACTCGGTGAACAGCACGTCCTGCACGCGGATCGGTGCGGCGCCCTTTTCGGTCGGCTCCATGATCAGCGTCTTCAGCTCTTCGGCGAGCGCGCGCTTGCCTTCGAGCGGCGCGAGGTCTTCGGGGTGCTTGTTCGACAGCGCGAGCAGGATGCGGCTGCGCACTTCCGGCATGTGATCGGTGAGCGCCTGCTGGGTGGCGGCGTCGCCGAGCTTCAGCGTGAGGCCGATGCGCAGGAAGTGTTGCTGACCGTCGTCCGATTGCAGGTTGACGGTCATTGATTCGAGCGGGAAGAACAGCGGCACGGCGGACGGCGCCGGCGCGGCTTCGGCCGATACGGCGACGGGTGCGCGCTTCGACATGAAGAACCACACGCCAGCCCCGGCGGCGCCCGCGGCGATCAGCGCAATGAGGACGATCAGGATGATGCGCTTCATGGGGCCCGGCGAGGCGGGCACGGCTTGTTGCGGGGCGGTCGTGGTTGCCATTTGGTTTGCTAGCTTGTTGCTAGCCTAGTAAGGGTTAGGGTGATTGTTGTTGATTTGCCTGCGGCGCTATGGGTCGAAAAGAAGGGCTATTTCTGGCTATCTCAGGTTTTTGGCTGTTTTTTTATCGTTGAGATGGGTTTTGTTTTTGGGTTTTGGTGTTGCCCTTTGGCAGGGCGGCGCTTTTTTCGTTGTTCTGGCTTGGTTGGCCTTTCCTTGTTGTCTTATCGGTCTATTAGCGTTGCCCCTGTGCGGAGGCGGCGCTTTTTTCGTTGTTCTGGCGTTCTTGGCCTTTCCTTGTTGTCTTATTGGTCTATTAGCGTTGCCCCTGTGCGGGGCGGCACCTACTTTCTTTGCTGCTGCAAAGAAAGTAGGCAAAGAAGACAGCTCAAACCGCCAGCTTATAAGCGGCTCCCCTGGCTCGGAAGGGGCAGTGGTGCATCTGGAATCCGTGTCCCCGCACATTCCGCTCTGGTGACAAAGCCGTCATCAGCTCCCACTCCGCACTGCGTGCGTCGCGGACGGGTCTGCCAGGGGAACCAACGGTTTGGCCCGCGCAGCGGGAGCCCTCGGCTCGCCTCGGCGATGCGCCAGAACAACCAGTGGTTTTTGAACGGGGATTCGGCGCGCGTAGCGCCGCCGGAGGAATGACGGCCTTGTCATTGGTGCTGAATGTGCGGGAGCACGGATTCCAGATGCACCACTACCTCATGCAGACCGGGGAGCCCGCTTAAGAGTTAGCGGTTTGAGCTGTCTTCTTTGCCTACTTTCTTTGCAGCAGCAAAGAAAGTAGGTGCCGCCCCGCACAGGGGCAACGCTAATAGACCGACAACACAGCAAGGAAAGGCCAATCACGCTAGAACAACGAAAAAAGCGCCGCCCCGCACAGGGGCAACGCTAATAGACCGATAAGACAACAAGGAAAGGCCAAGAACGCCAGAACAACGAAAAAAGCGCCCAGCCTCGCTCTAGGCAAACGTATCGACTAGTCCAACCTGCTGCCGCACGGCAACACCAGCCACTGAACCGGCGGAGTCCACGACGCCATCCCCTGCGAGGGCCCCACCACCACCGCCCCCCTTCCCATTAGACCCACCCGCGCCTGCGCTCTGTTGCTGTTGCCCGCTCTGCCGCGCAAACCCATCACTCACACTCGCACTGCCAAGCCCAATCCCATTGGACTCCATCGCCTCGCGAAGCTTCGGCAAAGCCGCCTCGACCGCCTCCCGCACCGACTGGTGCTGCGAAACGAACAGCGCATGCGCATGGTTATCCGCGACTTGCAGCACGACCTGCAACGGTCCCAGATCCTTCGGATTGAGCGTCAGCTCCGCACTCTGCGAATGCGCATTCGACAAAAACACCACCTTCTGGCTCAGCGCGTCTTCCCAGTCGCTCGTGCCGACCTGCGGCGTCAGCGCGTTCGCGGCGGCGGCCGCGCTCGCGTTGCCGGTGTTCTGCACCGCCGCCGTCGTGCTCGCGGCGCTCGCGGCCGCCTGCGTCGCGGCCAGCGCGGCGTTCGCCGCATCCGACGCGCTGCGCGCCGATGCGAGGTTGTCCGCCTGGCCGCTCGTCGCGGCCGCGGCGCTCAGCGCATCGGCCGCCGACCTCGCCATCGATGGATCGGCCAGCGCAGTCGCGGCGGCCGTCGCCGTGGTCAGCGTCGTGTGGCCGGTCGAGGTCCCCTTGGCATCGCTGAACAGGCCGTTGCCGAGCGTCTTGCCGTCCGACGTGCCGTTCAGGCCAGTCTTCGTGTTGCCCAATCCGCCTGCCGCGCTCGACACGCTCGCTGCTTTCGCGGCCGCGCCGCTGGCGAGCGCGGCCGCGGGCACCGCGCCCTGGCCGCTCGACAGCGCGGACAGTGCACTCTGCAACGCATCCTGCAGCGACTTCGGATCGACCGCGCCTGTCCTGCTTGCCACCGTGGCCGTGAGCGCGCCCGCGGCCGTGCCGGCCAGCGCGCTGACCGCGTCGGCGGCGGCGCTCGCGGCATCGGTCGTGGTGGTCGCGTTCGCGTCGGCATTGTTGGCAACAGCCTGGGCCTGGGCCTGAGCCTGGGCGGCAGCCGCCGCGGCGGCAAGCGCGCCAGCGTCGGTCTGCGCCTTGGTGCCCTTCTGCTTCGCCTGCGTCGTGGTCGTCTGGCTGTTCGAAGCCTGCTGCGTTTGTGACGTCGACGTCGTGGACGACGCGTCGCTGCTCGACCCGCTGTTCGACGTGCCACTGCCGTTCTGGCTGCTGCTCGCGCTCTGCTGCGCGGCAGCGGGGGAGGCAGGCGGCGCGCTCGGCGGCTGGGGTTGCGACGCCGTCGCGGAACTCGTCTGCTGTTGATTCGCGCTGTTCTGCTGGTCGATGCTTTGCTGCAGGGTCTGCGCGAACGGGCTCGAGTTGACCGCGGCGCTCGCGGCGGCGTTGCTCGACCCATTGCCGCTCGTGTCGAGCAGCGTGCTCAGTTGGGAGCCGATCTGTGAAAGAAGCGACATAAGGAATCCTGTGAACCTGTCAAACGGCTGTGCCGTCGGGCCTTAGCCGTGAGGCAACGCCTCACGCGCCGTCGGTACGCATGCGCAGACTGCGCGCGGCGAATTCGTCGGCGTCGCGCTGCTCGCGGCGCGCGGCGACCTTCGCCTCGGCTGCCTCGCCGCGCGCCTGCAGCACTTCGTACGAGCCGAGCTTCTGCTTCTGGCGCTGCCAGTCGGGCTTCGCCATCTCGACCCGGGCGCTCGCCGCCGCGAGCAGGTTGCGCTGCTGCTCGATCGCGGCATCGAGCGTGTCGAGGAACGCCTGGAAGTTGCGCATGTTGCCGGCCGGCATGCCCGACTGCGCGCTCTCGGTGAAGCGCACGTAGTATTCGTTGCGGTACTGCACCAGTGCATCGAGTTGCGCCTGCACGTCGTTGCGCTCGCGCTGCGCGCGGCCGAGCCGCTGCGCGGCGGCGTCCACGTCGTCCTGCGCGAGACCGATCAGCGTCTTGATCGGAAAGTGTTTCGACATCGTCAGCCTCCTCGGGGCTAAGCAAACAGCGCGTTCAGCATGTCGATGCTCGGCTGGAAGTTCGCGCACTCACGAAAACCTTGTTGCAGGAACGCTTCCATCCGCGGATACAGGGCGATCGCGCGATCGAGCACCGCGTCGCGCCCGCTCGAATACGCACCGACGTTGATCAGATCGCGGTTGCGCTGATAGCGCGACAGCATCTGCTTGAACATACGCGTTTTATTCAGATGGTTATCGTCGATCAGCGCGGTCATTGCCCGGCTAATCGACGCTTCGATATCGATCGCAGGGTAGTGGCCGGCTTCGGCGAGCGAGCGCGACAGCACGATATGGCCGTCGAGAATCGCGCGCGCCGAGTCGGCGATCGGGTCCTGCTGGTCGTCGCCTTCGGTCAGCACCGTGTAGAACGCGGTGATCGAGCCGCCGCCCGCCGGCCCGTTGCCGGTGCGCTCGACCAGCGCCGGCAGCTTCGCGAACACCGACGGCGGATAACCCTTGGTCGCGGGCGGCTCGCCGATCGCCAGCGCGATCTCGCGCTGCGCCATCGCGTAGCGGGTCAGCGAGTCCATCAGCAGCAGCACGTGCTTGCCCTGGTCGCGGAAGAATTCGGCGAGCGACGTCGAGTACGCGGCGGCCTGCATCCGCAACAGCGGCGACACGTCGGCCGGCGCGGCGATCACGACCGAACGCGCCAGACCTTCCTCGCCGAGAATCTGTTCGATGAATTCCTTCACTTCGCGGCCGCGTTCGCCGATCAGCCCGATCACGATCACCTCGGCGCTGGTGTAGCGCGCCATCGTGCCGAGCAGCACCGATTTACCGACGCCCGAACCCGCGAACAGCCCCATGCGTTGACCACGGCCAACCGTCAGCAGCGAGTTGATCGCGCGCACGCCGACGTCGAGCACCTTGTGAATCGGCTCGCGATTGAGCGGATTGATCACCGGCGCGGACAGCGGCGCGTCGGTTTGGGTGCCGAGCGGACCGAGCCCGTCGAGCGGACGGCCCGATGCGTCGAGCACGCGGCCGAGCAGTTCCCAGCCGACCGGCAGACGCTTCGCACCCGCGAGCGGATCGGCGATCGGCGCGCTTTCGAGCGGATAGACGCGTGCGCCGGGCAACAGGCCGATCACTTCGGTGGTCGGCATCAGGAACAGCTTGTCGCCGGAGAAGCCGACCACTTCGGCTTCGGCCATCGGCAGCGAACTACCGGGCGGCAGTTCGATCATCACTTCGGCGCCGACCGACAGACGCAGGCCGACCGCTTCGAGCACGAGACCGGCCGCGCGCGTCAGACGCCCGCACGCGCGCAGCGGCCTGGCGATCGCGTTGCGCGCGCGCAGCGCGTCGAGCTGGCCGCGCCACGCCTGCATGTGGGGATTGATGTCGAGCGCGGGATCGTAGGACGGCGCGCGCGGAGCGTGAGCGGCCGAAGCCGCACGCACGGCGTGGTCCGTCGCGGCCGACTCGCGGCTCGCCGCCGCGCCTGTCGCGGGATGCGCGCCCGCCGAAGCTTGCGGTGTGGAATCCGCGGATTCGTCGGTACTGGCCGACTCGGCATCGGCCAGCGCTTCGGCGCCGAACGATGCCAATGCGAGCTCGCGCTCGAGCGGCGTCAGGTCGCTCGCGCGGATCTCGTCGAGCGTCGGCTTCACCACGTGCTCACCTTGCCGAGCGCGGCGGCGACGCGCTGCCAGCGCGTGTCGATGCCCGCGTCGACTTCGCCGGTGCCGGCCTGCGCGCGGCAACCGCCGCGCTCCACCGAAGCATCGGTGCGCACGGTCCAGCCGCGGGTTTGCAACTCTTCGAGCAGATACGCCTCGACGACCGGCAGATCGGCGGGACTCACGATCAGCGCCGGCGAGCCGGAGAGCGCGGGCTCGGCCGCGAGCACCTCGCGCGCGGCCGCGATCAGCGCGGTCGGGTCGTGCTGCACGTGCTGGCGCACGACCTGCTGCGCGATGTCGAGCGCGAGCGCGACCAGCGTTTCGGAAATCGCGTGCTGCGCGCCATCGAGCGCGCTCTTGAAGGTTTCGGCAAGCGCGGCGAGCCGCATCGCTTCCTCGCGCGCCTCGGTCTGGCCCTGCGCGAAACCCTGCGCATGCCCCTGGTCGTAGCCCGCCTGGTAGCCGAGCGCCTGACCGGCCACATGACCGGTCGCGACGCCCTGCGCATGCGCGGCGTCGCGGCGGCGCTCGAGTTCGGCTTCGAACGCACGCTCGTCGAACTCGGGCTCGGCCGGCGGGGGCGCCGGTGGGGCCGGATCGAACGACGCCATCTCCCAGCGCTGGTAGGCCGAGAGGCTTTCCTTTGCCGGGGCGTTCGGATCAGACATATGCATCTTCCGCCTTGCCGCCGATCACGATCTGTCCGCTTTCGGCGAGGTTGCGCACGATCTGCAGGATGCGGCGCTGCTGCGTCTCGACCTCGGATACGCGCACCGGGCCGCGTGCGTCGAGGTCTTCGGCGAGCAACTCGGCCGCGCGCTGCGACATGTTCGACAGGAACTTCTGACGCAGCGCGGGCGGCGCGCCCTTCAGCGAGATGATCAGCGCCTCGGATTCGACTTCCTTCAGCAGCAGCTGGATCGCTCGGTCTTCGAGGTCGAGCAGGTTCTCGAACACAAACATCTGATCGATGATCTTCTGCGCAAGTTCCGCGTCGTACTGGCGTACGTTTTCGATGACGCCTTCCTCGTGGTTGCTCGACATGAAGTTGAGAATCTCGGCCGCCGTGCGGATGCCGCCCATCGGGCTGCGCTTCAGGTTGTCGCTGCCGGACAGCAGGCCGGTCAGCACGTCGTCGAGTTCGCGCAGCGCGGCCGGCTGGATGCCGTCGAGCGTCGCGATCCGCAGCAGCACGTCGTTGCGCAGGCGGTCCGTGAAGCAGGCGACGATCTCCGAAGCCTGATCGCGGTCCAGATGCACGAGGATCGTCGCGATGATCTGCGGATGCTCGTTCTTGATTAGTTCCGCGACCGCCGCCGAGTCCATCCACTTCAGGCCTTCGATGCCGCTCGTGTCGCTGCCCTGCAGGATCCGGTCGATGATCACGCCGGCCTTGTCGTCGCCGAGCGCCTTGGTCAGCACCGAGCGGATGTATTCGTTCGAATCGAGCGACATGCCGGTGTGCTGTTCGGCTTCTCGCACGAACTCCTGCAGCACTTCGTCGACCTGTTCGCGCGTCACGCTCTTCAGCCCGGCCATCGCGACACCGATCTTCTGGACCTCACGGGGGCCCAGGAACTTGAACACCTGCGCCGCCTCTTCCTCGCCGATCGACATCAGCAGCAGCGCGCTCTTCACTACGCCTTCAGCGCTCATCGGACACCCAGTTCTTGACGACGGTTGCTACGACCTTCGGATCCTGACGCGCGATGCTGCGCGCGAACTCCAGGTTCCGCTCGTATTTGTGCTTCGCGTTTTCGAGCGCGAGCTTCTCGCTGTCCGCTTCGATTTCGACCACCGCGCCTTCGCGCTCCTCGGCCGGGATGCCGTCGAGCAGCATCGGTTCGTCCGGCGACATCAGTGCGGCGACCGGCTCGGGCGGCGGCGGGAACGCGCGGCGCAGCGCCGGCTTCACCATCACGAAGTAGAGGAACAGGGCCACCGCGCCGATGCCGAGGTACGTCGCGATCTGCTTGTACAGCGCGAGCATGTCCGGCGTGCGCCACCACGGCAGGTCGGCGTTCGGGTCGAGCTCGGTGGTGAACGCGCTGTTGACCACGTTGACCGAGTCGCCGCGTGACGCGTCGAAACCCATCGCGTCCTTCACGAGCTGCGTGATCTGCGCGAGCTTGTCGGCGCTGACCGGCTGCATCGTCACGTGACCCTTCGGATCGACGACCCGCAGGTAATTGACGACCACCGCGACCGACAGCCGGCGGATGCCGCCCATCGGCTGGTCGACGTGGCGCACGATCTTGTCGAGCTCGTAGTTGGTGGTCGAATCCTTGTGATCGCTGACCGGCGTCGTGGTCACCGAGCTCGCGCCGTTGCCGGCCACGATCGGCGCGGAGGCCGGCTGCGGCGGCTGGTTCGACAGCGCACCCGGCACGCCCGAGGCGCCGCCCTGCGACATTTCGGTGGCGCTGCTCGTCTGCTGGCTGCGGATCGCGGCATCCTGCGGATTGCCGTTCGGGCCGTACTTCTCCGAAGTCTGCTCGCTATGCGAGAAGTCGATGTCGGCGCTGACCTGCGAGCGCGCGTTGCCGGCGCCGAACAGCGGCGCGAGGATCGTGTCGATGCGCTGCTGGGTATTGCGCTCGATCTGCTGGCGGAACTTCAGTTGGGTTGCATCGAGCCCGCTGCCGTTGGTTGGCTGCGTGAGCAGGTTGCCGTCCTGGTCGAGGATCGTCACGCCGCGCACCGGCATTTCCGGCACCGCCGACGCCACCATGTGCGTAATCGCGACGACCTGGCCTTCGTCGAGCACGCGGCCCGGGTACAGGTTCACCAGCACGGCCGCCGACGGCGCTTCCTTGTCGCGCACGAACACGCTCGGCTTCGGAATCGCGAGGTGCACGCGCGCCGATTTGACCGACGAGATCGATTCGATCGTGCGTTCGAGTTCGCCTTCCAGCGCGCGCTGATAGTTGATCTGCTCGTCGAACTGGCTGATGCCGAATTTCTGGTTGTCCATCAGTTCGAAGCCGACCGAGCCGCTCTTCGGCAGCCCCTGCGACGCGAGGCGCAGGCGCATCTCGTGGACCTGCTCGGCCGGCACGAGGATCGCGCTGCCGCTGTCGGACAGCTTGTACGGGATATTGGCCTGCTGCAAAGCGGCGATGATCGAGCCGCCGTCGCGGTCGGACAGATTGCTGTAGAGCACCTTGTAGTCCGGAGCGCGCGACCACAGGAACAGGCCCGCGACGACCGCTATCAGCAGCGCGAGCGCGAATACGAGCGGCGCGCGCGGGTTGCCGCGCATCTGCGCGAGTCCGGACAGACGTTGGCCGAAATTGCCGCCGATACCTCCCAGGCCGCCGAGGCCGCCCAGGTCGGCCGTGCCGCCGGCCTGGCCGCTACCGGCCTGACCGGCAGCGGGCTGCGCGCCGGCGAGCCCCATGCGGGCGTCGGGGTTGATCAACGAGTTGGCTGACGAATCCATGCGTCGGGTTTCTCCGGGGAATGCCTTGGCGTTCTGCCGTGATGCCGCGCCGGGGCTCGGCGGACGGACAGACACTTTCACCCTTGAAATTATCCGCAGCGGCGCTCAACCCGATTGCTTGAATAGAGCCGGGTTTCCCCCCTAGTTTCGGGACTTTCCGCGAGGGGCCGCTGCTATGCTTTCGTCCAGATCGGTACACCTTCCGGCGGTCCGATCGCACATTCAACGGAGAAAACATGACCATGCCCGTGAACGCGCTATCGTCGGCGCTGCAACAGATGCAGGCGATGGCGGCGCAGGCGGCCGGCGACGCGACCCCGGCGGCGGAGCAGTCCGGCGCGGCGACGCCCACCAACTTCGCGGCGGCGCTGAAGGCCTCGCTCGACAAGATCAGCGGCGACCAGCAGAAGGCGGTCGGCGAATCGCAGGCGTTCGAGCTTGGTGCGTCGAACGTGTCGCTGAACGACGTGATGGTCGACATGCAGAAGGCCAACGTCGGCTTCCAGTTCGGCTTGCAGGTGCGCAACAAGCTGGTCGCCGCGTACAACGACATCGCGCAGATGTCGATCTGAACGAGCTCGCGCGGGTTGGTGCAGGACTGCCTGAGGGTCTTCCTTAAGGTCTACCTGAAGGACAGCATGACAGTCTGCGTCAACCCCGTCCGATGATCCGGCAAGCCGCTGCCGGCGCATGCGCCGGCGGCGCCTCGTGCCGCGTTTCCCGTGCGCGCCCAGCGGCGCATTCGATCCCCCTTACACCGGCCTAAAGCTTTGTCGTCGCGGATCCGATAACCAAAGTACAGGTCAGCGACCGGCGCGGCGACGCGCCGCGCGGCCACGCCACGACTTAACCGCAGTCAGTATCAGAGGAGGAGCGCCGATGTTTTCCCCGGGTCACGCTGGAGCCAACGCGTATGCGCGTGTCGGTATCGAGACATCCGTGATGGGCGCGAGTCCGCATCGGCTGACTGTGTTGTTGTACCAGGGCGCACGGCAGGCAATCGCACAGAGCCGCATGCATTTGCAGCAGGGCAACGTGGCCGAGCGTGGCATGGCGATCAGCAAGGCGATGCGGATCATCGAAAGCGGGCTGCAGCAGTCGCTCAACCTCGAGGTGGGTGGTCAGGTCGCGGCACGGCTGAACGCGTTGTACACCTATATGTTGCGTCGGCTGCTGGAAGCCAATATCAATCAGAGCGAGGCGATGCTCGTGGAAGTGGACGGTCTGCTCGCGACGCTCGAAGAGGCATGGATCGGGATAGCCCCGGAGGTCGCGCGGATGGCTGCACAGCCAGCCGCGGAAAGCCTGAGATGACATCGAACGCAGAATATTTTGCCCGCTATGAAGCGGTTGCCGCGCTGTCCTGCCGCATGCTGATGGCGGCCCGTCGTGCACTGTGGAACGACCTGGTCCACTTGCAGGAGGAGTATCGGCATCTGGTCGAAGCGCTGCGCGAAGCCGACGTGGGCGTCAAGCTCGACGAGGCCGAGCGCCTGCGCAAGTACGCGCTGATCCGCCAGATCCTCGCCGACGACGCCGCGATCCGCGACCTCGCGAACCCGCGCATGGCGCATCTGTCGGCGCTGTTCGCCGGCCGGCCGACGCGCGTGCTGAAGGAGCTGTACGGGGCGCGCTGAGTGCGGGTGGGCGCGTGAGCTGGCGCCGCGCCGCACGCGTCTGAAGGATCGGAGCAATCAGAGCATCGCGCGCGTTGCCGCCGATGCGACCAAGGAACCGGTATGAACGGAATCGATTCGGCCCTCGCTTCGGTGCTATCGAGCCGGATCGACAGCCTGCTCAGCATCGCGCCGGGAACCGCGACCACTTCGCAGACCGGCGCGGCCGGCGTCGATACCGCGGCTCCCGCGGCGCCCGTAAACACGACGTCCGTGCCGCAGTCGTCCGCGCAAACCGCGCTGTCGGCCGTCGCGCTGACGCTGAATGCGATCGCCAATTCGGGCGGCGAGGCGACCCCCGCCGTGCTCGGCCGTGCGCCGATCTGGGCCGCCGCCCCGGCGCTCGATGTCGCCATTGAGAGCTTGCCGCTGCCCGATGCGGCCGGCACCGCAGCGGGCAATTCTTCTGCCGGCAATTCCGCCGCCGCTTCCAATACCAGTTCCAACGCAACTGCCGCCGCGACCGTGATCGCAAGCGTGGCGGCGACCGAAGTGCCCGTCGCGGCGCTCGCGGCCGCGCTGGAACAGACGGTCGCCGATAGCGGCCTGTTCTACGAGGCGCATCTCGCGGCCTGGCTGGTCGGCCAGCGCTCACCGGCCGAGCTGGCGAACGAGGCGCAGAACCAGCTCGTTGCCCAGTCTCAACTACTTCCCGACTGGAGCCCCGACGATGGCGGCGCGAACGCGTGGTCCGCTTCGGCGAACGCTGCGCCGGACGGCGCGCCACGCGGGACACCGAACGGCGCATCCAACGCTCAGGCGGGTGGCACAGCAACCGGTGCCGAGAACAACTCCGCCGCGCGCGCGATGCCATCGATCCTGACCGCGCAGGCCGCGCGCCTCGTCGCGGGCGAATTGCTGGCCAGCTCGGTGTCCGATCTGAACGGCCAGTCCACGCACACGGGGTTGCACAGCGCGGCGCCGCAAGCAGCCGAGGCCGGTTCGTCGCAGAGCGCGCAGGCGATGGCGGCGGCGGTGCATCCGGCGACCGTGCCGCTCGTGCGCCAGCAACTCGATCTGCTCGCGACCGGACAGTTTCGCTGGACCGGCGAGGCGTGGCCCGGCGCGCGTCTGGATTGGACGATCGAGCAGGACGGTGACGAATGGGACCGCAGCGGTGGCGGCCTCGCGAGCGAGGACGACCAGCCGTGGCGCACGCGCTTAACGTTGTCGCTGCCGACGCTCGGCACCGTCGACGCCGAGCTGACGCTGACCGGTACGCGGCTCGCCGCGCGCGTGCAGGCGAGCCCGCGCGGCGCGGCCCGGCTGGCGATGCAGGGCGACGATTTCCGTCAGCGGCTCGCGGCGGCGGGGATCGAGCTACAGGGATTGACGATCCGCGAGATCGGCGGCGGGGCACCGGGGGGAGCTGCGGCAGGCGCCTCGGTGGCGGGCGTGCAGGCGGCGTCGGCGTATGCGCGGTCGGCGGCCGCGGCGGCCACCGCGGCTACAGCGTCGGCGATGGCGAGCACCGCGGCGCGCGACGACTTCGATTGGGACATCTGATGAGCCGCACTCATCGCCGCAGCGCGGCTGCACTCATGTACGACACTCATGGCGGCGAGCCCGCGCCGCGCGTGGTCGCGCAGGGGTATGGGCTGATCGCCGAGATGATCGTGCAGCGCGCGAAGGAAGCAGGGTTGTATGTGCACGAGGCACCGGAGATGGTGTCACTGCTGATGCAGGTCGATCTGGATGCTCGGATTCCGCCGGAGCTTTATCAGGCTGTCGCCGAGTTGCTGGCCTGGTTGCATCGGCTGGAGGCTGAACCTGCCGGTGGCGCTGGCGCGGTGGATGTCGTGGATGTTGTTGCTACTGATGTGAGGTGAGGCCCTTGGCAGGGCGGCGCTTTTTTCGTTGTCCTGGACTAGTTGGCCTTTCCTTGATTTCTTGTCGGTCTATCGCCTGGAGCCGTTCATGCCATGAAGGATAGGCCGTGCCAATCGCCTCGGGCAGCCCCTTCAGGCCATCGACCACGGCGATCAGGATGTCCTGACAGCCGCGCATCTTCAGTTCGTTGAACGCCTTGAGCCAGAACTTTGCGCCCTCGGTTTGCTCGATCGACAGGCCGAGCACGTCGCGCTGGCCATCGGCCGGGATGCCCAGCGCCAGATACACGGCCTTGTTGCTTACTACGCCGTCGCTGCGGATCTTTGCGCGCCGCGCGTCGAAGAAGATGAGCGGATACATCTGCTCGAGCGGGCTGCTTTGCCAGGCGAGCGTTTCAGCCATCCCCTCGTCAGTGACCGAGTTGATGAAGTCAGGTGAAACCTCGGTGCCGTAAGCCTCGGCCAGAAATGCCTGGATCTCGCGCACGTTCATGCCGCGCGTGCGTCCCACAGGGACCAGCTTCGCGTCGTACATCGCGATGATGCGTTCGTCAAAGCCGGTGAAACGGCGCTCATGTTTGGGGACGAGGACCGGCTCGAAACTGCCGTCGCGATCGCGCGGCAAATCGACCCTGAGCGGCCCGTGATCGGCGATGAGCGTCTTGCCACTTGCGCCGTTGCGCTCGTTGGTCTGGCCTTCGGGTTTCGGCTGCCCCTGCGGGTAGCCCAGATGCAGATTCATTTCGGCGCCCATCGCGCGCTCAATGACCGCATTGTTGAACGCCAGCATCAGATCCTGAACCTCAGCAGGCGTCATCGGACCCTTCACCAGTTCGTCCAGCAGACCTTCAGGCAGGGCAGGCAGCGGCCCGAGGGCCGCTGCCTGAGAAGCGACCGTGCGTTTCCTCTTCATCGGCATATTCATGGTCTTTACCTCTCTTGATATGCCTCGCCCGCGAAATGACGGATAGGTCCGACCGGATGGCAGCTTCGAACCGCCGCTGACTCGCAAGCATGACCGATGCTTCACATGCTTCGACGACAGATTCAACAAAGGTCCGATGAAGAAGCTGGAATACGAAACGTCCACCAAGCGATTCCAACCGACTATTCCATCCACCGGCTGAACTTGCCCGCACGGACAGGGCTTCGCACAGCGCCGACCGCAATAAGTAACGGCAATGCGCATCAATCGAGGCGTACTTCACAGTAGGTACCGGAGGAGACTTCATCGTGAAACTCAAGTTTTCACACGACTGATTCTTGTCCTCCCACGATAGTTCACAGATATCTCAACGCAAGAATCCTCTCGGCCTATTCCTTAGTGGCTACATGGGGCGGTTGCCCTCCCTGATTTCTCATTAAAACGGCATTTTCGGTCCAGTCCTGTTGAGAAATGGATTTGTCCAGTTTTGTTTGCCGGGGCACTTATCAAGAATGAACGTGGATGAAGCCGGCGGCAACCGGGTCACGATTTCCCATCCATTTGCTGGCCAGTTGGGCCAGCGCGCCCACTCCGAAAGAAAGGAATAATGCTGTGAGTACGAGTTCTGTGAAGCTGGCCGTTATCGACGGCAGCACGATCAAGCAGACGGTCGAATTGCGCGATTCCGCGCAAGGCGCACCCGTTTATATCCACGCCATCAAGGGCGGCAAGTTTATTCTGGCCCAGAGCGATACCGGCCATGCTCCCCAAAACATTACCGTGCGCCGTTCCGGCAAGAAACTTCTAGTCAGCCTGGAAGGGACGGAGCTCGACCAGCCGCAACTGATCATCGAAGACTTTTACGGCAATGAAGGCGAACTGATCGGCTTGGGCGAAGACGGGGCATATCACGAATATATCGCTGCAGATGGCGAGAATGACCACGAAGCCGCTTTCCTTGTGGACGGTACCGACTCGCCTTTGGTGCTGGGTGTGAGGCAACTGAACGGGTTCAGCGCAAATGTCGCAGCCGCGCCTGGTATGGGCTTGGCCGGTCTCGGCTTTTTGCGGCTGGGCGCGCTTGCAGCGTTGGGCGCAGGGATTGCAGCCGCCAGCGGCGGTAAGAGTGGTGGCTTAGGGGACGTAGCTCCAATCGAGGACGCGCAGACGCCACCGGGTGAGCAAGACGATGCGGATGCTGATGCCGATGCGGATGCCGATGCTGACGCTGATGCCGATGCCGATGCGGACGCTGATGCCGATGCCGATGCCGATGCCGATGCTGATGCTGACGCGGATGCTGATGCCGATGCCGATGCCGATGCGGACGCTGATGCCGATGCGGACGCTGATGCCGATGCGGATGCCGATGCCGATGCTGATGCGGACGCTGATGCCGATGCGGATGCGGATGCTGACGCTGACTCTGACGCGGATGCCGATGCCGATGCTGATGCTGATGCTGACGCTGACGCGGATGCCGACGCTGATGCTGATGCCGATGCTGATGCCGACGCTGACGCTGACGCGGATGCAGATGCTGACGCGGATGCGGATGCGGATGCCGATGCCGATGCCGATGCCGATGCCGACGCCGATGCTGATGCTGATGCTGATGCCGACGCTGACGCTGACGCTGACGCTGACGCTGACGCTGACGCTGACGCTGACGCGGATGCAGATGCTGACGCGGATGCCGATGCTGATGCTGATGCTGACGCGGATGCCGATGCGGACGCTGATGCCGATGCCGATGCCGATGCGGATGCGGATGCTGATGCTGATGCGGATGCGGATGCCGATGCGGACGCCGATGCCGATGCGGACGCTGACGCCGACGCGGATGCTGACGCCGACGCTGATGCTGATGCTGATGCTGATGCTGACGCGGATGCTGACGCAGATGCAGATGCAGATGCAGATGCCGATGCCGATGCCGATGCCGATGCGGACGCTGATGCTGATGCTGATGCTGATGCTGATGCTGATGCTGATGCGGATGCCGATGCGGATGCCGATGCGGATGCTGATGCTGACGCTGATGCCGATGCTGATGCGGACGCTGATGCTGACGCTGACGCTGACGCTGATGCTGACGCTGACGCCGATGCGGATGCGGATGCGGACGCGGATGCTGACGCTGACGCTGACGCGGATGCAGATGCAGATGCTGACGCGGATGCCGACGCGGATGCTGATGCCGATGCGGATGCTGACGCGGATGCTGACGCGGATGCTGACGCGGATGCCGATGCGGATGCCGATGCGGATGCTGACGCTGACGCTGACGCGGATGCCGATGCCGATGCCGACGCGGATGCCGATGCTGACGCGGATGCCGATGCGGATGCGGACGCTGATGCAGATGCCGATGCCGATGCCGATGCCGATGCCGATGCCGATGCCGATGCTGATGCCGATGCCGATGCTGATGCCGATGCCGATGCCGATGCCGATGCAGATGCAGATGCAGATGCGGACGCTGATGCTGATGCTGATGCTGACGGGGATGCAGATGCCGATGCCGATGCCGATGCCGATGCCGATGCTGACGCGGATGCCGATGCGGACGCGGATGCCGATGCCGATGCCGATGCCGATGCGGATGCGGATGCTGATGCGGATGCGGATGCAGATGCTGACGCGGATGCCGACGCGGATGCCGACGCGGATGCTGATGCCGATGCGGACGCTGATGCTGATGCCGATGCTGATGCGGATGCCGATGCTGATGCCGATGCCGATGCCGATGCTGATGCTGATGCCGATGCCGATGCCGATGCTGATGCTGATGCCGACGCGGATGCTGATGCCGATGCCGATGCGGATGCGGATGCGGATGCTGACGCGGATGCTGATGCTGATGCTGATGCGGACGCTGATGCCGATGCTGATGCGGACGCTGATGCTGACGCTGACGCGGATGCCGATGCGGATGCTGACGCTGACGCCGATGCGGATGCGGATGCGGACGCGGATGCTGATGCTGATGCTGATGCTGATGCCGATGCCGATGCCGATGCCGATGCCGATGCCGATGCCGATGCTGACGCGGATGCTGATGCTGATGCGGATGCTGACGCGGATGCCGACGCGGATGCTGATGCCGACGCGGATGCTGATGCCGACGCGGATGCTGATGCCGACGCGGACGCGGACGCGGATGCAGATGCTGACGCGGATGCCGACGCGGATGCCGACGCGGATGCTGATGCCGATGCGGACGCTGATGCTGATGCCGATGCCGATGCTGATGCCGATGCCGATGCCGATGCCGATGCCGATGCCGATGCCGACGCGGATGCCGATGCGGACGCTGACGCGGACGCGGATGCTGACGCTGATGCTGATGCTGATGCTGACGCGGACGCGGACGCGGACGCGGATGCAGATGCTGACGCGGATGCCGACGCGGATGCTGATGCCGATGCGGACGCTGATGCTGATGCCGATGCCGATGCCGATGCTGATGCCGATGCTGATGCCGACGCGGATGCTGATGCCGATGCCGATGCGGATGCGGATGCTGACGCGGATGCTGATGCTGATGCTGATGCTGATGCTGACGCGGACGCCGATGCGGATGCTGATGCTGACGCTGATGCCGATGCTGATGCGGACGCTGATGCTGACGCTGACGCTGACGCTGATGCTGACGCTGACGCCGATGCGGATGCGGATGCGGACGCGGATGCTGACGCTGACGCTGACGCTGACGCTGACGCTGACGCGGATGCAGATGCTGACGCGGATGCCGACGCGGATGCTGATGCCGATGCGGACGCCGATGCCGACGCCGATGCGGACGCTGACGCGGATGCCGATGCCGATGCCGATGCCGATGCTGACGCTGACGCTGATGCTGACGCTGACGCTGACGCTGACGCTGATGCTGACGCTGACGCCGATGCGGATGCGGATGCGGACGCGGATGCTGACGCTGACGCTGACGCTGACGCTGACGCGGATGCAGATGCTGACGCGGATGCCGACGCGGATGCTGATGCCGATGCGGACGCCGATGCCGACGCCGATGCGGACGCTGACGCGGATGCCGATGCCGATGCCGATGCCGATGCCGATGCTGACGCGGATGCTGATGCTGATGCGGATGCGGACGCGGATGCCGACGCGGATGCTGATGCCGACGCGGATGCTGATGCCGATGCGGACGCTGATGCTGATGCCGATGCCGATGCTGATGCCGATGCCGATGCTGATGCTGATGCCGACGCGGATGCTGATGCCGATGCCGATGCTGATGCGGATGCGGATGCTGACGCGGATGCTGATGCTGACGCGGACGCCGATGCGGATGCTGATGCTGACGCTGATGCCGATGCTGATGCGGACGCTGATGCTGACGCTGACGCTGATGCTGACGCTGACGCCGATGCGGATGCGGATGCGGACGCGGATGCTGACGCTGACGCTGACGCGGATGCCGATGCGGACGCTGACGCGGACGCGGACGCGGATGCAGATGCTGACGCGGATGCCGACGCGGATGCTGATGCCGATGCGGACGCTGATGCTGATGCTGATGCTGATGCTGATGCTGATGCTGATGCTGACGCTGACGCTGACGCTGATGCTGACGCTGACGCCGATGCGGATGCGGATGCGGACGCGGATGCTGACGCTGACGCTGACGCTGACGCTGACGCGGATGCAGATGCTGACGCGGATGCCGACGCGGATGCTGATGCCGATGCGGACGCCGATGCCGACGCCGATGCGGACGCTGACGCGGATGCCGATGCCGATGCCGATGCCGATGCCGATGCTGACGCGGATGCTGATGCTGATGCTGATGCTGATGCTGATGCGGATGCGGACGCGGATGCTGACTCTGACGCGGATGCCGATGCCGATGCCGACGCAGATGCCGACGCTGATGCGGATGCTGATGTACCGGACGCGCCGGTGATCACTGCAGTGATCGACGATCAAGGGCCGGTGACGGGGCCGATCGCCAACGGTTCGACGACGGATGATTCACAGCCGGAAATCCGGGGCACGGCGGAGCCGGGCAGCACCGTGACGATTTTTGATGGTGGTGAGGCGCTGGGACAGATGACGGCTGATGACACTGGCAACTGGAGCTTCACGCCGGAAACGCCCCTGGCCGAAGGGCAACATAGCCTGACGGCTGTGGCGACGAACGCGGTGGGCAGCAGTGAACCGAGCGGGCAATTCGGGTTCTCGGTGGTGCCGTCCGGACATCAAGATGTGGATCTAGGAGACGCCCTTAACGGCGGCGTCAATGCGCCGATACACTTCGTGCAATATGGCTGGGATCGTCATGATTTGACGTTCAAGGATGGTGTATTGCATATAGGCGCGCATACCACTTCTTGGAAGCAGGAAGCGACGTCAAATCTGCATATTCAGCCTTGGAACGCTAATACTGGTTACCCGACTTCGGCTGCGATTGACTTCGCTAACGTCAATGCGGCCTACAACCATGCGCTAAAGGTCTTTGTGAGGCCGGTCGGAAAGATCACAGGGGAGATAATGTCAATGGTCGTAACTTTGCCTAAAGGTGCTAGTCATTATGAATTAGAAGCGCCAGAAGGCTATGAATTGGTCAGAATCGAAATCGTGTTCGACAACGCATCTCCGGGTTTCGATATAACGGCTCTTTCTTACGACATTGGATATCAGTTCCCAATCGGCCTGTCTGATGTCTTTGTAGACGAGGTCGCGGTTTCCGAGATTCAGGACACCGAGGATTCGTCTGATACAGATGCAATGGCACATGCAAATGCAGATGTTCCTGCTGACAGTGGCGTTGACGATGAGAAGCCGAGCGATTCAGATTCGGCACCCGATAGTGACGAACAGTCAGTAGGCGCGACCTTGGCTGAAAGCCCAGAGACGGTGCTTGATCTTCAGGGCATTGAGTATTCCACCCGTGAGGATGGTGATATTCATACTGAAGATGGAGTAGACGTGTTGACGCTGACGGGTTCAGGGTTGGTGCTGGATCTGGCGAACGTTGAAGAGAAGCTGTCGTCGATCGAAGTCTTCGACATCACCGGCACGGGTAACAACACGCTCAAGCTTTCGCTGGGCGATGTGCTCGAACTGGGAGCCGAGGACCTGTTCATTGCCGATGGCCATACGCAGCTGATGGTCAAGGGCGATGCGAGCGACAAGGTCGAACTCTCCGATCTACTGCCGGACGGAGAGGACCTTGGCGACTGGGTGCAGGAGTCTGGCACTGCGACCGTGGGTGGCGTTGAGTATGACGTCTTCTACCACGCCGGTCTGAATGCCGAACTGCTGGTACAGCATGGTGTCGAGACGACATTGAACAACCACTGACCTCCGCGCGGTCCGCGGCGCATGACCTGCGTCGCGGAATCTGGAATTGACCAATCATTTGACCCGGTCCCCTGAACCGCATCGAGCGTTTCGGGGAGCCGTTTTGGTGAACTAACATGACTTTCAATAAAACCTTGAAGCGTGCGCTAGCAGGCGCATTGCTCGTGATGGGCAGCGTCTTGCCCGCCGTCGCACAGCAAACTTTCTCTAACCAGCCGTCGCTGGCTACCCAGGCTGGCGCACCCGGTGCCGGACCGATGACCGGCGCCGGCACACAGCCTGGCAAGGTATTCGGCCAGACTTATGCGCCGGTTAAACAGATTGGCCCGCAGCAGGCGCAGATCGTCTATTACCGTGACGCGTCTGCGGGTACGGGCCGTTCGGCTGCCGCTGACGTCTATGTTGATGGCGACCTGCAGACCGCGTTGCTGCCTAACGGCTATAGCGTCTTCTGCGTGAAGCCGGGCGAACACACGCTGGGTGCGTACACCCACGATGCACCGCTGTACAAAGGCAAGACCACTGGTGGATCCCGCGCTGAACTGAAGGGCGGCATGACCTACTTCGTCAAGGTCGCGCCGGCTGGCAGCAATGGTGCACCGGTGGTGGTGCCGCGCAACGAAGCCGCAACCCAGTTGCAAGGCATGCGCGCGCAAATGCACGTGCTTTCCCGTGCACCGGCAGTTCAGGCGTGTGACTATCCGTCAGTCCCCGTGGTACAACCTGTCGCGGCGGCACAACCTGCGTTAATAAAAAACTACATTCTTAAGGGCGACACGCTGTTCGCTTTCGGCAAGTCTGGCAGTCGGGACATGACCGGCAAAGGACGGGAGCAGATTTCGCATCTTGCCGAGCAGATTCTCGCGGAGAACGGATCGCTGGAAGCCGTCACGGTGATTGGCCACGCGGACCTGATCGGCTCGGATGCAGCGGCGCAGAAACTTGGCGAGCAGCGTGCGATGACGGTTCGCCGGATGCTGATTGAGCGGGGTGTTCCGACGTTGAAGATTGCAGCTGAAAGCGCAGGCAATTCCGATCCTGTGGTTACGGAGTGCAGCGGCACCATGCAGCAGAAAATTGCTTGCAACGAGCCTAACCGCCGCGTGGTGGTACGTGTGAACCTGTCCCATCCGACCTGATGGCAAAGCGCGCTCAGGCTTCTGTGGCGCGCGACCTTCCTGAATCGGAAAGGTCGCGTTCCCACTAAGAAGCTGGTGCGAAATGAATTAGAAAGCGGCATGAGGTTTGCCGGACGCCTGTTTCTTGCCACCCGGCGAGCGGTCACCAGCAAGCGGTGGTCGAATCGTCCCCATCTCCTGCGGTAGCGGATTCCACGCAATGCCTGAGCGCAGCGCGAACGCGTTGCCTGGCCGTCAAGCGTGGTCAGATGTCGGTTTGCGCCCCGCCTACTGTTGATTGCTCGGTCGCGTGCAGGTAGGTGCCGCCCCGCACAGGGGACCTATCCGTCATTTCGCGGGCGAGGCATATCAAGAGAGGTAAAGATCATGGATATGCCGCTGCCTGAGAAACGCACGGTCGCTTCTCAGGCAGCGGCCCTCGGGCCGCTGCCTGCCCTGCCTGAAGGTCTGCTGGACGAACTGGTGAAGGGTCCGATGACGCCTGCTGAGGTTCAGGATCTGATGCTGGCGTTCAACAAGGCGGTCATTGAGCGCGCGATGGGCGCCGAAATGAATCTGCATCTGGGCTACCCGCAGGGGCAGCCGAAAGCCGAAGGCCAGACCAACGAGCGCACCGGCGCAAGTGGCACGACGCTCATCACCGATCACGGGCCGCTCAGGGTCGATTTGCCGCGCGATCGCGACGGCAGTTTCGAGCCGGTCCTCGTCCCCAAGCATGAGCGCCGTTTCACCGGCTTTGACGAACGCAACATCGCGATGTACGACGCGAAGCTAGTCCCTGTGGGACGCACGCGGCATGAGCGTGCGCGAGATCCAGGCAGAGGCCAACACCACCCCAAAGAACACCACCAAAAAAAGCCCCTGGCCCAAAAGCCCAAATCAAAACCTCATCATCAACTTCAGCAACGCGTTCACGCGTTTCCCATACGGCGGCGCAATCAACCCCCGCGCATTGAAGCGCGATTGAGTGAGCACTGGCTTCATCTTGGAGAAAGTAACGAACCCCTCATACCCGTGGTACGCCCCCATCCCACTCGCCCCAACCCCGCCGAACGGCAAACTCTCACACGCAAGATGCATCAGCGTCTCGTTGACCGCCATCCCACCCGCGATCGTTTCGAGCGTGACACGCTCGACCGTCCTCGCATCGTCGGCATAAAGATAGAGCGCCAACGGCCGCGGCCGCGCATTGATCCACGCGATCGCATCATCGAGCGTGTCATACGCCACGAGCGGCAACAGTGGCCCGAAAATCTCCTCCTGCATCAGCGCGCAATCATCCGGCGCGCCGGTCACGGCGATGAGCGGAAAGCGCCGGCTCGCGGCATCGGGTGTCGCGTCGGTCAGCGCATGCAACTGCGCGCCAGCGGCCCTGGCTTCGTCGGCGAGCCGTTCGAGCCGCTCGAAGTGCCGCGCCGAAATGATCGACGTGTAGTCAGGGTTCTGCGCGAAGTCCGGATACATCCTCGCCATCCGCACGCGCGCCCGCTCGATGAACGCCTGCTCCTTGCCGCGCGGCACCAGCACATAGTCGGGCGCCACACAGGTCTGCCCCGCGTTCATCGTCTTGCCGGCGATCAGGTTGTCGACCGCGTTGTCGAACCGCGCATGCGCGCCGATCAGCGCGGGCGACTTGCCGCCCAGTTCGAGCGTGACGGGAGTCAGATGCTCGGCCGCCGCGCGCATCACTTCGTGACCGACCTTCGTCGAACCCGTGAACAGCAAATGATCGAACGGCTGCGCGCTGAATGCGGCAGCGAGCGCCGCATCGCCATTGACGACCGCGACGTGATTGCGCGCGAAAGTCTGGCCGATCAGCAGCTCGAATAACGCCGAGGTGCGCGGCGTCAGCTCGGACATCTTGATGATCGCGCGATTGCCGGCCGTCAGCGCGCTGATCAACGGCCCGACCGCGAGCAGCACCGGATAATTCCACGGCACGATGATGCCGACCACGCCGAGCGGCTGCGGCACCACCTTCGCGCGCGCCGGCAGCAGCCACTTGTTGGTGCGGCGGCGCTGCGCTTTCATCCAGCGCTTGCCGTGACGCAGCGCGGCGTCGATCTCTTCCTTCACGAGCAGGAATTCGGCGAGCAGCACTTCTTCCTTCGCGCGGTTGCCGAAGTCCGCGTGCATCGCATCGGCGAGCGCGTCGCGATTGTCGAGCATCAGCTTGCGCAGCGCGCGCAGATGCGTCGCGCGCGTGTCCCACGACCGATACGGCGCGCGCAGATACGCGTGACGTTGATCGCGCAGCAGCGCCTCGAGCGCGGCGACGTCCGCCAGATCGTTCTTCATGTGAGTCCACTCCCTGATGGATGAGGAATGCGCGTCGAGCGCGCTTATTGGTTTGAACTTGCGTCGGGTTGCGAGCGGTGCGCCCGGTAGTTTGCGTGCCGCCGCGCTTACGCGGCAAAGGCGCGTTCGACGATCGCCGCGTGATCGAACGTGGCCGGCAGCGTGCCGTACACGCGACCGCTTTCGCCGCAGCCGTCGGCGACACGCGTCGCGATGAACGCGTCGGCAACCTCGGCGGGCGCGTGCTGCGCGAGCAGCGTCGCCTGCGCGATCAGCACGATCTGCTGCGCGATACGTCGTGCCGACGCCTCGCGCTGTTCGGCCGGCCCGTTCAACGTCGCGGCAAGACGCGCGAGCGCCGCGCCCAACGCCGGATGGGCGCGCGCGAGCTCCCGCCATGCGGCGAACAGCGCCTGCGCGGCTTGCGGCTCGCGCTCCAGCGCGCGCAGCACGTCGAGGCACATCACGTTGCCCGAGCCTTCCCAGATCGAGTTGACCGGCGCTTCGCGATAGAAGCGCGCCATCGGCCCGGTTTCGACGTAGCCGTTGCCGCCCCAGACCTCCATCGCCTCGCCGGTGAATTCGAGCGCGCGCTTGCAGACCCAGTACTTCGCGGCCGGCGTAACGATGCGCCGCCAGGCGCGTTCGGCCGACGAAGCCGACGACGCATCGGCGGATTCCTCGAACGCGCGCGCGAGACGCATGAACAGTACCGTCGCCGCTTCGGATTCGAGCGCGAGATCGGCGAGCACGTTGCGCATCAGCGACTGCTCGGCGAGATGCCGGCCGAAAGCGCTGCGATGCCGCGCATGATGAATCGCCTGGACGAGCGCGGCGCGCATCAGCGCGGCGCTGCCGATCACGCAGTCGAGCCGCGTGTAGTTCGCCATCTCGATGATGGTCGGCACGCCGCGTCCTTCGTCGCCGATCATCACGCCGTACGCGTCGAGGAATTCGACTTCGCTGCTCGCGTTGGAGCGATTGCCGAGCTTGTCCTTCAGACGCTGGATCTGCACCGCGTTCTTGCTGCCGTCCGGCGCGAAGCGAGGCACGAAAAAGCACGACAGTCCTTCGTGGGTACCGATGCGCGCGAGCACGAGGTGCGCATCGCACTGCGGCGCCGAGAAAAACCACTTATGGCCGATGAGCCGGTAGGCACCGCCCCGTCCGCCGGCACCGTCGAGCGCATAGGCGCGCGTCTGGTTGCTGCGCACGTCCGAGCCGCCCTGTTTCTCGGTCATGCCCATGCCGATCATCGCCGAGCGCTTGCGCGTGAGCGGCACGTCGCGCGGATCGTGCTCGCGCGCGTATAGCTGGTCGCGCAGCGCATCGAACAACACCGGTTCGCGCTGCAACACGGGGATGCTTGCGAAGGTCATCGTCACCGGACAGAGCGAGCCCGATTCGATCTGCGCATGCATGAAGTAGCCGGCGCAGCGCGCGGCCATCGCGCCGCTTCGCGGATCGGAAAACGGCAGCGCCTGCAGTCCTTCGCGGCGCAGCAGCGCGAGCAGCTCGTGCCACGCGGGATGAAACTCGAGCGCGTCGATGCGCTCGCCGCGCGGACTATGAGTGACCAGCTCCGGCGTGTGGCGATTGGCGAGCTCGGCGAGCGCGAGCGTCTCGGGCGTCGTCAGCGCCGCGCCGTGCCGCAGCAGCGCCTCGCGATGCCACTGCGCGCCATCACGATCGACGGCCGCGCTCAAAGCGGCGTCGCTCGCGAACAGGTTGTAGTCCGCAAGCGGCGGTGCCTGATTCGTCACCTCGTGAGTCTGGCCGAAGCCGTGCCGTTCCATCTGCTGTCTCCGTGCTTGGTCTATTGTGCGCCGCTTTACCGACGGCTATCCGACGCGCGTCGAGGCGTCTGTTCGAGCGCCGGCCGTGACGTCGCATGCGGGGACGAGGGCGCGCGTCGCGCCATGTTTGAATGCCGCGCGCGGCCCGCTGACGGCTGCCCCGCGCGGGTCGTGCGAATCGTGCGCGCCTTTCATCATAGGGGGTGCGACGCCGCCGGCGTTTAGAGGAATCGCTCTGTCAGGAAGCCGCCGCCGCCCTAGAACGCTCCCTACAATGCGCAGAAAACACACGTAGACAAGTGTGCACGAGACGGGGTCCGCCAACAACGCGGCCCACCTGGAGGAGCGCATGCAATACGACTACATCATCGTCGGTGCGGGCTCGGGCGGCTGCACGCTCGCGAGCCGTCTCGCGGATAGCTGTCCCGACGCGACCATCGCGCTGATCGAGGCCGGTCCGCATACCGGGCGCAATCTGCTGGTGAACATGCCGGTCGGCGTCGCGGCCGTGGTGCCGAACCGGCTGAAGACCAACTACGGCTACCTGAGCACGCCGCAACCGGGGCTCGCCGGCCGCCGGGGCTATCAGCCGCGCGGCCGCGGTTTCGGCGGATCGAGCGCAATCAACGCGATGATCTATACGCGCGGCCATCCGCTCGATTACGACGAATGGGCGCGGCTTGGCTGCGATGGCTGGTCGTGGGCCGAGGTGCTGCCGTATTTCCGCCGGTCCGAAGACAACCAGCGCGGCGCCGATGCCTGGCACGGCGAGGGCGGTCCGCTAACGGTGTCCGATCTGCGCTTCAAGAATCCGTTTTCGAAACGCTTCGTGCAGGCCGCGATGGAAGCGGGCTACAGCGCGAACGACGACTTCAACGGCGCGGATCAGGAAGGCATCGGCTTTTATCAGGTCACGCAGCGCGACGGACGCCGTTGCAGCGTCGCGCGCGCGTACATCTACGACCGGCCGCGCGCGAACCTGCACACGATCGCCGACGCGACCGTGCTGCGCGTCGTGTTCGACGGCAAGCGCGCGAGCGGCGTCGAGATCGTGCGAGGCGGGCGCACTGAAACGCTAGCCGCGCGCGCGGAGGTCGTGCTCGCCGCGGGCGCGTTCAACTCGCCGCAACTGCTGATGTGCTCGGGCATCGGACCGGCCGCGCATCTGCGCTCGCTCGGCATCGACGTGCTGCACGACGCACCCGAGGTCGGCCAGAACCTGATCGATCACATCGATTTCACGATCAACAAACGCGTGAAGTCGATCGAGCCGATCGGTTTCTCGGTGCGCGGCATCGCGCGGATGCTGCCGCAGTTCGTCACGTTCATGCGCCACGGGCGCGGCATGCTGTCGAGCAACGCCGCCGAGGCGGGCGGTTTTCTGAAGAGCCGGCCGACGCTCGAGCGGCCCGATCTGCAACTGCATTTCTGTGCCGCGATCGTCGACGATCACAACCGCCATATGCACTGGGGACACGGCTATTCGCTGCATGTGTGCGTGCTGCGTCCGTATAGCCGCGGCACCGTGACGCTCGCGAGCGCCGATGCGCGTGTCGCGCCGCTGATCGATCCGCGCTTTCTGAGCGATGCGCGCGATCTCGATCTGCTCGTCGAAGGCGCGAAGATGGCGCGGCGCATTCTCGACGCGCCATCGCTCGCGCTGCACGGCGGCGAGGAGTTGTACACGCGGCCGCGGCAATCGGACGCCGAGCTGCGCCGGACGATCGCCGAGCGCGCGGACACGATTTATCACCCGGTCGCGACCTGCCGGATGGGCGGCGACGCGCGCTCGGTCGTCGATCCGCAATTGCGCGTGCGCGGCGTAACGGGATTGAGAATCGTCGATGCGTCGGTGATGCCGACCCTGATCGGCGGCAACACCAATGCTCCGACGGTGATGATTGGCGAACGGGCGGCAGAGCTGATCGCGGCGAGCCGGCGGCAGGCAGTGGGAATGTCGGCGACGACGGCGCCCCCGAACCCGGGTGAGGTGCCGGCGCGGGCGGCTTGATCGAAGTCGACGAGAAGTTCGAGAAACGCGGGCGGGGAACGTAACCGAACGCAACCGCCGCCACGCGTCACTTGCTCGAGGGTGGCGGAATTCCGTCAGGCGTCGCGATTCCGTTGAAGCCGATTCCCGGTCCGAGCATGAAATCGGCGCTGACGTGCGTCGGCAGCGTTTCGCGCGCGACGTCGAGCCACGCGCGCGCCGCGTGCGACAGATAGCCGTTGCGGCGCCAGCCGATTGCCATTTCCCACGGAATCTCCGGTTCGACGACCGGGCGGCAGGTGAACTGCGCGGGATCGAGCCGCCGGCAATAGGGCGCGGGCAACAGCGCGATGCCGACGCCGGCCAGCACCAACGCCGCCATGAAGTCCCAATGCCCGCTGCGTCCGACGATCGCGGGCGCAAACCCCGCCGCGCGGCACGCGTTCAGCACCACGTCGTTCAGCGCGAGGCTCTCGCCGTAAAACACGAACGGCTCGTTCGCGAGCTGCGCGAGCGGCACCTCGTTCAATGCGTCCCAGCGCGAGCCGGCGCGCGCGACGAGCCACAGCAGCTGGCGCGACATCGGCAGCACGTCGATGTTGTCGGGGTCGACCGGCTGCAGCACACCGCCGAGTTCCAGTTCGCCGTTGATCAACGCGGTTTCGATCGCGCGCGAGCCCTGCTCGAACAGCTTCAGCTCGATCTTCGGATAGCGCTGGCGGAATGCGGCGATGGCGGGCGTGAAAAGCGCACCGCCCATCGGCGGGATGCCGATTGCCAGCTCACCCCGCCCGAGGGTGTCGAGATCGTTCAGCTCGGCCTGCAGTTGCGCGTGCGCGGCGAGCACATCCTGGCCGCGCTGATAGACGATCCGGCCGACGTCGGTCAGCACCATCTGGCGGCCGTCGCGCAGCAGCAGCGGCGAGCCGATCTCATCCTCCAGCGACTTGACCATCTTGCTGATGGTCGGCTGCGTGACGAACATCCGCTCAGCGGCGATGGTGAAGCTCTGTTGACGAACCACTTCGACGAAATAGCGCAGCGCACGGAGTTCCATGATCGTGGCCTCCAGAATTCCAGATTGGAATGATTTCGATGATTGTAAGTCATTTTGTTTATGACACGGCGAACCCTATACTCGGTCGCATCCGATGTCAGTCAGGGAATGCCATGTCCACGCCAGTTTTCGCCCGTTCCGCGCCTGCCGCCGATGGCGGCTCGAATGACGGCGCGGGGGGCTTCGCCCGTTTCGCACGCATCGCCGTGCAAAGCGCCGCGATCGCCGCACTGTGGATCGGCGCCGATTTCGTCGTGCGCCGGCTGCATCTGCCGGTGCCGGGCGGCGTTGTCGGCCTCGTCGTGCTGCTCGCGCTGCTGTTCTGCGGCGGCATCGCGCCGCGCTGGGTCAAGGCCGGCGCGGACTGGCTGCTGTCCGACATGCTGCTGTTCTTCATTCCGGCCGCGGTCGCCGCCGTGCAATACGGCGGCCTGTTCCGCGCGGACGGCTGGCGCCTCGCGCTGGTCGTGATCGCCGGCACGCTGATGGTGATGGTCGCGGTGGCGTTCGCCGTCGATCAGGCCGCGCGCGTCGAACGGCGCTTCGCGCTGCGCCGCGTGCGAGTTGCGCGTGAGGCAAGCAGTCTGTCGCGCGTGCGCCGATGAGCCCGCTCTCTCTTGCTTCGCTGTTGGCCGACGACGCCTCGCGCCTGATCGCGGCCGGCTGCCTCGTGCTGACTATCGCGTTGTATTTCGCGTCGAAGGCGCTGTACGCGCGCGTGCGCTCACCGTGGCTCACGCCGATGCTGACGGTGCCGGCCGCGCTCGTCGCGATCGTCGTGCTCGCGCACATTCCGTACGCGCTGTACTTCGAGGACACGCGCTGGCTGATGTGGCTGCTCGGTCCCGCGACGGTCGCGTTCGCCGTACCGATCTACGAATATCGCGCACTGTTGAAGCGCCACTGGATCTCGCTGTCCGTCGGCGTGGCGGTGGGCATTCTGGTCGGCGTCGGCGGCTCGCTGATGCTCGCGAAGCTGCTGCATCTGTCGCCGGAATTGCAGCGCAGTCTGATGACGCGCTCGGTGTCGACGCCGTTCGCGCTCGCCGTGTCCGACCGGATTCACGCGCCGAAGGATCTGACCGCGTTATTCGTCATTGCGACCGGCGTCTGCGGCATGTTGTTCGGCGAAATCGTGCTCGCGTTCGTGCCGCTGCGCACGCGGCTCGCGCGCGGTGCGCTGTTCGGCGCGGCCGCGCACGGCGTCGGCACCGCGAAGGCGCGCGAACTCGGCAGCGAGGAGGGCGTGGTGTCCAGCCTGACGATGATGATCGCGGGCGTCGCGATGGTGCTGCTCGCGCCGATGCTGGGGCTGCTGCCGATCTGAAGCGGCGCGCGCGGCGCCATCCCACGTGCGCCGATGTCATCTCGATTTGCTACAATCGCCGTTCGTCTTCGAGGAGCGTTGCGACGGGTACCGCGAATCCGCATTCGCCGGCCGCCCGCCAGGCTCGAAGGCTTCAATCGGCAGCATGGAACGCGCATCGCGCGATTCCGAACCCTGCCTCAAACCGCGCTCACGTCACATTTCTAGTCAATTTCTTAGAAAGGAGGGCGTGATGAACGCCGCAGTCATCGATTCCCAAAAGCAGGATTACGTTGTTGCCGACATGTCGCTCGCCGCTTGGGGCCGCAAGGAACTCACGATCGCCGAGACCGAAATGCCCGGCCTCATGCAGACGCGTGAAGAGTACAAGGCGCAGCAGCCGCTGAAGGGCGCGCGCGTCGCCGGCTCGCTGCACATGACGATCCAGACCGGCGTGCTGATCGAGACGCTGACCGCGCTCGGCGCGGACGTGCGCTGGGCCTCGTGCAACATCTTCTCGACCCAGGACCATGCCGCCGCCGCGATCGCGCAGGCCGGCACGCCGGTGTTCGCGTTCAAGGGCGAGTCGCTCGACGAATACTGGGAGTTCTCGCACCGCATCTTCGAATGGCCGAACGGCGAATTCGCCAACATGATCCTCGACGACGGCGGCGACGCGACGCTGCTGCTGATCCTCGGCTCGAAGGCTGAGAAGGACCGCTCGGTGATCGCCAAGCCGACCAACGAGGAAGAAGTCGCGCTGTACAAGTCGATCGCCGCGCATCTCGAGATCGACCCGACGTGGTACTCGAAGCGCCTCGCGGCAATCAAGGGCGTCACCGAAGAAACCACCACCGGCGTGCACCGTCTGTACCAGATGGAAAAGGAAGGCCGCCTGCCGTTCCCGGCCATCAACGTCAACGACTCGGTCACGAAGTCGAAGTTCGACAACCTGTATGGCTGCCGCGAGTCGCTCGTCGACGGCATCAAGCGCGCGACCGACGTGATGATCGCGGGCAAGATCGCGGTCGTGGCCGGTTACGGCGATGTGGGCAAGGGCTGCGCGCAATCGCTGCGCGGTCTGGGCGCGACCGTGTGGGTCACCGAAATCGACCCGATCTGCGCACTGCAGGCGGCGATGGAAGGCTACCGCGTCGTGACGATGGAATACGCGGCCGACAAGGCCGACATCTTCGTGACCGCGACCGGCAACTACCACGTGATCAACCACGATCACATGAAGGCGATGCGTCATAACGCGATCGTCTGCAACATCGGCCACTTCGACTCGGAAATCGACGTCGCGTCGACGCGCCAGTACCAGTGGGAAAACATCAAGCCGCAAGTCGACCACATCATTTTCCCGGACGGCAAGCGCGTGATCCTGCTCGCCGAAGGCCGTCTGGTGAACCTCGGCTGCGCGACCGGCCACCCGTCGTTCGTGATGTCGAACTCGTTCACGAACCAGACGCTCGCGCAGATCGAACTGTTCACGCAAGGCGCGAAGTACGAGAACAAGGTGTACGTGCTGCCGAAGCATCTCGACGAGAAGGTCGCGCGTCTGCATCTGGCGCGCATCGGCGCGAACCTGACCGTGCTGTCCGACGCGCAGGCCGGCTACATCGGCGTCGACAAGAGCGGTCCGTTCAAGCCGAACCACTACCGCTACTAAGCCACGCGGCCGCCCGCGGGTTCGACGCGCGCTTCGGCGCGCTCGGCCACGCGGGCGGCGCTAAAAGCTTGACGGTCTGATCTCGGGGCGGCGCGCAATGCGCCGCTTTGTTCGCCCGCGCCGCTTTTCATTTGCTGGACATCTTCCCCGCACAGGTGCTTACAAGGAGTTCTACATGACCGTGCTGCTGACCTGGCTCATCAACGCGCTCGCGCTGCTGATCATCACCTACATCGTTCCGTCGATCCATATCCGTAGCTTCGGCACCGCGCTGATCGTCGCGATCGTGCTCGGTCTCATCAATACGGTGCTGCGGCCGGTGCTGATCCTGCTGACGCTGCCCGTCACGATCCTCACGCTCGGACTCTTCATCCTGGTCGTCAATGCGCTGTGCTTCTGGCTGTGCGCGTCGCTGCTGAAGGGCTTCGAGGTGTCGGGCTTCTGGTCGGCGTTCTTCGGCTCGATCCTGTACAGCATCGTGTCGTGGCTGCTGTCCGCGCTCATTTTCGGCAACCGCAGTTTAGGTTGACCTCATCGACTATGAATCCGATCGAACTCTCATTCGAATTCTTCCCGCCGAAAACGCAGGAAGGCATCGACAAACTGCGCGCGACGCGCGCGGAACTCGTGTCGCTCAAACCGAAGTTCGTGTCCGTCACGTTCGGCGCCGGCGGCTCGACCCAGCAAGGCACGCTCGATACCGTCATCGACATGGCGAAGGACGGGCTCGAGGCGGCGCCGCATCTGTCGTGCGTGGGCTCGTCGAAGGACAGCCTGCGCGCGATCCTCGGCGAATACCGCGCGCACGGCATCCGCCATATCGTCGCGCTGCGCGGCGATTTGCCGTCGGGTATGGGCGCGCTCGGCGAGCTGCGCTATGCGTCGGAGCTCGTCAGCTTCATCCGTGCCGAGTTCGGCGACTGGTTCTGGATCGAGGTGGCGGGCTACCCGGAATACCATCCGCAGTCGCGCTCGCCGAAGCACGATCTCGAGAACTTCGCGCGCAAGGTGAAGGCCGGCGCGAACTCGGCGATTACGCAGTACTTCTTCAACGCGGACGCGTACTTCCGCTTCGTCGACGATGCGCGCCAGCTCGGCGTCGACGTGCCGATCGTGCCCGGCATCATGCCGATCACGAACTTCTCGCAGCTGATGCGCTTCTCCGAAATGTGCGGTGCCGAAGTGCCGCGCTGGATCGCGCGCCGGCTCGAAAGCTTCGGCGACGACCGCGAGTCGATCCGCGCGTTCGGCCTCGACGTGGTGACGGATCTGTGCCAACGGCTCGTCGATGCGAAGGTGCCCGGCCTGCACTTCTATACGCTGAACGCCGCCGCGTCGACCAAGGCGATCTGCGGAAGGCTCGCCTTCTAACGGCTATGCCCGCGCGGCCGCGACGGCCGCGCGGGCATAGCCAGTCCGGCGTGGGTCTCGAATTTGTCCCAAATAGCGTGGTAAGTCCCTGTTGAAGCTCATTTTTGGGCTGTCTATCATCGAAACGCAGCTAACCCGGCTGCTGTGCGGAGGACGATATGACAGTGACAAGAAAGACTGCGGCACACCGACTGTTCGCGCTTCACCAGTTCTGCCTGCCGGCTCTCGCCGCGCTCGCGGTCGCCACGAGCGGCCTCGCGCCCGTCGCGTCGCAGGCGGCCGCGCTGCCCGACAAGACGCTGATTTTCTGCTCCGAAGGCAGCCCGGCGGGCTTCGATACCGCGCAATACACGACCAGCGTCGAGTTCAGCGCCGGTTCGTACACGGTCTATAACCGCCTCGTCGAATTTGCGCATGGCAGCACGGACATCGAGCCGGGACTCGCCGAAAAGTGGGACGTGTCGCCCGACGGCCTCACTTATACGTTCCATCTGCGCCGCGGCGTCAAATTCCAGACCACCTCGTATTTCAAGCCGACCCGCGAATTCAACGCGGACGACGTCGTGTTCACCTACGAGCGCATGCTCGATCCCGAGAACCCGTTCCGCAAGGCGTATCCGGTCAATTTCCCGTACTTCAACGACCTCGGTCTCGCGAAGAACATCGCCAAAATCGAGAAGGTCGATCCGTATACGGTGCGCTTCACGCTGAAGGAAGTCGACGCGCCGTTCCTGCAGCAGATCGCGATGCCGTTCGCGTCGATCCTGTCGGCTGAATACACGGATCAGCTGCTGAAGGCGGGCAAGGCGGCCGATATCAACCAGTACCCGGTCGGCACCGGTCCGTTCATCTTCCGCAGCTATACGAAGGACGACACGATCCGCTTCGACGGCAATCCCGACTACTGGAAGCCGGGCGTCGCGAAGGTCGGCAAGCTGATCTTCGCGATCACCGTGGATCCGGCCGTGCGCCTGCAAAAGCTGAAACGCGGCGAATGTCAGGTCATGAGCTATCCGCGCCCGGCCGACATTCCCACCGTGAAGGCCGATGCGTCGCTCGCGATGCCGAGCGAAGTGGGCTTCAACCTCGGCTATATCGCGTACAACACGACGAAAAAGCCGCTCGACAACGTGCTCGTGCGCCGCGCGCTCGACATGTCGGTCAACAAGAAGGCGATCATCGAAGCGGTCTACCAGGGCGCGGGCCAGGCTGCGACCAACCCGATGCCGCCGACGCAATGGGGCTACGACAAGAACCTGAAGGACGCGCCGTACGACGTCGACAAGGCAAAAGCGCTGCTGAAGGAGGCGGGCTATCCCGACGGCTTCGATCTGACGCTGTGGGCGATGCCGGTGCAGCGCCCGTATAACCCGAACGCGCGTCTGATGGCCGAAATGCTGCAGTCGGACTGGGCGAAGATCGGCGTCAAGGTGAATATCGCCACGTACGAGTGGGGCGAGTACATCCGCCGCGCGCATGCCGGCGAGCATCAGGCGATGCTGATCGGCTGGACGGGGGACTACGGCGACCCCGACAACTGGCTCGGCGTGTTGCTCGGCTGCGACGCGGTCAACGGCAGCAACTTTTCGAAGTGGTGCTACCAACCTTACGACGACCTGATCAAGCAGGGCCGCAGCACGACCAACATGGCCGATCGCACCAAGGCCTATACGCAGGCTCAGGAGATCTTCAAGGACCAGGTGCCGTTCACGCCGATCGCGCATTCGACCGTCTATCAGCCGATCAGCAAGAACGTGACGGGCTTCAAGATCGATCCGTTCGGACCGACGCAATTCCTGGAAGTTGGGGTGAAATAAGCGGACTCGGCGCGTTTTGCGCCGCTTTCGTCTCCGGGCGGCTCAACGGAGCCGCCCGGCCGATGACAAAACAGCGGCAAAACGTTTGCACGAAGTGTTTCCTATCGTCAACAGAGGGATTTTGCTCGGCTTGGTGGCCGGCCCAAGCTCAAGTAATATCCCGCTACGCCGGCGCAAGCCGGCCCTGAACCTGGAGGAAACATGAAGCAAAACAAACTGTTGCGCGTCGCGCGCGTGTCCGCGCTCGTCGCTGCCGCAGCGGCATCCCTGCTTGGCGTCACAAGCGCGCAGGCCGCTGGGATCCCGAACAAAACCCTCGTTTACTGCTCCGAAGGCAGTCCCGCGGGTTTCGATCCGGCCCAATACACGACGGGCGTCGACTTCACGGCCAACACGTTCACCGTCTATAACCGCCTCGTCGAGTTCGAGCGCGGCGGCACCAAGGTCGAGCCCGGCCTTGCGGAGAAGTGGGACGTATCGCCCGATGGCAAGACCTACACGTTCCATCTGCGGCATGGCGTGAAGTTCCAGACCACCTCGTTCTTCAAGCCGACGCGCGAATTCAACGCGGACGACGTGGTCTTCTCGTTCCAGCGCATGCTCGACCCGAACCAGCCGTTCCGCAAGGCGTATCCGGTGCAGTTCCCGTACTTCACCGACATGGGCCTCGACAAGCTGATCACGAGCGTCGAAAAGGTCGACCCGTACACGGTCAAGTTCACGCTGAAGGAAGTCAACGCGCCGTTCATCCAGAATCTGGCGATGGAATACGCGTCGATCCTGTCGGCTGAATATGCGGATCAGTTGCTGAAGGCGGGCAAGGCATCCGACATCAACCAGTTCCCGGTCGGCACCGGTCCGTTCATCTTCCGCAGCTACACGAAGGACGCGACGATCCGCTTCGACGGCAATCCGGACTACTGGAAGCCGGACGCGGTGAAGATCTCGAAGCTGATTTTCTCGATCACGCCGGATGCCGGTGTGCGCGTGCAGAAGATCAAGCGCGACGAATGCCAGGTGATGAGCTATCCGCGCCCGGCCGACATCGCGCCGCTGAAGGCCGAGCCGAACATCGACATGCCGTCGCAGCCTGGCTTCAACCTCGGCTACCTCGCGTACAACGTGACGCACAAGCCGGTCGACAAGCTCGAAGTGCGTCAGGCGCTCGACATGGCGATCAACAAGAAGGCGATCATCGACTCGGTGTACCAGGGCGCGGGTCAACTCGCCACGAACCCGATGCCGCCGACGCAATGGTCGTTCGTCAAGGGCCTGCCGGCCGCTTCGTACGATTCGGCCAAGGCCAAGGATCTGCTCGCGAAGGCAGGCTACCCGAACGGCTTCGACATCACGCTGTGGGCGATGCCGGTGCAGCGCGCGTACAACCCGAACGCGCGTCTGATGGCCGAAATGATCCAGGCGGACTGGGCGAAGATCGGCGTGAAAGCGAAGATCGTCACCTACGAGTGGGGTGAGTACATCAAGCGCGCGCACGCGGGCGAAGACGACACGATGCTGATCGGCTGGACCGGCGACAACGGCGATCCTGACAACTGGCTCGGCACGCTGCTCGGCTGCGAGGCGATCAACGGCAACAACTTCTCGAAGTGGTGCTACAAGCCGTTCGACGAGTTGATCCAGAAGGGCCGCACGACCTCGGACGTGGCGACGCGCACGAAGGTATACGGCGACGCGCAGCATATTTTCGCGCAGCAACTGCCGTTCTCGCCGATCGCCCACTCGACCGTCTATCAGCCGGTCAGCAAGAAGGTGGTCGACATGCGCATCGAACCGCTCGGCTACGCGCGCTTCGACGGCGTCAGCGTCAAGTAATTCGTAAAGTTCGCACAGTACGCCGCAATACAGTACGCTTTTCGCACGGTTAGAAAACTGGTCGAAATGGTCCGGCGACCGGGGTCACGAGCCCTCGTCGCCGGTTGTGTTTTTTCATCACCAGTACCATGGGAGCGAACCATGTTCCGCTTCGTTTTGCGCCGCATCGGCATGGTGATACCGACGTTCATCGGCATCACCATCCTCGCGTTCGCGCTGATTCACCTGATCCCGGGCGACCCCATCGAAGTGATGATGGGCGAGCGCGGTGTCGATCCGGCCATGCATGCGGCCGCGATGCACCGCCTCGGGCTCGACGAGCCCTTGCCGATCCAGTACTTCCACTACATCGGCCGCGCCTTGCACGGCGACCTCGGCACTTCGATCATCACCAACACGAGCGTGATGGGCGAATTCCTCGCGCGCTTTCCCGCCACCGTCGAACTGTCGATCTGCGCGATGCTGTTCGCGCTGATCGTCGGCCTGCCGGCGGGCGTGTTCGCGGCTCTGAGGCGCGGCACGGTGGTCGATCACGGCGTGATGGGCACCGCGCTGACCGGCTATTCGATGCCGATCTTCTGGTGGGGCTTGATCCTCATCATGGTGTTCTCGGTCAAGTTCGGTTTGACGCCGGTGTCGGGCCGCATCGCGGTCGAATACGACATTCCGCACGTGACCGGCTTCATGCTGATCGACTCGCTGATGTCCACCGACGAAGGCGCGTTCAAATCCGCGCTCAGCCATCTGATCCTGCCGGCGATCGTGCTCGGCACGATTCCGCTCGCGGTCGTCGCACGCATGACGCGCTCGTCGATGCTCGAAGTGCTGCGCGAGGATTACATCCGCACCGCGCGCGCGAAGGGGCTGTCGCCCGGACGCGTGATCGTCGTGCATGCGCTGCGCAATGCGCTGATTCCGGTCGTCACCGTGATCGGCCTGCAGGTCGGCACACTGCTTGCGGGCGCGGTGCTGACCGAAACGCTGTTTTCATGGCCGGGCATCGGCAAATGGCTGATCGACGCGATCGGCCGGCGTGACTATCCGGTCGTGCAAGGCGGTATCCTGTTGATCGCGACGCTGGTGATCGTCGTGAACCTCGTCGTCGATCTGCTGTACGGCGTGCTCAACCCACGCATTCGCCATACGAGGTAAATCAATATGGCTGACATTCAAAACACCGTCCCCCAATCGGTCACCCCGCCGAGCGGCCGCGCCATCGCGGTACGCGAATTCTGGGCGAACTTCTCGCGCAACCGCGGCGCGGTCGGCGCGGGCATCATCGTGCTGGTGCTGGTCTTCATCGCGATCTTCGCGCCGCTGATCGCGCCGCACAGCCCGATCGAGCAGTACCGTGACTCCGTGAAGATCCCGCCCGCCTGGCTCGATGGCGGCAACTGGAAGTTCATTCTCGGCACCGACGAAGCGGGCCGCGACATCCTCTCGCGTCTGATGTACGGCGCGCGGCTGTCGTTCTGGATCGGCTTCGTGTCGGTCGTGCTCGCGCTGATCCCGGGCGTCGTGCTCGGCCTCATCGCCGCGTTCTTCGAGAAATGGGCCGACACGCCGATCATGCGCATCATGGACGTGCTGCTCGCGCTGCCGTCGCTGTTGCTCGCGGTCGCCGTCGTCGCGATCATCGGTCCGGGTCTCGTCAACACGATGCTCGCGATCGCGATCGTCGCGCTGCCGGGCTACGTGCGTCTGACGCGCGCGTCCGCGCAGGGCGAGTTGCAGAAGGAGTACGTGACCGCTTCACGCGTCGCGGGTGCGAGCACGTTTCGGCTGATGTTCTCGCAGGTGCTGCCGAACTGCACCGCGCCGCTGATCGTGCAGGCAACACTGGGCTTTTCGTCGGCGATTCTCGATGCCGCCGCGCTCGGCTTCCTCGGCCTCGGCGTGCAACCGCCGTCGGCGGAGTGGGGCGCGATGCTCGCGTCGGCGCGCGACTACATCGACAGCGCATGGTGGATCGTCACGATGCCTGGTCTGTCCATCCTGATCTCGGTGCTTGCGATCAACCTGCTCGGCGACGGGCTGCGTGACGCGCTCGACCCCAAACTGAAACGGATGGCCTGAACATGAGCACTCTACTGACCATCCGCAATCTCGCGGTCAACTTCGGCGGCCTGCCCGCGGTCGACCGCATCAATCTCGACGTCGCGCCAGGTGAAGTAGTCGGCGTGGTGGGCGAATCGGGCTCAGGCAAGAGCGTGACGATGATGGCGCTGATGGGCCTGATCGACGCGCCCGGCAAGGTCACCGCCGACGAAATCACCTTCGACGGCAAGGACCTGCTGAAAGCCTCCGCGAAGCAGCGCCGCAAGATCATCGGCAAGGACATCGCGATGGTGTTCCAGGACGCGCTGACGAGCCTGAACCCGAGCTACACGGTCGGCTATCAGATCAAGGAGGTGCTGAAGCTGCACGAAGGGCTGCGTGGTTCGGCGCTGGACAAACGCGCGCTCGAACTGCTCGACCAGGTTGGCATCCCGGACGCGAAAAACCGCATTGGCTCGTTCCCGCATCAGATGTCGGGCGGCATGAACCAGCGCGTGATGATCGCGATGGCGATCGCCTGCAACCCGAAGCTGCTGATCGCCGACGAGCCGACCACCGCGCTCGACGTGACGATCCAGGCGCAGATCATGGAACTGCTGATGCGCCTGCAGAAGGAACGCGGCATGGCGCTCGTGCTGATTTCGCACGATCTGGCCGTGGTCTCCGAGGTCGCGCAGCGCGTCGCCGTGATGTACGCGGGCGAGGTGATCGAGACGAACAAGGTGCCGGACATCTTCGCCGCGCCGCATCATCCGTACACGGAAGCGCTGCTGGCCGCGATTCCCGAGCACAACGTGGGCGCGGTGCGGCTCGCGGCGCTGCCGGGCATGGTGCCGGGCCGCGACGACCGGCCCAAGGGGTGTCTGTTCGCGCCGCGCTGCAAGTACGTGGTCGATGACTGCATGAAGGCGCGCCCCGCGCTCGCGTCGCTGCCGGCTCACGCCGAACTCACGCGCGTGCGCTGCATCAAGCCGCTGAACCTCGAGAAGGACGCCAACGTTCACACGCAAGGAGGCGCCCGATGAGCGCAGCACCCGAAATCCGTCGCCAGTCGGATCGTACCGGCGATCACGTGCTCGTCGCCGACCAGCTTGCGCGCTACTACACGGTCAAGCGCGGCATGTTCGCGCACGGCACGGTGAAGGCGCTGAACGGCGTGTCGTTCGCGCTCGAACGCGGCAAGACGCTGGCGGTAGTAGGCGAGTCCGGCTGCGGCAAGTCGACCCTCGCGCGTCAGCTGACGATGATCGAAACGCCGAGCGCGGGCCGCCTGCTGATCGACGGCGAAGACGTGGCCGGCGCGAATCACGAGAAGATCGCGGCGCTCAGGCGGCGCGTGCAGATGGTGTTCCAGAACCCGTTTGCATCGCTCAATCCGCGCAAGACCGTCGAGCAGACGCTCGGCGAACCGCTCGCGATCAACACCCAGATGAGCGCGACCGAGCGCGCCGAGCGCATCGCGCAGATGATGCGCACGGTCGGCCTGCGGCCCGAGCACGCGAAGCGCTATCCGCACATGTTTTCCGGCGGCCAGCGTCAGCGTGTCGCGATCGCGCGGGCGATGATCCTCGATCCGCAGATCGTGGTCGCCGACGAACCGGTCTCGGCGCTCGACGTGTCGATCCAGGCGCAGATCCTGAATCTGTTCATGGATCTGCAGGACGAGTTCAAGACGAGCTACGTGTTCATCTCGCACAACCTGTCGGTGGTCGAGCATATCGCCGACGACGTGATGGTCATGTACTTCGGCGGTGTCGCTGAACTCGGCGACAAGCAGCGCATCTTCTCGAAGCCGCGCCATCCGTACACGCGAGCGTTGATGTCGGCGACCCCGTCGATCTTCGAGGCGGACCGCACGATCAAGATCAAGCTGCAAGGCGAAATGCCGTCGCCGCTGAATCCGCCGTCGGGCTGCACGTTCCATCAGCGCTGTCCGTACGTGATCGACCGCTGCCGCAGCGAGGAGCCGAAGCTGCGTGAAGTGGACGGCCGCCTCGTCTCGTGTCATCGCGCCGAAGAGGTGGGGGACGTGGATGCCTGATGGGGTGGCGGCGCGTCGTCTTGCGCGCCGCTTGTGTGAGGGCGGCTGGATAGCCGCCTTCGTGCGGCGCCGCGGGGCGCGTGCGCTGGGAGGCGCCGCGCCCTGCGGCGCATTTGCTGGAAGGTTCGTCGGCAAGTTTTCTCGCACGTTTTACCGTGCCAATGTTCATGCGCTTGCGCGCGCCTTTTTCTCCGCATTTCTTCCGTCGTTTCTGTCCGGAGTTTTTCGCCTGGTCTGCGCGCTGTCGGTTGGCGCGGCCGTGCCCGGCATCGCTCACGCGGCCGGCGCGGCGGCCAATACGCCAGCCCCGGCGGCTCAAGGGGCCCGCCCGGTGGTCGCGGTGCCAGCCACGCCGCCGGCTTCCGTTGCGCCGCCCCCGGCGCCCGGCACCACCGCGAGCGGCCCGGTGCGTCAGCAACCGGCGCGCATGCCGTTCTATGTCGCGACGCGCGGCAATACCACGATCTACGTGCTCGGCACGCTGCACGTCGGCGATCCGGTCGACTATCCGGCAGGGCAGCCGTTTCGCGCGCCGATCCTCGCGGCGCTCGCCGCGTCGCCGACGCTCGCGCTCGAACTGTCGCCCGACGAACTGCTGGTGTCGCAGGACGACGTGTCGAAGTACGGCGTGTGCAAGCGCGACTGCCTGCCGGGTTTGCTGCCCGAGCCGCTGTGGCACAAGCTGGCTCTGCGGCTGCGCGGCAATCCGGCCGCGCTCGATGCGATCAAGAAGATGCGGCCGTGGCTCGCGTCGCTGGTGGTCGAGACCTACGACTCGCTGTCCGCGGGTCTGCAAACCGAGTACGGCACCGAAGCGCAATTGCAGAACGTGTATCTGAAGACGCGCGGCAAGATCGTCGGACTCGAAACGCTCGCGCAGCAGATGCGCGCGTTCACCGGACTGTCGGGCGCCCAGCAGCGTGAGATGCTCGCGCAGGATCTGGTGCAGACGCCCGCGCAGAACGTCGAGGACGTGCGCACGCTGCATCGGCTGTGGCAGGTCGGCGATGCCGATGCGATCGCCGCGTGGCAGGCCGCCAAATCGGAGAAACTCGCGCGCGACCCGCGCGTCTCCGATTCGATCGACAACCGGATCGTCTACGAGCGCAATCGTCGCTTCGTCGCGCGGATGCTGCAGTACGCCGCGCCGAACAAGCCGGTGTTCGTCGCGATCGGCGCGCTGCATCTGGGTGGGCCGAAGGGCGTGCTGCAGCTGTTGCGGCAGCACGGCTTCGTAGTCGAGGCGGGGTGAATCAGATCGAGGTTCGAGCCGTAACGGCGGGATCGATCAGAAGGTTTGCCAGTCGGCGTCGGAGGTCGTCGCGAGTGCTGGTTCGGGCTTTGCGCCCGGCGTCCTGGTGGCGGATTTTCTTTCGGCTGACGACAGCGGCGCGGATTTCGCCTGCGCGTTGCCGTGCGCCGAGGGCAGCTCGGCGCGCGTCGCGGGCAACGCGGGCGCGTGCTTATTCGGCATCCGCGGCGCGACGCCACGCGCAGCCGACGGCTCGCCGTTACCGACCTTGAACGCCGACACCACGCCTGCCAGCTTCGCCGCCTGCTCTTCGAGCGACTGCGCCGCGGCGGCCGCCTGCTCGACGAGCGCCGCGTTCTGCTGCGTGACTTCGTCCATCTGGTTGACGGCCTGGTTGACCTGCTCGATGCCGCGGCTCTGCTCTTCCGACGCGGCCGCGATTTCGCCGACGATGTCCGACACCTGACGGATCACCGTCGTCACCTGGCCCATCGCGGTGCTGACCTCGACCGCCTGCGTCGAGCCATCCTGGATCATCGACACCGACGAGCCGATCAATTCCTTGATCTCCTTGGCGGCCGCCGCCGAGCGCTGCGCGAGGCTGCGCACTTCGCTCGCCACGACCGCGAAGCCGCGGCCCTGCTCGCCGGCGCGCGCGGCTTCGACCGCCGCGTTCAGCGCGAGGATGTTGGTCTGGAAGGCGATGCCCTCGATCACCCCGGTGATCTCCGAGATCTTGCTCGAACTGCCGCTGATCCGGCCGATCGTCGCGGCCATCGCCTGCACCGCGTCGTTGCCGCTCGCGGCCATGCTCGCGGCGTTGCTCGCAAGGGTGTTCGCCTGACGTGCATTGTCGGCATTGTGCTTTACCGTTTCGGTGAGCTGCGTCATGCTCGCCGCGGTCTGTTCGAGCGACGCGGCTTGCTCCTCGGTGCGCGCCGACAGATCGAGATTGCCGGCCGCGATCTCGCGCGTCGCGGTGCTGACCGAATCGGTCGACGCGCGCACGGTTACGATGTTTTGCTCGATCCGGCGCAACAGCGCGTCGAACGCGACCGCGCCGCGGCCGAATTCGTCCATGCGCGGGCTCGCCGCGCGCCGCGACACGTCGAGCGTCTCGGCGATCTCCTCGAATTTCCGACGCTGCCGGATCAGGCCGCCGCACACGATCCGATGTAACTGCAGACCGCCGTAGAGCGCGATAGCCGTGCCGAGCCAGGCCATGGCGACCAGCGCCGCAAACCAGCTTCGGCTTGCCGCCGCGTCCCCGCTCAACTGCGACAGCCCGATGAGGCCCGCGAGGCCGGCAAGGAAGCTCAGCGCGACGCAACTGCCGAATATCAACAGGATCCGGATCCTGATCGTGAGGTGGGCCTTCTGCACTTCGTCTCCTTTTACTGGTTATGCGATACCTGCGCGCTGAAATATGGGCCTGTGCAGGACCAGTCCAGAAGTACGGCAGATCGGGAGCTTTCTGAAGGGGGAGACGAAGGCTTATTGCGGGCTGGAGCGGATCTTCGGCGCTGCCGGGCGCCCCTTGTGCAAGTGAGCCGCCCGGCAACGTCAAGCGCGAATTGAGCCGAAAGTGAGCCGAAAACCGAGACCTGACCGCTACAAAAACATCAGGAAATTCAACAGCAGGATATTGATCACCAGCAGCGTCAACGCCGTCGGAATCTGCGCCTTGATCACCGCATTCTTGTCGGGTAATTCGAGCAGCGCGACCGGCACCATGTTGAAGTTCGCGGCCATCGGCGTCATCAGCGTGCCGCAGTAGCCGGAGAACATGCCGATCGCGGCCATCACGGCCGGGTTGCCGTGGAACACGCCGACGAGAATCGGCACGCCGACGCCGCCCGTCATCACCGGAAACGCGGCGAAGCCGTTGCCCATCACCATCGTGAACAGCGCCATGCCGATGCAGTACACGGCCACCGCGACGAAGCGGTAATCGAGGCTGATATACGACGTGGTCACGTGCGCGACCGCCTTGCCCACGCCCGCGTCCGAGAACACGAGGCCGAGCATGCCGAGCATCTGCGGCAGCACCGCCGCCCACGACAGCGCATCGACGAGGCGGCGCGCTTCCTTCATCGACTGACCGACCGTGTCGCGCGTCATCACGCAGGCGATCGCCAGTGCAATGACGCAGCCGATGCCGAAGCCGATCAGCGTGACGTTGGCCTTCTCGATCAGCGGCACGCCGCCGAACACGAGATGGCTCGCCGCGAGCGTGATGATCACCGTGATGACCGGGATCGTCAGCGCGGGCACGAACAGCTTGTTGCGCAGACGCGCGGCGCTCGCCTGACGCGCTTCGAGCGACAGCGTCTTCGGCTTGCCCGCGGTGACGCCGCCAAAGCCAGCGATCAGCGCCATCGCGATGACGGCGACGCCGACCACGGCCGGCGGCAGCCGGTCGCCGATCAGGAAGATCAGCGCGTACAGAATCCAGAAACCGCCCGCGGTGAAGCGGCGCGGATGCTCGCGGTCCGTAGCGATCATGCCGCCGACGATCAGCAGCACGATGCCGAGCAACCAGAACAGATAGGTGATCGTGAAGGTCATGCTTCGTCTCCGGTAGCGCGAGTGGCCGACGACGGCGTCGATGCCGCGGCCGCTTTCGGGTTTGAACTGCCGCCCGGAGCGTTGCCGCGCAATTCACGTTCGAGCCGGCGGTCGAGCAGCCAGAGCCGGAAGCCGTGCACGATGAACGCGCTGATCGCGGTCGGAATGCCCCACACCGCCACGTGAATCGGCTCGACGACGATGCCCGCTTCCTTCAGGAAAGTCGTCATCAGCACGATCGCGCCGAATGCTACGAAGACGTCCTCGCCGAAAAAGAGGCCGACGTTGTCGGTTGCGGCTGAGAACGCGCGCAGCCGGAACCGCACCGAGTCGCTGATCTTGCCGAAGCGGTTTTCCGTTGCGCCCTCGGCCATCGGCGCGATCAGCGGACGCACCATCTGCGGATGGCCGCCGAGCCCGGTCAGGCCGACCGCGGCGGTCAACTCCCGCACTGCCAGATAGACGATCAACAGACGCCCGGCGGTCGCCGCCTTGATACCGCTGATCCACGTCTGCGCGCGCTCGCGCAGGCCGTGTCGTTCGAGCAGGCCGATCACCGCGAGCGGCAGCAGGATGATCAGCGGGATGTTGCGCGTCTTGATGAAGCCGGTGCCGATCAGCGCGAGGATCTTTTCGGGTGGGAAATGCGCGGCGAATCCGGTGACGATCGCGGCGACGGCCACGATCAGCATCGGATTGAAGCGCAACAGAAAACCAACGATGATGACGGCCACACCGATGAGCGGCCAAAGACTGACGGTTGTCTGCATCAGGGTCTCCAAAGAGGTTATTCAACTTCGCCGCGGGTGGCGGCTGACGTGAACCAACCGGTGCATGCGGCTTCATGCGCCGGCGTGCTGCCGCGGCTCTGCGGCCGCGTCGAACTCTCTTTTCCTGCCCCGCGGATGCGCGTGCGTCGGCATCCGCGGGTGTGCAGCCGGCATCGCGATTGCGATTCATGCCCCGGCTGGCAGACGCCCCGCGTGGGAGCGGGGCGCTGGATCGGTCACGCGCGCCGGATCGGATCGGCGCGAGCGGTGGGGACGGCGGTGATGCGAACGCTCAGACGCGCGCGGCGCTTGCCGCGTGCACTTCGATGCCGGCCTCGGCGAGCGCGCCGCGAATGCGTCGCGCGAACGCGAGCGCGTGCGGGCCGTCGCCGTGCAGGCAGATGGTCTGCGCGTTCAGCGGCACCCACTGCCCGTCGACGGCCTTCACGCGTTGCTCGCGGATCATCGTGAGCGTACGCGCGAGCACTTCGTCCTCGTCGTCGAGCAGTGCGCCCGGCTCCTTGCGCGGCACGAGCGAGCCGTCGGCTCGATAGCCGCGGTCAGCGAACACTTCCTCGATCGCGGTCAGGCCCGCGTTGCGCGCGGCGCTAACGAGTCCGCTGCCCGCGAGGGCGAACACCGCCACCGACGGATCGAAGTCGTGCACCGCGGAGACGATCGCGTCGGCGATCTTCGCGTCGCGCGCGGCCTGGTTGTACAGTGCGCCGTGCGGTTTCACGTGCGCGATGCGCCCGCCCTCGGCCTGCGCGATCGCCGACAGCGCGCCGAGCTGATACAGCACGCCCGCGTAGATCTCGCCCGCCGGCAGATCCATTTCCTTGCGGCCGAAATTCTCGGGATCGTTGAAGCTCGGATGCGCGCCGATCGACACGCCCTTCTGTACGGCCCAGCGCACGCACTCGCGCATCGCGTTGGGGCCGCCCGCATGCCAGCCGCATGCGATGTTGGCCGAGCTCACGAGGTCGAGCAGCGCCTCGTCGGAGCCGCAGCCTTCGCCGAGATCGGCGTTCAGATCGATTTCCATGGGGACTCCTTTATTCAGTGTTACAGCGCCGCGAGCGCCGCCTGGCGCGCGCAACGCTCTTCATGCATCGCGATCGCGGCATCGATCTGCCGCAGATACGCACGTTCTTCCAGCAAAGCCTGGCGCGCCTCGTACGGCGTCGTCGGGATGAAACGGACCGCCGCGTTCAGCCGCACCTGCGCGAGCTTCCACAGATCGGCCTGGATCACCGCGCCGATCTTCGGATAGCCGCCGGTGGTCTGCGCGTCGCTCATCAGCACGATCGGCTGGCCGTTCGGCGGTACCTGGATCGTGCCGGGCAGCACCGCGTGCGACAGCAGATCGGCCTTGTGCGTGCGTTTCAGTTCCGTGCCGGCAAGGCGATAGCCCATGCGGTTGCTGTTCGGCGTGACGAGCCACTCGTCGGACCAGAACGACTGCTGCGCGTCCGCCGTGAAGCTGTCGTATTCGGGGCCGCGCAGCACGCGGATCGGTATCGCCCACGGCACCCCCGACGGATGCCGGCCACGCCGCAATGGCTCGGGAACCAGCACGAACTTGCACCATGTGGGCGCCTTCACGCCGAACGCGGGCGCCTCGGGCGTGAAGCCGAGGTGGCCGCGCTGCTGCGGCGCGCCGACCGGCAGACGGTCGCCGTCGTTGAGCGCGCGCCCGCCGAGTCCGCCGAAACGTCCGGCGAGGTCGGTGCTGCGCGAGCCGAGCATCGGCAGCACGTCGATGCCGCCCGCCACGCACACATAGCCGCGCATGCCGCGTTTCGCCGCGTTCAGCACGAGTTCCTGGCCGGCCTGCACGGGCAGGCTCCACCATGAATAGACGGGTTTGCCGTCGAGCGTCGCGCCGAAGTCGGGGCCGGTGATCGCGACGCGCGTCGCGCGCAGAAAGCGCAGCACGGTCGGGCCGAAGGTGATTTCGAGGCCGGCCGCGTCGGGGCGGTTGCCCACCAGCCGGTTGCCGACTTCGAGCGACAGCCGGTCTAGCGCACCACTCATCGCGACGCCGAGATGCCGGTAGCCATGGCGGCCGAGGTCCTGGATCGTGGTCTGAAGACCCGCGCGGATTACGTCGATCATGCGTGGATCCCCGCGATCGTGAAGCGCACCCGGTCGCCGGGCTGCAGCAGTGTGGGCGGGCGGCGCGCCGGATCGAACAGCGGCACCTCGGTGCGGCCGATCAGCTGCCAGCCGCCCGGCGACACCGCCGGATAGATGCCGGTCTGCTCGCCGCCGATGCCGACCGAGCCCGCCGGCACCTCGAGCCGCGGCGATGCGCGGCGCGGCGTGTGCAGCGCGGCATCGAGCCCGCCCATATAGGCGAAGCCGGGCTGGAAGCCGAGAAAGAACACCACGTAGGCGCCGCCCGCATGACGCTCGACGACCTCGCGCGCGCTCAAGCCCGTATGTTCGGCGACCGCCCGCAGATCGGGACCGAATGCGCCGCCGTACTGCACCGCAATGTCGACATCGCGCCCGGGTATGGCGGCTTTGGGCGCCGCGTTCCAGGCCGCGAGCAACTGCTCGCCGAGCGCGCCGGCGTCGGTCGCGAGCGGGTCGAACACGAGCGTCAGATTGTTCATGCCGGGTACGACTTCGAGCACCTGCGGCCAGTCGCGCGCGGCAACGGCTGCGGCCCACACGCGCTGCTGGCACTCCAGCGTGGCGGGCGGCGGCGCCTCGCAGACGAGCGCGGCATCGCCGAGCGGAAAGATTCGTGGTTGGCTCATGACTGGGCGGCCCGGATCGAGTCGGAAAATGAGGCGGACAGCGCGGCGCGTTGGCGCATGCCCGGCATGGAGTCGGCGACGTTTGGAGCGTACATTATCAATAAAATATCGACGATTTACCAATAAGCGTTTTTGCCAGGCTCGTCGGCGGCGGGGCATCGTCGTACACTTGCGACACTTTTCCAGCCCATATTCATCCCCGGAACCTCGAATGACGCGTCATCCCACCAAGATCGTTTCGTCCGAACACCTCGTCTCCGAGAGCAGCGCGGAACTGTCCGAACTCGAATACGCGCTGATCATGGCGGGCAATGCGTTCAACCGCTGGATGGTGCGCTGCATGTCGGCGGCCGGCGACAAGGACATGACCGCGATCGAGGTGTCGCTGCTGCACCACGTGAGCCATCGCGAACGTCGCAAGAAGCTCGCGGACATCTGCTTCGTGCTCAACATCGAAGACACCCACGTCGCGACTTACGCGTTGAAAAAGCTCGTAGCTAGAGGGTATGTAAAAAGCGAAAAGACCGGCAAGGAAGTGTTCTTTTCGGCAACCGACGCCGGCCGCGAGCTATGCCTGAAATATCGCGAGGTGCGCGAAAACTGCCTGATCTCAACGCTCAAGGAAAGCGGCCTGACCAACCAGCAGATCGGCGAGGCCGCGCAGTTGATGCGCAACGCGTCGGGCTTGTACGACACGGCGGCGCGCGCGGCGGCTTCGCTGTAACGACCGATACCGCGCGAGCGCCGCGCGTCACCTGCCGCGCGTCGCGCGTTCAGCCCGGCAGCGCCGGATGAAACCCCGCCTCGGTGATGATCAGATCCAGCGGAATGTCATGCGCCTCGCGCTCCAGCGTGTCGGTGCGGCACGCTTCGTACGCGATGCCGACCGTGACCGGCTTATGCGCGGCCGGCCAGTGCGCCAGGGTGCGGTCGTAATAGCCGCCGCCGTAGCCGAGACGATAGCCGTCCGAGTCGAAACCCACGCAAGGCACGAACAGCAGCTCGGGCAGCACGATGCGCCCCGAGGTCGGCTCGGCAATCTTGTGATGGCCGATTTTCATCGGCGTCGCGGGCGTCCACGCATGGAATTCGAGCGCCATGCCACGTTCTTTAATGATTGGCAGACTGGCTTCGTGATGCGGGTCGGCCGCGAGCCAGATCGCGATCGCGCCGCGCGCGTCGAACTCGCCGGCGAGGGGCCAGTAGAATCCCGCGCTGCGTACCGCATAGTGCTTCAGCGCGTCGAGCATCCGACGCCCGAGCGCGGCATTCTTCGCCGGCTCGGAAGCCGCTTGCAGACGGCTTTCCAGCAACATCCGGCGCAGCGCCTTTTTCGTTGCGGGGACAGGGTTGCATGCTATGCTTGGGTCCAATTCGCGCTCCAGAAACAACGATGTCAAAACGCCTTTTTCGAGTATATCGCGCGGCCGGTATCGCGCTGGCTGCAGCGGCACTCGTTGCCTGCAGCACCGCCTCGGCCGTCAAGCCCCTCCCGCTCTCGCAACTCAGCAACGACGACCAGATTTTCATCCAGCTTCGCGAAGCCGCGCGCACTAACGACGCGGCGCGTGCGGCCCAGCTCGCGAGCATGATCCCGAACTATCCGGCACCGTCGTATCTGGAGTATTTCCAGATCAAGCCGCAGCTGTTCGATTCGACCGGCCATGCGCGCGTCGACGCGCCGGACGCGCCCGTGCTCGCGTTCCTGCAGAAGTACGACGGCCAGGCGATCGCCGATCGCATGCGCAACGACTACCTGACCGTGCTCGGCACCCGCCACGACTGGCGCAACTTCGACCAGCAGTACGCGAAGTTCGTGCTCGACGACGACACGCAGGTCAAGTGCTACGCGCTCGAATCGCGCGCGTCGCGCGGCGAGAACGTCGCGGACGCGGCGCGCGCGCTGCTCGTCGATCCGAAATGGTACGGCGACGGCTGCGTCGATCTGATCACGGTGCTTGGCGTGAACCATCAGTTCAGCGCCGACGACATCTGGGCGCAAATCCGTCTCGCGTACGAGCAGAACTACGCGAGCACCGGCAGCAAGCTGGTCGACGCGCTCGGCGACCCGCCGCCCGACCCGGTGCTGTTCGACCAGGCTGCCAATACGCCGCCGCTGCTGCTCGCCCGCGGCGTCGGGCCGGATGCGCAATCGCATCAGCTGGCGCTGCTCGCGATCACGCGCATGGCGCGCAACGATCCGGCCATGGCCGCGGCCACGTTCGCGTCGGTCGCGCCGTCGCTGAATTCGCCGGAGCGCGCGATCGGCTGGGGCACGATCGGCTATCAGGGCGCGCTCAAGCAGATGCCCGGCGCGGTCGACTGGTTCAGGCTGTCGGCGAACGCGCCGCTGTCGAATCCCGCGTATGAATGGCGCACCCGCAGCGCGCTGCTCGCCGGCGACTGGAACATGGTGCGCTGGTCGATCGAGCAGATGCCCGAGTCGCTGCGCAAGCAGCCGTCGTGGGTGTACTGGCACGCGCGCGCGCTGAAGCAGGCCGGCGACACGGCCACGGCGAGCCAGGAATTCCAGTCGATCGCGTCGAACTTCAACTTCTACGGCCAGCTCGCGCTCGAAGAGCTCGGCCAGAAGATCAGCGTGCCGCCGAAAACCACCGTGACCGACGCCGAAGTACAGCAGGCCGGCACCACGCCGGGCTTCGATCTGGCGCAGCGTTTCTATGCGCTGAATCTGCGGCTCGAGGGCAACCGCGAGTGGAACTGGCCGCTGCGCAACATGTCCGACCGGCAACTGCTCGCGGCCGCCGAGTACGCGCGCCGCATCGAACTGTACGACCGCACCGTCAACACCGCGGACCGCACGAAGAGCGAGCACGATTTCTCGCTGCGCTATCTATCGCCGTTCCGCAACATCGTCGAGCAGGACGCGCAGTCGAGCGGGCTCGACGTCGAGTGGGCGTACGGGCTGATTCGCCAGGAGTCGCGCTTCATCATCAACGCGCGCTCGGACGTCGGCGCGGGCGGACTGATGCAGCTGATGCCCGCAACCGCGCAACTGGTCGCGAAGAAGATCGGTCTGGGACCGGTGTCGCGCGAGCAGATGAACGACATCAACACCAACATCCTGCTCGGCACCAACTACCTGGCGATGATCTACAATCAGTTCGACGGATCCGCCGTGCTGGCCACCGCTGGCTACAACGCAGGTCCGGGCCGTCCGCGCAACTGGCGGCAGTCGCTGCAGCACCCGGTCGAAGGCGCGGTTTTCGCCGAGGCGATTCCGTTCCAGGAAACTCGCGACTACGTGAAGAATGTGCTGTCTAACACGGTCTACTACGCGGCATTGTTCGAAGGCCGTCCGCAATCGCTGAAGGCGCGCCTGGGTTACATCGCACCGTAAGCGCCTTGGCGCCGCAACCTCGCTCAGAGGTTGCGGCGCGCTTCGCCAGCCGTTGCCGCGGCTTCCACCAGGGAGTCGAAAAATGCGACATCAAGCCATCGCGGTCATCGGCGGCTCCGGGTTCATCGGCAGCTACCTCGTCAACGCGCTCGTCGAGATGGGCAAGGACGTGCGCGTCGCCACCCGGCGACGCTACAACGCGCGCCATCTGACCATGCTGCCGATCGACGTGCTCGAAACCGACGTGTTCGATCCGGTGCAGCTCGCGCGCTTCGTCGAAGGCGTGGATTGCGTGATCAACCTCGTCGGCATCCTGAACGGCAAACGCGGCAAACCCTATGGAAAGGAGTTCGCGCATGCGCACGTCGAGCTGCCCACGCGCATCGTCGCCGCCTGCGAAGGCAAGGGCGTGCATCGGCTGATTCATCTGAGCGCGCTCGGCGCCGATCCAAACGGCCCGAGCATGTATTCGCGCTCGAAAGCCGACGGCGAGAAGGCCGTGCATGCGGCGAACGTCGCGTGGACGATCTTCCGGCCGTCGGTCGTGTTCGGCCCCGAGGACGCATTTCTGAACAAGTTCGCGTTTCTGCAGCGCGTGTTTCCGGCGATCCCGCTCGCGATGCCGGACGCGCAATTCCAGCCGGTCTATGTCGGCGACGTCGCGAAGGCGATCGTCAACGTGCTCGATCTCGACGGCGCTAGCGGCCACACCTACGAGCTCGGCGGCCCGACCGTCTACACGCTCGAAGATCTGGTTTCATACTGCGGCGACGTGATCGGCAAGCATGCGCGCATCATCCGTCTGCCGGAGCCGCTCGCGCGTCTGCAGGCGCTGAGCTTCGAAATGGCGCCGGGCGAACCGGTGATTTCGCGCGACAATCTCGATTCGATGAAGGTCGCCAATATTCTGAGCGGGCCGCTCGCGCCGGAGCTCGGACTCGAACCGGTCAGCATCGAGGCGATCGTGCCGACGTATCTGACCGGCGCGGCCTCGGGTTCGCGACTCGACACGTTCCGCGCCAGCGCCGGGCGCTAGATCCTTTTCCTCTCTCTTCCTGATAACAAGCATGAAACTGCTGATAGGTGACAAGAACTATTCGTCGTGGTCGATGCGTCCGTGGCTGCTGCTCACGCACTTCGGCATTCCGTTCGACGAGGAGCTGATCCTGCTGTACGAAGCGGACACCAATGCGAAGATCAATGCTCAGGCACCGCGCGGACCGGGCAAGGTGCCGTGCCTGATCGACGACGCGGGGCAGGCCGTGTGGGATTCGCTCGCGATCGCCGAAACGCTCGCCGAGCGCTTCCCGCAGCACGCGCTGTGGCCGCGCGACACGGCGGCGCGCGCGCATGCGCGCAGCGTCAGTGCCGAGATGCACTCGGGCTTCGGTGAATTGCGCTCGAAGATGTGGATGAATATCCGCGCGTCGTTCCCGGGCAAGAACGCAACGCCGGGCGCGCTCGCCGACATCGCGCGGATCGAGACGATCTGGCGCGACTGCCTCGAAATCTACGGCGGTCCGTTCCTGTTCGGCGAATTCGGCATTGCCGACGCGATGTACGTGCCGGTCGCGATGCGCTTCAACACGTGGAAGCCGGCGTTGTCGGAGACCGCGGCCGCCTATGTCGAGCGGCTTACCGCGCTGCCCGCGGTCAATGCATGGATCGACGCCTCGCGCCGCGAAACGCACGCGATTGCCTATCAAGACGAATGCCCATGAATATCTACGCAGTAGGCGGCGCGGTTCGCGACGAGTTGCTCGGCGTGCCGGTGCAGGACCGCGACTACGTAGTGGTGGGAGCGACCCCCGAGCAGATGGTCGCGCAGGGCTATCGGCCGGTGGGCAAGGACTTTCCGGTATTCCTGCATCCGCAGACGCACGAGGAGTACGCGCTCGCGCGTACCGAGCGCAAGACGGCGGCCGGCTATCACGGCTTCCAGTTTTTCTATGCGCCCGACGTGACGCTGGAGGAAGACCTCGCGCGCCGCGATCTGACGATCAACGCGATGGCTCGCGAGGTACGTCCGGACGGCGAGCTGACTGGGCCGGTCATCGATCCGTTCAATGGCAGGGCCGACTTGCAGGCGCGGCTTTTTCGCCATGTCGGCGATGCGTTCCTCGAAGACCCGGTGCGGATTCTGCGCATCGCGCGTTTCGCGGCGCGCTTCGTCGATTTCACGGTCGCGCCGGAAACGCTGGCGCTGATGCGCCAGATGGTCGCCGACGGCGAAGCCGACGCGCTGGTAGCCGAGCGCGTGTGGCAGGAGGTGTCGCGCGGACTGATGGAGAAGAAGCCGTCGCGGATGTTCGACGTGCTGCGCGACTGCGGCGCGCTCGCGCGGATTCTGCCCGAGATCGACGCGCTATTCGGCGTGCCGCAGCGCGCCGACTATCACCCCGAAGTCGATACCGGTGTCCACGTGATGATGGTGCTCGACCATGCCGCGCAGCAGGGCTACGCGCTGCCGGTGCGCTTCGCGGCGCTGACGCACGACCTCGGCAAGGCCACCACGCCGGAGGACCTGCTGCCGCGGCACATCGGCCATGAGGGCCGCAGCGTCGATCTGCTGAAGCCGCTGTGCGAGCGGTTGCGCGTGCCGAATGAGTGCCGCGATCTCGCGGTGCTGGTCGCGCGTGAGCACGGCAACATTCATCGCGTGATGGAGATGGGGGCGGCGGCTCTGGTGCGCCTGCTCGAGCGCAGCGACGCGATCAGGAAGCCGGCGCGCTTCGCCGAGGCACTACAGGCCTGCGAGTCCGATGCGCGCGGGCGACTCGGCTTCGAGACGAGCGAGTACCCGCAGGCGGAGCGGCTGAGGGTTGCGCTGGTGGCCGCGCGAGGCGTGGATGCGGGGGCGGTGGCGCAGCGGCTCGCCGATGCGCCGGCCGGCATCAAGGATGCCGTGCATGAGGAGCGGGTGCGAGCGGTAGAGGCTGCGCTGGTTTGAGCTCATGCGGGTGTGGAGTAGCGCGACGGCGTCTACAACACCCGCGCCAGCAGCGACAACAGCATCGACAGCACCAGCGTCGACATGAACGGAAACGGATACTCGCGGCCGAACAGCCGCAAGGTCACGTCGCCGGGCATCCGGCCGATGCCGAGCTTGCGCAGCCACGGCCAGCACGACGACAGCACCGCGACGGCAACGAAGGTAGTCAAAAGCCAGCGAATCATCGCGATTCCTCGAACCAGAGCGGATCCACAATCACAGCGTATGCGAGCGGTCGCCGCTCGAAAAGGCGCGCAGCGTATCGTCGAGTCCGCGCGAAAACGCGATCACCTTGAAGAGCTCGCCCATCTCCGCCTCGGACAGCAGCTTCTGCACCGCGTTGGCCGCGGGTAGAAAGCGCGCGGTGTCGTCGGGATCGATCTCGCCGAGCGCCTCGGTGACGCCCGCGTTCAGCAGGAAGCGTGCTTGCGACGTGAAGCCGAGCAGGTCCGCGCCGGTCTCGACGCCGGCCTCGGCGATGCCGGTGAATTCGACGTGCGCGGTGATGTCCTGCAGACCGGGATACAGGAACGGGTCGCCGTGCGCGCGATGCCGGTAGTGGCACATCAGCGTGCCCTGCGCGCGCTGGTCGTGGTAGTACTCGTGGCGCGGAAAGCCGTAGTCGATCAGCAAGATCGCGCCGCGCGCGAGCATCGTGCAGATGGTGCGCGTGAAGGCGCGCGCGGCTTCGTGCGTTTCGGTCAGGTAGTCGTCGGCGGCCGGCTCGCGGATCGCATCGATTTCGGAGAGCAGCGCGAGATCCGCGGCGGCCGCGACGCGACGGTCGTCGAACCCGAATGCGCCGTCGCGCCACACCACGCCGCGCTCGTGCCAGACCCCGCCGCTTTGCGCGAAGAGCCGCACCGGCATCGCATCGAGCACCTCGTTGCCGATCACCACGCCTTCGAAACGCTCCGGCAATGCGTCGAGCCAACGCACTTTGGCGAGCAGCGCGGGCGCCGCCGCCGCGATCGTTTCGCGCTGCCGCTCGCGCAACTCACCCGACAGATCGACGATCGAATAGCTGTCGAATTCGGCGCCGAGCGTGTCGAGCGCATTGAGCAGCCCCGCGGCGAGCTTGCCGGTGCCGGCGCCGAACTCCATCACCGCGCGCGTGCCGCTCGCCTCCAGCGCTTCGGCGACCGGGCGCGCAAGCGTCGCGGCGAACAGCGGCGACAATTCCGGCGCGGTGACGAAGTCGCTGCCGTCGTCGGCGCGCAGGCCGAATTTACGCGCACCGCCGCTGTAATAGCCGAGCCCCGGTGCATACAACGCGCGCTCCATGTAGCGGTCGAACGGCAGCCAGCCGCCGGCCGCGTCGAGCTGCGCGCGGATCTCGGCGACGAGCGCATCGGACTGCGCGAGCGCGCTCGGGCCGGGAGCAGGTAAACTATCGGGTTGGTGAGCTTTCGGATTCATCCCCGCATTGTAAATGACCGTTTCTCCGGACATCGCGGCCCACGCGGCCGAAGCGCCGACTGAACCGCCCCGCGTCGTGCTGGTTACCGGCGCGGCGCGCCGCATCGGCCGCGCGCTCGCGCTCGGCTTCGCCGCACGCGGCTGGGACGTGGCCGTGCACTACGGCGCCTCGCGTGAGGAGGCCGACGAAGTCGTCGCGCAAATCGTCGCGCTGGGCCGCCGCGCGGTCGCGCTGCACGCCGAGCTCGGCGACGAGGCGCAGGTCGCGCGGCTGCTGCCGGACTGCACCGCCGCGCTCGGGCGCCCATCGTGCATCGTCAACAACGCGTCGCGCTTCGAGGAAGACACGGCGCGCGACGTCGGCTACGAGCTGCTGCTGAAGCTGACCGCGATGAACGTCGGCGCGCCGCTGGTGCTCGCGCGCATGCTTTACGACGCGACGCCCAATGCGGCGCTGCGCGACGAAAGTCAGCGCGGCGTCGTCATCAACGTGCTGGACCAGAAGCTGTACAACATGAACCCGGACTATCTGTCGTACACGCTGTCGAAGGCGGCGCTGCAGACCGCGACGGTCGCGCTCGCTCAGGCGCTCGCGCCGAAAGTCCGGGTGGTCGGGCTCGCGCCCGGCCTGACCATGCAATCGGGCGACCAGACCCAGGACGGGTTCGAGGTCGCTCACCGTATGACGCCTCTTGGCCGTGCGTCGCGGCCCGAGGATATCGTCGCCGCCGCGCTGTATCTCGCGGATGCAGCCGGCGTCACCGGAACGACGCTGGTGGTCGACGGCGGGCAGCACCTCGTGCCGCTGCCGCGCGACGTGATGTTTTTGACGGGCGCCTGATACGCGCGCGCGGCCGGCCTTCGAGGCGGCCGTCGCATGTAGCGAAGCGCCCCTTTGCGTGCCCCGCACGCTTTTTTGATTGGAACGAACATGTTTGCCGCTCTTTCGCACCCCCGGCTCGCCGATTGCCGCCGGCTTTTTCTGCGCAATTACGAAGTGCACATCAATATCGGCGTGCACGACTTCGAAAAGCGCGGCGAGCAGCGCGTCGTGATCAACGTCGAACTGTTCGTGCCGCTCGCGATGTCCACGCCGGTACAGGACAAGCTCAACGAAGTCGTCGACTACGACTTCATGCGCTCGACGATCGCCAAACGCGTGTCGCAAGGCCATATCCATCTGCAGGAAACGCTGTGCGACGACCTCGTGCGTGCGATGCTCGAACATCCGCAAGTGCGCGGCGCGCGCGTGTCGACCGAGAAGCCGGATGTGTATCCGGACTGCGATGCGGTCGGCGTCGAAGTCTTCCGCATCAAGGAGGACTGAGCGATGAACGCACCGGACATGCTGAACGCAGCCAACCAGGCCGCCGAGGCCAGCGCGGCGCCGAGCGCCGCTCGCGCCCCGAAATCGCCGCTCACGCGCCGCGAGCAGAAGGAAGCGTACGAGAACAACAAGCTGTTCAAGCGTCTCGCGCGCCAGGTCGGCCAGGCGATCGGCGACTACAAGATGATCGAGGACGGCGACAAGGTAATGGTGTGCCTGTCGGGCGGCAAAGATAGCTACGCGATGCTCGACATTCTGATGCGGCTGCGCGAGCGTGCGCCGATCAATTTCGATATCGTCGCGGTCAACCTCGACCAGAAGCAGCCGGGCTTCCCCGAGCACGTGCTGCCCGAGTATCTGACCCAGCTCGACATCCCGTTTCACATCGAGAACCAGGACACCTACAGCATCGTCAAGCGGCTCGTGCCGGAGGGCAAGACCACCTGCTCGCTGTGCTCGCGGCTACGGCGCGGCATCCTGTACCGGGTCGCCGGCGAGCTCGGCGCGACCAAGATCGCGCTCGGCCATCATCGCGACGACATCCTGCAGACGCTGCTCCTGAACCTGTTCTACGGCGGCAAGCTGAAGGGCATGCCGCCCAAGCTGCAATCGGACGACGGCAAGAACATCGTGATCCGGCCGCTCGCCTACGTGAAGGAAACCGATCTGGAGAAGTACGCGGAGCTGCGCGAATTCCCGATCATTCCGTGCAATCTGTGCGGTAGCCAGCCGAACCTGAAGCGCGCGGAAATGAAGGCGCTGGTCCGCGACTGGGAGAAGCGCTTCCCGGGGCGCATCGAGAACATGTTCAACGCGCTGTCGAACGTGGTGCCGTCGCATCTGATGGATCACCGGCTGTTTCCGTTCGCGGGGCTGCGCGCGACCGGCGAGGCCGACCCGCAAGGCGATATCGCGTTCGACGAAGAACCGTGCTCGAGCGGCGACGAAGGCGCGCCGCTCACCGGCGCGAAGACCATTTCGCTGGTCCAGTTCGACGACCTGTAACGCGCGAAAAGTGCCTGTTCCGGCGGCACTCCGGCGCTGTTGCGCCGGCTTGCAAGCCCCGCAGGGGCCGCGTCAGCGGCCTTTTTTGCAGGTGCAGCATGATAGAATCGTGCGCTCCAAACTCGTCTAGTTGCCGACGCCATGAACATCGTCATTTTGGCGGCAGGTACCGGCAAGCGCATGCGGTCCGCGCTTCCCAAGGTGCTCCATCCTCTGGCCGGCCGGCCGCTCCTCGCTCATGTCATCGACACCGCCCGCGCGCTGCAGCCCGCGCGCCTGATCGTCGTGATCGGCCACGGCGCCGAAGCCGTGCGTGAAGCCGTCGCGGCGCCCGATATCCAGTTCGCGGTGCAGGAGCAGCAGCTCGGCACCGGCCACGCGGTGCAGCAGGCGCTGCCGCTGCTCGATCCTTCCTTGCCCACGCTGGTGCTGTATGGCGACGTGCCGCTGACGCGCACGCAGACGCTGCGCGCATTGACCGGGCGCGCCGGCCAGAACGGCTACGGCGTGCTCACCGTCACGCTCGACGACCCGACCGGCTATGGCCGCATCGTGCGCGATCAGCACGGCAACGTGCAGCGCATCGTCGAGCAGAAGGACGCGAATCCCGAACAACTGAAGATCGCCGAAATCAACACCGGCATCATCGTCGCGCCAACCGCGCGTCTCGCTGGCTGGCTCGCGGCGCTCAGGAACGACAACGCGCAAGGCGAGTTCTATCTGACCGACGCGGTCGAGATGGCGATCGAAGCCGGCCTCGAAGTCGTCACCACGCAGCCCGAGCACGAGTGGGAAACGCTCGGCGTCAACAGCAAGCAGCAACTGGCCGAACTCGAGCGGATTCATCAGCGCAATGTCGCCGACGCGCTGCTCGTCGCGGGTGTGACGCTCGCCGATCCGGCCCGCGTCGACGTACGCGGCACGCTCGACTGCGGCCGCGACGTGTCGATCGACGTCAACTGCGTGTTCGAAGGCCGCGTAACGCTGGCCGACAACGTCACCATCGGTCCGAACTGCGTGATCCGCAACGCGAGTATCGGCGCCGGTACGCGCGTCGAGGCGTTCACGCACATCGAGGGCGCGGAAGTCGGCGCGAACGCCGTCATCGGTCCATATGCGCGCTTGCGCCCAGGTGCGGCACTGCACGACGAGTCTCACGTCGGGAACTTCGTCGAGGTCAAAAACGCAGTGCTCGGTCATGGCTCGAAAGCCAACCACCTCAGCTACATCGGCGATGCGGATGTCGGCGCGCGTGTGAATATCGGCGCGGGCACGATCACCTGCAACTACGACGGCGCCAACAAATTCCGCACCGTGATCGAGGACGACGTGTTCGTCGGCTCGGACACGCAACTGGTGGCACCGGTGCGTGTGCAGCGCGGCGCGACGATCGCGGCCGGCACCACGGTGTGGAAAGACGTCGCCGCCGGCGCGCTGGTGTTGAACGATAAAACCCAAACCAGCAGGACCGGCTACGTGCGCCCGGTCAAAAAGAAAAGCTGATCGATACGGCGCGCCCACGAGGCGCGCTCACTGAATCCGGCACTGAAAAGGAATTCACCATGTGCGGCATTGTCGGCGCGGTTGCGCAACGTAATATCGTTCCCGTCCTGATCGAAGGACTGCGACGCCTCGAATATCGCGGCTACGATTCGTGCGGCGTCGCCGTGCTCGGCGCTCGCGGACCGAGCCGCGCGCGCAGCGTCGCGCGCGTCGCCGACCTCGACGGGCAGGTGCGCGACGGTCGCCTCGAAGGCGTGACGGGCATCGCACATACGCGCTGGGCCACACATGGCGCACCGGTCACCGACAACGCGCACCCGATCTTCTCGCGCGATGCGCTGGCGTTGGTACACAACGGCATCATCGAGAACTATGAGACCTTGCGCGAAATGCTGCGTGGCAAGGGTTACGAGTTCGTCTCGCAGACCGACACCGAGGTTATTGCGCACCTGATCCATAGCCTGTATCGCGGCGATCTGTTCGCCGCGGTGCGCGAGGCGATCGCGCAACTGCACGGTGCGTACGCGATCGCGGTGCTGCACAAGGACCAGCCGCACACGGTGGTCGGCGCCCGCCAGGGCTCGCCGCTCGTGGTCGGACTCGGCGACGGCGAGAACTTCCTCGCATCGGACGCGCTTGCGCTCGCGGGCAGCACCGAGCGCTTCATCTTCCTCGAGGAAGGCGACGTCTGCGAACTGTCGCTCGATGGCGTGCGGATCGCCGATCGCCACGGCGAGGTCGCGCCGCGCGAGGTGCGCCAGGTCGCGGCCTATGGCGGCGCCGTCGAACTCGGCCCGTATCGCCACTTCATGCAGAAGGAAATTTTCGAGCAGCCGCAAGCGATCACCGACACGATTCCGCAAGCCGATTCATTCGATGCGTGGATCTTCGGTGAAGGCGCGGCTCAGGTGTTCGCGGACATCGACAGCCTGCTGATTCTCGCGTGCGGCACCAGCTACTACTCGGGGCTCACCGCCAAGTACTGGCTCGAATCGCTCGCGAAGATCCCGACTCAGGTCGAGATTGCGAGCGAGTATCGCTATCGCGAGTCGGTGCCGAATCCGAAGTCGCTGGTGGTGGTGATTTCGCAGTCGGGTGAAACCGCCGACACGCTCGCGGCGCTCAAACACGCGCAGGCGCTCGGCCACAAGCACACGCTCGCGATCTGCAACGTCGGCACGAGCGCGATGGTGCGGCAGACCGAGTTGTCGTTCCTCACGCACGCGGGCCGCGAGATCGGTGTCGCGTCGACCAAGGCGTTCACGACGCAGCTGGTCGCGTTGTTCACGCTGGCGGCAACGCTCGCGAAGCTGCGCGGACGTCTGAACGACGAGCAGGAAGCGAGCTATCTGAAGCAGCTGCGCCACCTGCCGGCTGCGCTCAACAGCGTGCTCGCGCTGGAGCCGCAAATCATCGCGTGGTCGGAGGAATTTTCTCGCAAGGAACATGCGTTGTTCCTCGGGCGCGGCCTGCACTATCCGATCGCCCTCGAAGGCGCGCTGAAGCTCAAGGAGATTTCGTATATCCATGCCGAGGCATATCCGGCCGGCGAATTGAAGCACGGGCCGTTGGCGCTCGTGACCGAAGCGATGCCGGTGGTGACGGTCGCGCCGAACGACGCGCTGCTCGAAAAGCTGAAGTCGAACATCCAGGAAGTGCGCGCGCGTGGCGGCGAGCTTTATGTGTTCGCCGATGCGGATACGAAGATCGTCAACGACGAAGGGCTGCATGTGATCCGCATGCCGGAGCACTATGGGCTGCTCTCGCCGATCCTGCACGTCGTGCCGCTGCAATTGCTCGCGTATCACACTGCTTGTGCGCGGGGTACGGATGTGGATAAGCCGCGCAACCTGGCGAAATCGGTGACGGTGGAGTGACGAAGCAGAAGACGTAACGGCGCACACCGGGCCGCAGGCTCGCGCCAAATCAGCCGCACCGTCACGCGGTGCGGCTGACGAAACACCCACCGCTTCAACCGGCATCTGTCGTTCCACGATGCCTCGACTTGACGACGCCACATCGACTACCCTCTGTCGACATCCCCCGTGGCTCCGTCACCATGAAGACCTCATCCCCCAACACGCTGACCGGGAAGCTCAAGTCGCGCGTCGTGCTGATCGCGCTGTTCGTCGGTTCGATGTGGGCCGTGTTCTTTCTGTCGGTTGCGTTGCCGTTCCTGCGTCTGAATGAACACGGCGTCGTGCCGCGTTCGCTCGGCGGCTTGCAGGGCATCCTGTTCGCGCCGTGGCTGCATGCGAGCGTTGGACACATCGCCGCCAACACGAGTGGGCTCGTCGTACTCGGCTGGCTGTGTACGTGGCCGGACATCGGCGGCTTCTGGCGCGCGACCATCGGCGCGATGCTCGGCGCCGGTGTTTGCGCGTGGCTATTCGGCGCGCCGTATTCGGTGCATATCGGTGCGAGTGGGCTGGTGTTCGGCTACGCGGGTTACCTGGTCGCACGCGGCTACTACACGCGCAATCTCGCGTCGATCCTCGTGGCCCTGGTGGTGATCAGCAGCTACGGTCTGAGCCTGCTGTTCGGTGTGCTGCCGATCTATCCTGATGTGTCGTGGCAGAGCCATGTCGGCGGCGTGCTCGGGGGTGTGCTCGCCGCGCGTTCAGGGGCCGGGGCGGCACGCCGGGTGCGGGTGCGCTGACGCGGATGTCCCGCGCACGGGGACGCAAGCAGTTCGAGAACGTCTCGGCTTACAACTCCGGCCGCGCCAGATCGCTCGCGACGATATGTTCGCCATACACCTGCGCGGCCGCGAGCGCTTCGACGCGGCTCGGATGCGGGCCCAGCTCAGGTGCGCCGTCGAACGGAAACAGCACGCGGGCGTCGGTCGTGCGCACCACCTTCAACACGCCGAAGAAGCGCCGGTAGCCGGCCATCTTCGCGCTCGCCGAAATCTCGAAGTCGTCTTCCGTGGTGCCCGGGACGCTGGGAATAAACGCGGTCTTGCTCATAGCTGAAAACATCGGTTGTTCATCGAAGCGGTGCGCAACGATACGCACGGCCGACCTGCATTGTCTCAAATCCGCTCGAAGCGTGAAGCGAGCGGGCAACCCGTCGCGATACGAGCAAATTCGCGATGCCGACACGTTCGCTGTTTCGCCGGCGGACTTATCGGTGAACTAACGTCAAATTTCACGCCGATGTCATCAGCGCTCCCTAAAGTCTGCCCGCAAATAAAACAGCACTCCCTACAGGGCAACAAAAAGGTAACAACAAAGGGCAACCAACATGTCACACCGCATCGGGTTACGCGCATTCATCATGGCCGCTTGCGCGGCTTTACTCGCATTGATCGTGGCCGCCTGTGGCTCGTCTTCTTCCGGCGGGGTGCAACTGACCGGCCAGCAGCAGATCCGCCACGTCTTCGTCATCACGCTCGAAAACGAAAACTACGCGACCACGTTCGGCGCCAACACCAAAGCCCCGTATCTCGCAAAAACGCTTGCGTCGCAAGGCGCGTTCGTGCAGCAGTACTACGGCACGGGCCACGTGAGTCTCGACAATTACGTCTCGATGATCAGCGGCCAGTCGCCGACCAACGAGACCGACAACGACTGCATCACCTATCAGGACTTCAAGCTGACCGGCATGACGTCCGATGGCCAGGCGATCGGCTCGGGCTGCGTGTATCCGGCGAGCGTCAAGACGCTGCCGGACCAGCTGAAGGCAGCGGGCTACACGTGGAAGGGCTATGAAGGCGACATGGGCAACGACCCGTCGCGCGAAGCAGCCACCTGCGGCCACCCGACGCTGAACACGACGGACCTGACGCAGTCGGCCGAGGCACCGAGCGCGGCCGTTCCGCTCGGCGACCAGTACGCGACGCGCCACAACCCGTTCATGTACTTCCACTCGATCATCGACTCGCCGGACTGCGGGCAGCACGTGGTCAATCTGAATAACCTGCAGAGCGATCTGCAATCGGTCTCGACCACGGCGAACTTCAACCTGATCACGCCGAGCCTGTGCGACGACGGCCACGACGCGCCTTGCGTGAACGGTCAGCCGGGCGGCCTGACGAGCGCGAACACGTTCCTGCAGAAGTGGGTGCCGATCATCACCGCGTCGCCGGCGTTCCAGAAGGACGGCCTGCTGATCATCAACTTCGACGAAAGCAGCTACGCGACGGTCACGCAGTCCGCGTCGGGCGAGGACCTGGTGTTTTCCGGCACGACCTGCTGTAGCCAGCAGCCGGGCCCGAATCTGCCGTCGTTCCCGGAGACTTCGTCGCTCGCATATAACGGCATCACGATCAGCCTGACCAAGACGAGCTACGGCGGCGACCAGACCGGCGCGGTGATGATCTCGAAGTTCATCAAGCCCGGCACGGTGTCGACGGTGCCGTACAACCACTATTCGATGCTCAAGAGCATTGAAGACATCTTCCAGCTCGATCACCTCGGCTACGCGGGACAGGCCGGTCTGGTCGGGTTCGGTAGCGACATCTTCACGAACCTGTAAAAGACTCGATGCTGTCTTCTGTCATGCGATTCACGGCGCGCGCGAGCGCGCGTCGGATGGCGCTCGCCGCCCTGATGGGCGGCGCGTTGCTGGGGAGCGCCGGCGCGGCGGGCGCCGTTGCGTCGACGCCGACCCCGACCCCGACGCCCGCCGATGCGAAGCCCGTCTACAGCGACGCCGCCGCGCTCGGCAAGCTGATGTTCTTCGATCCCGCGCTGTCGGGCTCGGGCAAGATGTCGTGCGCGAGCTGTCACAGTCCCGAGCACGCGTACGGGCCGCCCAACGGTCTCGCCGCGCAACTGGGCGGCGCGGACATGCGTCAGCAGGGCACGCGCGCGGTGCCGAGCTTGCGCTACGTGCTGAACCGCACGCCAATCTGGACGCATGCGCAGGCGGCGAGCCTGTCCGAGCGGCTCAGCGAAACGGATAACGCGCCGGTCGGCGGCTTCGGCTGGGACGGGCGCTTCAACTATCTGTACGATCAGGCGAGCTTCCCGCTATTCAACCCGAACGAGATGGCCAACAAGGATCCGGCCGCCTTGCTCGCGAAGCTGCAACGCGCGCCGTACGCGACGCGCTTCAAGGAAGTGTTCGGCCAGAACATTTTTGCCGATCCGTCGAAAGCGTTCACGCAGGCGATGTACGCGATCGAGCGCTTCGAGCTCGAAGACCCGAGTTTTCATCCGTACACGAGCAAGTTCGATTACTACCTGGACGGAAAAGTGCAACTAACTGCACAAGAGTTGCACGGCAAAAAGCTATTCGACGACCCCGCCGGCGGCAATTGCGCGTCCTGTCATATCGACCAGTCGGGCGTGAACGGCGCCCATCCGCTCTTCACCGACTTCAACTTTCAGGCGCTAGGCGTGCCCCGCAACCCGGAGCTGAAGGTCAACGCCGATCCGAAGTATTTCGACATGGGCCTGTGTGGACCCTTGCGCACGGATCAGAGCGACAAGGGGAACTGCGGGCTGTTCAAGTCGGTATCGTTACGCAATACCGCGACGCGTCAGGTGTTTTTCCATAACGGCCGCTTCCATACGCTGAAGGATGCGCTGCGCTTCTATGTGCAACGCGATACGAACCCGGACAAGTGGTATCCGAAGGATGCGCACGGCAAAGTCGACAAATTCAACGATCTGCCGGTCGCCTTGCGTGTGAACGTCGACACGACCGACGAGCCGCTGACCCGCAAAACGGGCGAGCGTCCGGTCTGGTCCGAGCACGATATCGACGACGTCGCCGCATTCCTCGCGACGCTGACCGACGGCTACGACCTGAAGGCCAAAGCGGTCAAATAAGCGCATCGAAGAATGCGAAGAGTTCTGGTCGCCCTTGATTTAAAAGACAAAAATTGTCGAAGAAGGGCGCCGCCCGGCACAGCGGCGCTATAATGCGCGGATCTTTGCTTCCTCCGTCGTCCGCCATGAGCCGGTTACTTTGCCTGATCGTGCTTTCGTTGGGCCTCGCGCAAACCGCGACGGCCGACGAAAACACTGACCGAATATCGGCGTACCTGACGCAGAAGTTCGGGGTCGGCAAAGAGAAAGCTCAAAAGATTTCCGACGCGGTGCAATCCGCCGCCAACAAATACTCCCTCCCTCCGGCGCTGCTGCTCGCCATCATCTCGATCGAATCCCGCTTCAAGGAAAAAGCCCACGGCGCCAATGGCGCGACTGGGCTGATGCAGGTCGTGCCGCAGGCGCACCGCGGGCTGCTGCGCAACGTGAAGGACCTGACCGAGCCGGGCGCGAATATCGAAGCCGGCTCGGCGATCCTGTACGGCTACATGCGCTCGGCAAACGGCGATCTGGACGCCGCGCTCAAGAGCTATGGCGGCTCGAAGGCCTATGCGCAGAAGGTGAATCTGCGTGTCGAGGATTTCGCGGCGGTTGCGACGCCTGCAGACGGCGCTTCAGGGGCCGCTGGACCGGCTCCGTCGTGCGAGGCCGATCGTTGCGCCGGCGCAAGCCCGTGGGCCGACGCGTTCAGCGTGCCGGGGCCGCTCACTCCACTTGGGGCAACGGCGGCGAGCGGGGCGGCCGCGGCAGTCAGTTCGACGCGCACGCCGTCGAACTAGGCGCGCTCGCGCTCGCGGGTTTTCTTGTCCCGTTCCCGACTGCTCACGCCGCGAAGCCCCTGCGGTGTGCATCAAACTGTGTGCTGTTGCCTGCCGCAACCAGGCCTGGGCTGCACCTTGCACGCCTTTTACGCACCTGACGCTGCCCGCTCTACAATGCATTCCCATTCGCGCTCACGAGGCGCTTCTTGCACCTGATCATGCAGATCTCCTTTTCCCGCACCACCGCCGCGGCCTTGTTCGGCCTGCTCGCGCTCACGGCATGCAGCAGCACGCCGCAACCCAAATTCACTCAGGAACTGTTCGAAACCGGCGCAAGCCCGTACGCGCGCAATTTCAATTCGAGTACGGGCGATAGCTGCGAAGCCGCGCGCCGCGCGCTGCTGAGCCAGGGCTATCTGACGACGATGTCGCATCCCGATACCGTCGACGGCACGAAGAATTTCCAGCCGACCGGCGATTCGCACGTGGTCGTCGAATTTCACGTCGTCTGCACGCCCGGCGAAGAGGCTGCCGATACCAGCATCGTTTATGTGAACGCGGTGCAGAACGGCTTCGCGTTGAAGAAGAGCGATACGTCGGCGAGCGTCGGGCTCAGCGTGCTCGGTTCGCTGTCGCTGCCGATCCGCTCGAATAGCGACGCGATGGTGAAGATCTCGAGCGAGACGATTCCGTCGGGCAAGTTCTACGACCGCTTTTTCAGCCTCGTCGATCATTATCTGCAGACTGTCGTGCGCACGCAGCCGGTGACGAGCAGTGCGATCGAAACGCGCACGCTGCCGATGCCGGTAGCCACGCCGCTCCAACTGACGATTCCTGAACCGGTACCCGAGCCGATACCGCCAACGACTCCCGCTGCCGTTCAGACGGCGCCGAGCGTGCCGGTTCCGACGACGTCGCCAGCGCCCGTGCCGCTGACGACCGGCACGCCCATCGCGGTCATGCCGCCAGTCGCGGCTCAGGCGGTCAAGTCAGTGCCCGCGCCCACACTGGTGCAGTTAACCGCGCCCGCACCCGTTCCGTTAACCCCATCCTTACCCGTCACCCAACCCGCCGACCCGATCGGCCAGGCGGCAGCGATCGAACCCGCGAGCGGTACGACGCTGGTGCCGTGATCAGGGCGCAGCCGCTTTCGTATCGAGGCTGATCAAGATCCGATCAGCCTCTGATTCAGGCGCGCAGCGATATTCACCTTATGGTGTTTACTTGATACGTATACATACGTAGTAGTAGTTAACAAGGGCTCACCGATTCTGTGGATAACTCGCAAATATCGCGCCGCTTCAACAGCATGCGAAATCCATAACCCTGCGGAACACGTCGGTAGAAAAACTACATAAGTTGGATAACTTCCAACACCTGTTAACCGACCCCCACCTTTATCAAGATTTCGCGCACAGGCTGTTCATTGCTCTATCCCGACGTTATTCAGAGGCGGCTGTGGATAACTGCCGCGTCCGAACGACGCTTCCCGTTGCTCCCCCGCCGACACCGGCCGCTGCACCCGCGCTTCGCACGATGCGAAGCGCTCGCCAACGCACAGATTTCCGCCCGCCGAACGCGCAAATTGATAACGCGGTACGAAGATTGCGTACGTTCTTATTGCAAGCGCAACTGTTGCTATTTAGTCAAAACCATTTGGCCAGAGCCGAATCCGGCATAAAGTTAAAGTGCTTTGTGAGGTTTCTGGTGCAGTGCGGGGGGATGTATGAAACGCAGATCAGCACGACAGTTAGTCCGTCTTCTCTCGGACCTTCGACATGCGGCCCATTGCAGTACGTTACGCGCTGCCGCGACCAATCGGGTGATGGCGCTGGCGGCCGCCGAGGCCGCCGAGGACGGCGACTCCACTCGCGACGACGACAGCCCCGAATCCACGCGCGACGCGCAGCGGGACAAGCTGTTCCGGAGCAGATCATGAGAGCCGCGAGCGAGCAGTCGTTGCGGTTTCTGGTCGAGAAGTGGCTGGCGCCGTCGCCGGCCGAGCCAGTTCACGTGACGGAGTTCAGCCGCACGCGCACGGGCGGGCGGCGTTATGTGAGGGTGCAGACGTCGTCGGAAGAGGGCGGGCGCGGTTTGTTCTTCTTTCGTCACGACGACGGCTGCTGGTGCGTGTTTCCGCCGACCGCCGATACGCAGAACCTGCTCGCCCATCCGCGCGCGGCATAGCTCACTGCGCAACCACTTATTTACGACGTCTGCGGCGCACGCTGCCGGGCACGCTTCCACCCCGGCAGTACCTGACACACGATCAATCCCGCCAGCATCAGCGCACAGCCGAACAACGCGCGAGCTGTCAGCGTTTCGCCGAGCACGAGCCAGCCCGCGAATGCCGCGAACACGCCTTCCATGCTGAAAATCACCGCCGCATGCGAGGGCGCCGCGTAGCGCTGCGCGACCACCTGAATCGTATACGCGACGCCTACCGACAACGCTCCGCCGTACGCGATCGTCGGCGCGGCCCGCGCAATCACCTCGGCGCTGAGGGGCTCGACGACCACACCAATCGCCAGACACACGAGCCCGCAAGTCACGAACTGCACGAGCGCGAGCATCAGCGTGTCGTGGCGCGCCGCGAAGCGGCCGACCAGCATCATCTGCGCGGAAATCACCAGCGCTCCGGCGAGCTGATACCAGTCGCCATAGAGCATCGCGAAGTGCTCGTCGACGCTCAGGAAGTACATGCCAACGGCCGCGAGCAGCGCGCCAAGCCACGTCCCGAGGCCGGTCCGGTGGCGAAACAGCACGCCGAGCAGCGGCACGATCACCACATAAAGCGAGCTGATGAAGCCCGCGTTCGCGATCTTCGTGTACTGCAGGCCGATCTGCTGCAGCGAGATCGACACGGCCAGCACGACACCGAGCAGCCCGCCCGCGCCCAGCAGTTCGCGGGCCCCGCCGGGCGCGCGCTTCGTCAGCTCGGCGAGCGCCGGGCGGCGCACGCAAACGATCATCGTCAGAACGACGAGCGCGCCGAGCAGAAAGCGCAAACCAGTGAACAGGAACGGGCCGATCGTGTCGAGGCTGAGCCGCTGTGCGACGAACGCGGAGCCCCAGATCATCGCGGCGATCAGCATCAGCACGTTCGCGCGCAGGTGTTGGCGGGTATCGGGATTCAAAATGTTCTTCTGATTTGTCGTGTGGATCGCGCCGGGCAGCCGCGCAGGCGCACCGCGCGGTACCAGGCCGGTAAGGAATCGCTCACATGATACGCGGGCCTCGCGCACCGGGGCAGGCAAAGCCCGCGAGTCGCGCGATAATCGCGCAACGGCCGCGCGGTCACCGGCGTGTGAATCACCGTGGTCGTGCGACTTGCCGAGCGGGCCGCGAAGCCTCGCTCCCTACCACGAGCAAACGACATGGACGACAAGGACTGGATCGCGGGTGCCGCGAAGGCGCTTGCGATCATCGAAGCATTCGACGAAGAGCACGCGCGCATGACGCCCACGATGGTCGCCGCGCGCGCCGGCCTGTCGCGCACGGCCGCGCGCCGCTATCTGCTGACGCTGCGCGAGCTCGGCTATGTCGACACCGACAGCAAGCTGTTCTGGCTCGCGCCGCGGGTGCTGCGGCTCGGCCAGTCGTACCTCGATTCGGCGCGCCTGCCGCGCACTGTGCAGCCGTTCCTGCAGCGGATCACCGCAACGGTGCAGGAAACCGCGCTGGTCGCGATCCTCGACGAACACGACGTCGTCTATGTCGCGCGCAACGGCGTGAATCGGGCGATGGCGGTCGGTTTCGTGACAGGCTCGCGCGCGCCGGCGCCGTTATCGTCGGCGGGGCTCGTGCTGCTCGCGTTCCAGCCGCCCGACAGCATCGACCCGTGGCTCGCGTCGTATCCGATCAAGGTTTTCACGCCATACACTTATTCGACGGTCGAACGGCTCAGAGAAGTGCTCGGCGAAATCCGCCGCAACGGCTACGTGGTCACCGACCAGCAACTCGAGATCGGCGTGCGCGGCGTCGCGGTACCGTTGCGCGACCGGCACGGTACGGTGGTCGCGGCGATCAGCGTCAGCATGCCGATCGGCGAGGAGTCGGCGAACGCCGCGCTGCACCGCGTTTTGCCGGCGCTGCAGGAGACCGCGAGCCTGCTGCGGAACCTCGTTTGAGCGCGGCGAAGGGGCCGGTGAAGCGGCCGGTGAAGCGCGCGGCAGGGATTTTCGCGCACTCGGAAAAATGTCCCTGGTATGGCTTGCCGGTCGACTGAAAGCACGCTGAAAGCAGGCTGTCTCCCGGAAAATACATATCGAGTTTTACGCATGACAAAACGCCTACGCTTGGGTAATACTCTCCCGCGGGGAGCACAAGGCGCCTCGAAGTCCAGCCTGCTCTACCGTGCAGCTGTATTCATTCACATTGACTCAGTCGTCTGGTTTGGGGATCAACACATGAAAAAAGTTATCGTCTCGCTCGCAGCCGCTTCGATCGCTCTCGTTTCCGTTCAGGCTTTCGCACAGGCATCGGATGCCGCTCCTGCGGCAGCTGCAAGCGCACCGAAGAAGCACCACGTCAAGCAACTGAAAACCCACGGCAAGAAGGCTCCGGTTTCCGCTGCAGCTTCGGCCGCTGGCACGAACGACAAGGGCACGCAGAACTAAGCCAACGCCCGCCCGTCGGGCGGGCCGTACCGCTGCGCCGTGCCGCTTGTCGGCCGATGTAGCCGTGAAGGCAGATGCGTTGCCAGCAAAAAGGCCAGAGCTCACGCTCTGGCCTTTTTGCTTTTGCGGCGGATTTGGCGGGCCGGAGATCAGCCCGCGAGCCCGCGCCGGATCACTTCATCGAGCAGCCCGTTCAGGCCGTCCGGATGCGCGGCGGCGCGCGTCTTCAACTCTTCCACCAGCTCGTTGTTGAGCTTGCAAGCAAACGGGACGAGGCCCTGTGCCTGGTCGAGCTTGCGCTGCTCGCGCCGGTCGATTTTCGGCTCGCTCGCCGTGCCCATGCCGCCGCGGCTTGCGGCCGCGTGCTTCATCGCATTGCCCAGTTTCAGCGCCTTGTTTTTTTCAAGGTCGGTTTTTTTCATCGCCATCGGAAAGGCCTCTGCTAGATAGATCAACCCGCATTGTACGCAAGCGCGCGGCGTCAGCCGATGCGCTCCGGTGTGCCGGCGGACATGCTGTCCATCAACGCGCGCATCCTCTGCCAATGCGTGCCTTCCCAGAATACGCGTCCGCATACGTCGCAGGTGACGAAGCGGGTATGCCGCTGCAGCACGCCGTGCGGCACGCGCGGGCCCGCTTCCTCGCGCGCGATACGTCGGAGCGGCGCGTTGCATACCAGGCATAGCCGAAACGGTTGCGCGCTGCGCGCGAGATCGAGTCGTTCGAACACTTCGCGCAACTGCTCGCGCGGCCGCAGCGCGCGCACATAGCAGCCATGCGTGATGTTGCGGCGTTTGAGCAACTCGCGGTCGCGCGTCAGCACGATGCGCTGCTGCGCGGCGGCGAGTGCCTCGATGTCGGCGTCGGGGAAGTGGTTGTCGTACAGCGTATCGAAGCCCGCGAGCCGCAGCAGCGGCGCGAGACCGCCGAGATGGGCATCGGCGATGAAGCGCATCACCCGCAGGGGCCGCTCGCGCACGCGTAGCAACGGCTGGATATCGAGCGCCTCGAATTTCGGATAGACCGCGACGCGGTCGCCGTTGGCGAGCGGATGATCGAAACCGACCGAGTCGCCGTTCACCAGGATCAATTCGACCTCGGTATGCGGCACCCCGAGCACCTCGATCATGTGCTTGGCGGTCGCGTCGCGCGCGCAGACGCAGGTGAACTCGCGCCGGCGCAGCGGCCGGGCGATGAAGTCGTTCAGCTCCTCGTAGAAGCGGAATGTCGCGGTGACCATGCCTGCAGTATCGCACCGCTCGGGTGGCGGGTTGTCCTGCGCTTGTCGCATGAGTGTGCTTTACTTCGGGTTCTTTAGAAGACGGAGCGATAGATGGACATCGGTTTTATCGGTCTCGGCGAGATGGGCGCCGCGATGGTTGCAAACATTCTGAAAGCCGGGCATCAGGTGCGCGTGTGGAACCGTTCGCCGGAAAAGGCGCAGCCGCTGGCCGGGCTGGGCGCGCAGATCGTCGCGACGCCGGCAGAAGCGTTTGCGGGCGACGCCGTGTTCTCGATGCTCGCCGACGATGCCGCGCTGCGCGAAGTCATCACCGCGTCGCTGCTCGAACATGCGCCGCGCGGGCTGATCCACGCGAACATGGCGACGATTTCCGTGACCCTCGCCGAGGAACTGGCGACTGCGCACGCGTCGCGCGGCGTGCACTATGTGGCCGCGCCGGTGCTCGGGCGCCCTGACGTCGCGGCCGCGGGCAAGCTGACGATCGTCGCCGGCGGCCCGGCCGAATCGATCGACCGGATCCAGCCGATTTTCGACGCGCTCGGCCAGAAGACCTGGCGCATCGGCTCGCTGCCGCAGCAGGCGAACGTGATGAAGCTGGCCGCGAACTTCATGCTCGGCGCGGCGATCGAGACGCTCGGCGAAGCGTCCGCGCTCGTAACGGGCCACGGCGTCGCGATGCAGGACTTCCTCGACGTGATCACGAGCGGCCTGTTCCCGGGACCGGTGTACTCGGGTTACGGCAAGCTGATCGCCGAGCAGCGCTTCGAGCCGGCGCTGTTCAAGGCGCGCCTGGGGCTGAAGGACGTGCGCCTCGCGCTCGCCGCCGCCGATGCGGTGACGACACCGATGCCGGTCGCGAGCGTGGTTCGCGACAGCCTGATCGAAGCGATCGCGCACGGCGACGGCGAGAAGGATTTCGCGGTGCTGGGCCAGGTGGCGGCGCGGCGCGCGGGCCGTTGACGGTGGCCGTCGATCGCCGCACGCGAGCGATCGACGCAACGTGGCCGCGTGCAGCCACGGCGGGCGGCAAGGCATAATAGCCGCCCGATTTCCCTATCCCCGATTCCGATGACTCTGCATACCTGGTGGCTGTTCGCCGCCACCGTTTTCGTCGTTTCCGCGATTCCCGGTCCCAACATGCTGCTCGTGATGACGCACGGCGCCCAGCACGGCCTGCGCCGCGCGAGCGCGACGATGGCCGGCTGTCTGTCGGCGCTGGTGCTGATGCTGGCGGTATCGGCGGCGGGACTCGGCGTGTTTCTGGCGGCATGGCCGACCATGTTCAACGCTTTGCGCATGATCGGCGCGGCCTACCTCGTGTATCTGGGCATCAAGGCATGGCGCGCGCCGGCTGACGAAACCGCCGCGCAAAACGTCGACGAACTGACGCTCAGGCCCGCGCGCTCGCGCTTCGCGCTCTTTCGCAACGGCTTTCTGGTCGCAAGCAGCAACCCAAAGGCGATCCTGTTCGCGGCCGCGCTGCTGCCCCAATTCATCGATGCCGCCCAGCCGAAGTTGCCGCAGTTCGGCGTGCTGCTGGCGACGTTCGCGTCGATCGAGGTCAGCTGGTATCTGGTGTACGCGGGTTTCGGCACGCGCATTGGTGCAAAGCTGAAGAGCCGCAGCGTCGCGCGAATGTTCAACCGGCTGACGGGCGGTGTGTTCGTCGGTTTCGGAGCGATGATGGCGCTGGTTCGGCACTAAGCACCGCGCCTCCAGGCAGACAAGGGGAAACTGAAGCGTATTGATGTGACCGTTGTATGTTTGCAACTTGAGGGTCAACCCTAATTTTAATGTTGCAACGCACCAAGCGGTTTGCTATAGTACGTCTTGTCTCCTCCATGTCTCCTCTGATATGGATTCAGCCCGCCAACCTAGGCGGGCTTTTTTTTTGCCTGAAATTCGCCAGCTGCGTGGCAAGCGCCACCGCGATCCGAAAGCAAGCCGAACTCAGAACTTATACGACACGGCCAGGTAAGAAATGATCGGGTTCGCGCTCAGATCCGCCTTCGACACGCCAAGCTCCGTCCCATCCGCCGCCTTGATGATGACCGACGACGTCGTCTTCAGCGGGATATACGTGACCGATGCGACGAGCCCCCAGTGCTCGGTGATGTTGTACGCGAGGCCCGCATTGAACACCGGCGCCCACGACGACGACGCCTTCGCCGACACCTGTGTCAGCCCCGGCTTGCCCGCTCCGGCGGCGAGCACGGCGCCGAGGTTTTCCTGCGTCGACTGCACGAAGTTCTGGCTTAGCTGGACATCGGAGAACCAGTTGTACGACACGCCGACGCCGACGAACGGCCGCAGCTTCGCGCTCGGCGCGTTGAAGTAGTACTGGAACAGCAGTGCCGGGCTCCACTGGCGCACGCTCTTCACGATCGGATTGGCCTGCGGATCGCCGAGATCCTGCTGGCCGAGCGCGCCGGCCGGTCCCGGCGGCTTGATCGTGCCGTGGCCGTAGATCTTGAACGTCGGCGGCAGGCCCGCGACTGTCGTCACCGCGATGTGGTCGGTCAGGTAATGGCTGAACACCAGGCCGACCGTGTTGGCCGAGTTGGTCGACAGACCCGTGCCGGGCGACGTGAACGAACTGGGCAGCCGCAGCGGCGTATTGATCGGCGTCGGCGCGACGTAGGTCGTGAGCGGCGTGCTCGAATCCTGCGGCATCACGTGGAACCAGCCGAGCGCGGCGACGTTGTCGCCCGCATGCTGGGCGTATGCACTGGCCGACAGCAGCGTCGCCAGTATCGCAATCCAGATTTTTTTCATCGTGTTCCTCTTCGGGCACCGCAGCGCGCGGGCGCGCGCGGCGGGCGGCGACGAGCCGTCGGCCCGGCCGCTGAGTGGGAGGTTCGGAGGGCGTCGGCCGCCGCGTCGCCGGGTGCGCTGCCGGCGAGGCAGGCACCACGGCGCGCGGCGCCGGTCACTGGACGAAGGCGCCGATCGTGAAGTACGGCGAAGCGGCGTTGGTCATGTCGAGGTAGCCCAACACGCCGCCCGTGAAGATCATCTTTCCGGTCGGCTTCGTGCCGGTCGATGCGCCCACCTGCGTGGTCGTCGCGACACCTGGCACGGTCTGCGTGAAGTCCAGATTCAGCGCGGTCGCGAGCGAAGCCTGCGACGCGTTGAACGGATCGAGCAGCGTGGCCTCGGTGCCCTCGAGCGCGGTGGTGCGGTAATCGAACTGGCTATCCACGCCGATGTACTCGCCGTTCTGCGCGTTCACCGCGGTGGGGGTTTGCGGCGCGAGGATCGAGATGCCGGACTCGTCGTCGGCGTAGGGCCCGGTCGAGCCGTTGACCGGCGTGGTCGCCGACGGGTTCGCCGCGCCGGTGCGCACGAGGATCGGCACCAGTTGGCCCTTCAGCTTGCCGACGATCATGTAGCCGCGCGCTTTGGGCGTCGTCGCGAGCGTCGGTTTCGCCTGGCCCTGGAAGTTGTCGATTTCGAACGCGCCGCTGTTGCTATCGCCCGTGACCGGGAAGTTGCTGCCGGGCTGCTGGCAGATGCCGGCATTGACGCCGGTGTTGTCGCACTCGGTCCACGTGCCGTCCTTGTTGATGGTGATCTTCGAATCGACCGCGACCGGCGCGAAGTTCTGCGACGGCACCTGGTGATAGCCGAGCTGGTTGTACGTGCCCGCGACGTTCGCAAGATTCGTCTCGATCGACGAAAAGCCGATGAACGGGTAGTACGGGAACGTCGTATCGGGCACGGCGCCGACGCCGAGCACACCGCCGAACGAGATTTCCGCGCCGGGAATCGTGCCGCCCGCTACACCAACACCTACGAAAATCCGCGCTGGCCGGCTCGTATCGAGGCTCGCGCCGTTCAGACGGAATGCGCACTGGTTCAGCTTGCTGGTCGGCAGCAGGGTTTCCTGAGTCAGCGTGCCGCTCGCGGTCTGGCCCGCGCGCGTCGGAGTGACGGTGCCGGTGGTGGCGGGAATCGGCGACTGGATGTAGGTGACCTGCCACGTCATCTTCGTCGTATCGAGCTGCAGCTTGACGAGTTCGCCGTCGCCGCCGCCGCCCGTGAAGACCGTGCCGTAGTCGAGCGACGCAGGGCACAGCCGCGTTTCGGTCATCGGTCCGTCGCCGTTACTGCTGCCGCCGCCACCGCCGCCGCACGCCCCTAGCAACGGTGCGCACAGTGCCAGCACCGAAATGATTTTCGAATTCATACCGCCTCCCGGATGTTCTCGTTGTGTGTGGCCGGCTCCCATTCCGGCCACCTTCCGCTCATGTGTCCCGCACTGAGCAGCGCGGGTCGACTGCGCGTTGCGCGCAGCGGGTGCCTGTTGCTTTTATTTGCTGATCTGCGCGCCGATGCCGAAGTACGGCTCACTCGGCGTATCCGCATTCGCCGACGTCGAGGTGATGCCGCCGTTTTCCGCGCCCTGAATCACGGTCGCGTACAGCCCGCCCGACGCGATCGCGAGGCCGGCGTGGCCCGTGCCGTCCTGCACGTTGACGAGACCGAGGCTCGACGCGCCGTAGCTCAGACCGAGCGAGCTTTCCGCGGCCGACGTCGATGGATTGATGAACGTCGCGGCCGCGCCCTGAACCAGCGTCGCCGTGTACTTGAAGTTCGAATCCGCGCCGACGTAGCCACCGTCGAAACCACCTGAGGCAAGCGGCGTGGCCGCGGCGAGCATTGCGATGCCGGATTCGTCGTCGACTTGCGGGGAGAGCAGGTTGCTCGTGTCGACGTAGCCGGTGCGGACCACGAGCGGGACCGTCGCGCCGTTGAGCTGGCCGAGGATCATGTGCGCGGTGCCGTACTTGCCGGTGCGCAGCGGATTGCTGGTGGCGCCGGTGCTCGGCACGATCTGCGGCGGGTTGGCGCTGTCGAAATAGCCGTTGCCGTTCGGCGTCAACGCGTTGCCGGTGCTCAGACAGCCGGTCGAGCTCGATGACGTGCAGTTGCCGCTCGCGTCGAAGGTTTCGACGGAGTTGGTGGCGACGGTTTCGTAGTTCGCGGTCGGCGACAGGTGGTAGAGCAGCGCGTTATAGGTGCCGGGCAGCTTCGTGATGTCGGTGGTGGTGCTCGCGAAGCCGAGGAACGGATAGAAGTCGAAGTGCCGCCTGTTGACCGCGCCGATGGCGGGAACGCCGGGCAGCAGCGTGATGCCCGCGTACTGGATCGTCGCGCCCGGAATTCCGCCGCCCGCAACGCCCTGGCCGATCAGGATCATCGGCGGGTTCGGGTTGTTGACGAAGTCGGGCGTCGTGTAGGTCGTGCCGTCCGACGCGGTGCCGGTGCCCGCGCCGAGGATGAACGCGCAGCGCGTCTGCTCGGCGGTCGGCAGCATGCCGGTGGGCGGGTGAATCACCGCGCCCGCGATCCGCGTGCCCTTGCGGGTGACGGAGACGCTCGCGCTGGTGAGCGGAATCGGCGACTCGAGCCACTTCAGCGTGTAGGTCATCGCGGTCGCGTCGATATTCAGTTGCACGATTTCGCCGCTGCCCGCGCCACCGAGGTAGATGCTTTTGACGATGTCCGCGGTGTCGGGGCACAGCGACGCGGTGGTCGCGCTCGGCGTCGGCGCGCCCTGCGTGCCGCAACTCGCTCCCGAGCATTGCGTCGGCGTGACGGGGCCCGGATTGTCGGCTTTGCCGCCGCCGCAAGCGATAAGAAAAGGTGCCGTGGCAATGGCGATTGCCAGGCCGCGAGTCATGGCGTGCGACATGCTGCTGTCTCCCTTGGTTTAATTGTGCGGGAGTCATTTTGCTGTGCGCTTATTGGCTGTCAATTGAATGAGCCGTCTAAAAAGAGCAATTCAAACAGTGCAAATTTAAGCGTGTGCGAACTGCACGGACATACGCGGTTCTTTTAAACAGAAAAGAATTTTTTACGCTGAACATGGCATCGTTGCTTTGCCGCACAGCCTTTATCGGCAGGCGTCCTGGCAAAAAGGCTCTATCATCCTGGCACGCTCGTTCGCAAAAAAATCCGGAATTTCCCTATGCGGAAGACAATGCAGGACGATGTAATTGTGAGGAATGAATTACCGATTCGAATGAATAATTTGATTTTTATATTTTGAGTAATCCGGGTGACTACCGAATAGAAACATTTCGTTTCAATTTTAATGGTTACGCGTTAAAACAAAAAAGCCGGTCTGCAAAGACCGGCTTTATCTGGGAACTGCGGAAACGCTCGACTTGATGTCGATGTCCCACGGGGCGAAGCGCCTAGCGCTTCAAACCGCTGTCTTCGGCCGCGCCGACCGCGAGATTCATGCACTGGATCGCTGCGCCCGACGCGCCCTTGCCAAGATTGTCCAGACGCGCGACGGTCACGAAACGCTCCTCGTTGCCGAACACGAACAGGTCGACGCGATTGGTGTCGTTGTTCGCCTGCACGTCGAAGAAGCCGTTGTCGAGATTCGCGTCGGCGTCGAACGGTGCGACGTGCACGAACGCTTCGCCCGCGTAGTACTCGGCGAATAGAGCCTGGACGTCGCGCGGTGTCGCCTTCTTCGCAAGCTGGCCCGGCGAGAAGTACGTGGTGACCGCGAGGCCCTTGTAGAAGTCGCCGACGATCGGCGTGAAGATCGGCGCCGACTTCAGGCCCGTATGCGCGGCCATTTCCGGCAGATGCTTGTGCGTGAGTCCGAGCGCGTACGGGCGTGGGCTCTTGAGCCTGTCGTTGCCGCCGGCTTCGTAGTCGGCGATCATCTTCTTGCCGCCGCCGCTGTAGCCGGTGATCGAATAGGCGTGCGCGGCGAATTCGGGCGCGACGACGCCGCCTTCGACGAGCGGGCGCATCGCGAGCACGAACGCCGAGGCGTGGCAGCCCGGCACCGCGATGCGCCTGGCGGTGCGCAGACGCTCGCGCTGCGAGCGGGCCAGCTCGGGCAGGCCGTAGGCCCAGTCGGGCGAGGTGCGGAACGCGGTGCTGGCGTCGATCAGCACCGTGCGGTCGTTCTCGACGAGCGACGCGGATTCGCGCGAGGCGACATCGGGCAGGCACAGGAACGTGACGTCCGACGCGTTGATGAGACGACGGCGCTCGTCGAGGTCCTTGCGCTTCGCTTCTTCGATACGCAGGATTTCGACGTCGGCGCGCTGCGACAGGTATTCAAAAATCTTCAGGCCGGTCGTGCCTTCCTGTCCGTCGACAAAAACTTTCGTGCTCATCTCGATCTCACTCGCTGGAAACGGGGCGCGACGCCGCGCCGGAACGTTATTTTAAGACTTCATCGCCGCGACCGTGCGGTGCAGCGCGAAAAAACGACGATGCGCGCGCAACGTGACATCGGCGTGACTCGTTGCGTGGCGAAAGCGGGCTGATGACCGAAGATGAACCACAGATGCGCCGGGACGTTATTCCCGCGCCGTTCAGCCATTAGCCGCGCGCGCTGAGATCCAGCGCGCGGTGACGCCCGCGATGCGCGCGCCGAACAGGCGCGCGGTTTCGAGATCGCCCGGCGGCGGTGCTTCGTCGGGCGACGCATCGGCCGCCGATTGCGTGAGCAGTCCGGTAAAGCCGCCGACGAAGTTCAGGTCGTTGCGCGTCGCGGCCTTCGTGTTCGACGGCATCATGCCGGTGCCTGCCCAGATCATGCTGTGCTGCATCGCCAGCGTGACGAAGTACTGGATCGTCGAGAACTTGTCGCCGTTCATCGTCGCCGAGTTCGTGAAGCCGGCCGCGATCTTGTCTTTCCACACCTGGCCGAACCACGGCTTCGAGCTCGCGTCGGCGAATTTCTTGAAGTCGGCCGACGGGCCGCCCATGTAGGTCGGCGCGCCGAAGATCAGCGCGTCGGCGGCGGCGAGTTCGTCCCACGAGGCGTCGTCGAGGTCGCCGACCGCCATCATCTTCGCCTGCGCGCCGGCTTCGAGCGCGCCCGCGAGCACGGCTTCGGCGACCTTCTTCGTGTGACCGTAGCCGCTGTGATAAACGATGACGATCTTCGGCATGGAGCGCTCCAGCAAAGCAATCGGAGAGGTGAACGGCACAAGTCAGGCGATGCGGCGCGGCAAGCGCGCCATGATGGCAGCCGCTAGCGCCCGTAATTGACCACCAGCCGCGCGCTGCCGATCGTGGCCGTGCCGATCTCGTGATCGAACATCAACGCGGGACGTCCTTGCGCGAGACGCAGATCGGCCGAGTTGAGCGCGTACACGGTGATGATATAGCGATGCGGTTTGCCGGGCGGTGGGCATGGACCGCCGTAGCCGTCGGTATCGAAGTCGTTGCGCGCTTCGACCGCGCCTAGCTTGTGCAGGAAACCGGACGAGCTCGCATTCTCGGGCAGGCTGTCGACCGTGGCCGGGATGCCCGCGACCGCCCAGTGCCACCAGCCGCGCCCCGGCGCGTCCTCGTCGAACATCGTGACCGCGAAGCCGCGCGTGCCGGCTGGCGCGTCGCGCCATGAGAGCTGCGGTGAACGGTTGGCGCCCTTGCAGTCGTTCTGGTCGAACACCTGCGCATTCTGCACGGCGCCGCCCGCGCGCACGTTCGCGCTCGTCAGCGTGAATGCCCCGTCGGCCCGCGCACCGGCGCTATGTGCCGCGGATAGCGCGAGCATCGCGCCGACGGCGATCGATCGATGCCGCCTAGATGAAGTCAGCGAAACAACCAGGCAACGCATGCGCATATGCCGGTTCTCCTGTCAGGGCGCGAGGCGCGGGTCCTCGCGATGGTCGTTGTCCTGAATTGTGCCCCAAGGTCGAATCAAGTCTAACATCAGCGCTGATTAGCTCTGCGACGCAATATGTTCGCGTGTCGCGGAATTAGCAGATAGGAATTCAGCTATAGTGGCAGCCGATGTCGCGCGACCCTGGCTGCATTTGACTTGTTTGAATTGCGAGCGTCGAGATAAATTTGTGGAGGTCGGTATATCCGGTCAGAGGAGGACGATGCAAGTTTCACTCAGGGTCGTGGTGGCAGATGATCATCCGGTTATTCTGTTCGGCGCCGAACACGCGCTGCTCAAGTTTCCCGGCATCCAGGTCGTTGGGCGTGCGAGACAGTCCACTGAACTCGTCAAAATGTTGCAATCCACCGAATGCGACGTGCTCGTCACCGACCTGGCCATGCCGGGCGGCCAGTACGGCGATGGCTTGCAACTCATCGATTATTTGCGCCGCAATTTCCCGAACCTGCCTATCGTCGTGCTCACCATGCTCGAGAACGCCGCGTTGGTGAAACGGCTCAGGGAGCTTGGCGTGACGTCGGTCGTGAACAAATCGGACGACATGAGCCATATTGCGCTTGCGGTACAGCACGTCGGCCGTCGCATGACTTATATGAGTCCGTCGGTGAAGGCCGTGCTCGATGGGTTGCGAGTCAATTCAGTCGGCAAGCGCGACGACTCGACGCTGTCGCGGCGCGAACTCGAAGTCGTGCGCCTGTTCGTATCGGGTTTGACGATCAAGGAAATCTCGGAGCGTCTGAATCGCAGCATCAAGACGATCAGCACCCAGAAAAACGCGGCCATGCGCAAGCTCGGAATCGATCGCGACTCCCAACTATTCCAGTATGCGCAGAGCAATGGTTTGCTGAATCTGTCGTCGAACTCGCGCAACGACATCACGAGCGAATCCTGAATTCGCGCCTCGTTTTGTCCGCTGAATAATCGGCGATAAAAAAGCCGCCTGCTTTGCAACAGGCGGCTTTTTCATTCAACCCGCATAAAGCGGTTACGTTTTCATCTTCACTGCTTTACCGCGACGGCCTTATTGCGGCGTAGACGTAGCGCCGCCATGCGCAGCGGACCACTCGGCCGGCGCGTGCAGGAATTTCTCCACTTCGTCGATCGTCTTCGTGTCGAAGTAATTGTTTTGCTTGGCGACGCGCAGCACGTCCCACCAGGTGGCGAGCGCGTGCAGATCGACGTCGATGTCTTTCAGCACCGACACGCTTTCCTTGAAGATGTTGTAGTGGAACAGCACGAAGCAGTGGTTCACCGTCGCGCCGGCGGTGCGCAGCGCGTTGATGAAGTTGATCTTGCTGCGGCTGTCGGTCGTCAGGTCTTCGACGAGCAGCACGCGCTGGCCTTCGGTCAGCAGACCTTCGATCTGCGCGTTGCGGCCGAAACCCTTCGGCTTCTTGCGCACGTACTGCATCGGCACCATCAGTCGGTCCGACAGCCACGCCGCGAACGGGATGCCCGCGGTTTCACCGCCGGCGACCGCGTCGATCTGCTCATAGCCGACGTCGCGCAGGATCGTCGCTTCGGCCATTTCCATCAGGCCGCGGCGCACGCGCGGATACGAGATCAGCTTGCGGCAGTCGATATACACCGGGCTCGCCCAGCCGGACGTGAAAATATACGGTTTCTCCGCGTTGAAATGCACTGCTTGCACTTCGAGCAGCATCTTGGCGGTGGTGTCGGAGATCGTCTGGCGATCGAAGCCTGTCATGGGCGGATCCTTCGGAGTGAGCGGGGGAGAAGCGGGCGCCGGGCCCGGTGGCGCAGCAAGCGGAGTATGCCGCGCCATGCTGGGCGGGATACGCGGCCGGGGGAAGAACACAGACCGGCTTTTGCTGCGCGCGTGGGCGGCTATTTTACCTGAAATGGGTCGCACCGAGGAGGCCGTCGTGCGCGGCGGCGCGGCCGGCGGCCGCTTCGGCGCGCGCATCGTCTTGTGACCGGTTGAGGCCGCCTTTACACTCACGCGACTTTCCCGGGCGGCACCCACGCAGCCGCCCTCAGACCTACGGAATGCTTTCAATGAACGCCGCTCCACCCGCCTCTGCCTGCGCCACCGAGACCCGCCCCGCTGTCAAAAAGGGTTATGCGGGCCGCGCGTTGCTCGCGTCGGTGCTGGGCTACGCAATGGACGGCTTCGATCTGCTGATCCTCGGTTTCATGCTGCCGGTGATCGCCGTCGACCTGCATCTGAGCTCGTCGCAGGCCGGCGCGCTGGTCACATGGACGCTGATCGGGGCAGTCGCGGGAGGCGTGCTGTTCGGCGTGCTCAGCGATTATTTCGGGCGCGTGCGCATGCTGACGTGGACGATCCTGATCTTCGCGGTGTTCACCGGACTGTGCGCGCTGGCGCAAGGCTACGCGGACCTGTTGGTCTATCGGACCATCGCCGGCATCGGGCTGGGCGGCGAATTCGGCATCGGTATGACGCTGGTCGCCGAAGCGTGGCCGGCGTCGCAGCGGGCGCGGGTGTCGTCGTATGTCGGGCTGGGCTGGCAGCTTGGCGTGCTGGCGGCCGCGTTGCTGACGCCGCTCCTGCTGCCGCTGATCGGCTGGCGCGGCATGTTCGCGCTCGGGCTGCTGCCGGCGGTCGTGTCGTTCTTCGTGCGACGCCGCGTCGAGGAGCCGGCGCTTTTCAACCAGCGTGTCGCGCGCGGCATGCGCAAGCTGCCGCTGAAACTGCTGTTCGTCGATGCGCGCACGACGCGCGCGAGCCTCGGCGTCACGATCCTGTGCTCGGTACAGAACTTCGGCTACTACGGGCTGATGATCTGGCTGCCCAGCTATCTGTCGAAGACCTTCGGCTATTCGCTCACCAAATCGGGGTTGTGGACCGCCGCGACGATTCTCGGCATGGCGGCCGGCATCTGGCTATTCGGCGTTGCCGCTGACCGCTTCGGCCGTAAGCCGACCTTTCTGTTCTACCAGGCGGGCGCCGTGGTGATGGTGTTCGTGTATGCGCAACTGACGACACCGATGGCGTTGCTGATCGGCGGCGCGGCGATGGGGGTGTTCGTGAACGGCATGATCGGCGGCTACGGTGCGCTGATTTCGGAGCTCTATCCAACCGATGCGCGCGCCACTGCGCAAAACGTGCTGTTCAACGCGGGCCGAGCGGTGGGCGGCTTTGGTCCGATTGTCGTGGGCGCGTTGGCGGCGCGCTACTCGTTCGGCGCGGCGCTCGTGCTGCTGGCGTCGATTTACCTGCTCGACATCTTCGCGACACTGTTTCTGATTCCTGAGCGACGCGGCGTCGAACTCGACTGAGCGCGTCGACGCGGCACGTCGTTCAATCGTCGTTCAATCGTCGTTCAATCGTCGTTCAATCGCTTCGAATCCCGCGAATGCGCGGACCATGCGCCGCGCATAACGCCCCGCGGCGTGAAAAAAAGCACGGTCGGGCTATAGCGACGTGGCATTCAATGCGTCTGTTTCGCTAATGGCGAGTCCTGTTAACCACTCAGTGCATCGACACATCCGGGGTGTACACTGATCGACCCGCGAAGCACTCCACATCGTCCCGTCTTCGTCGAGGTAAGCCATCGCGCCTAACCGGGCGCGTGCGAAAACCGCCTCGGTCGGCTATCCATCCGACAGATGAAAGCGCTGCAATGGTGTGGGGCACCGGGCCCAATCACTTACGTCTCGCAGGCCTAGAAATGGACGAACAACTCAAGCAAAGCGCTCTCGCATATCACCAGAATCCGAAACCCGGCAAGATTTCGGTGACGCCCACCAAGCCGCTGTCGAACCAGCTGGATTTGTCGCTCGCGTATTCGCCGGGTGTGGCCGCAGCCTGTATGGCGATTCACGAAGAACCGCTCGACGCGCAGAAGTACACGTCGCGCGGCAACCTGGTCGGCGTGATCACGAACGGGACCGCGGTGCTCGGCCTCGGCAATATCGGCCCGCTCGCCGCGAAGCCGGTAATGGAAGGCAAGGGCTGTCTGTTCAAGAAGTTCGCCGGCATCGACGTGTTCGATATCGAGCTCTCCGAGTCGGATCCGGACAAGCTCGTCGAGGCGATCGCGATGCTCGAGCCGACCTTGGGCGGCATCAACCTCGAGGACATCAAGGCGCCCGAGTGCTTCTACATCGAGAAGAAGCTGCGCGAACGTATGAAGATTCCGGTCTTCCACGACGATCAGCACGGCACCGCGATCATCGCGTCGGCGGCCATCCTGAACGGCCTCAAAGTGGTCGGCAAGAAGCTCGACGAAGTGAAGCTGGTGTGTTCGGGCGCGGGCGCGGCGGCCATTGCGTGTCTGGATCTGCTCGTCAATCTCGGCCTGTCGAAGAAGAACATTCTCGTCACCGACTCGAAAGGCGTGATTTACGAAGGGCGCGGCAACCTCGATCCGTCGAAGGAGCGTTACGCGGCGCACACCGAAGCGCGCTCGCTCGCCGATGCGATCCGTGGCGCCGACGTGTTCCTCGGCTGCTCGAGCGCCGGCGTGCTGAAGCCGGAGATGGTCGCCGAAATGGGCACGCAGCCGCTGATTCTCGCGCTCGCGAACCCCGAGCCGGAAATCCGTCCGGAAGAAGCGCGCAAGGTGCGCCCGGACTGCATCATCGCGACCGGCCGTTCGGACTATCCGAACCAGGTCAACAACGTGCTGTGCTTCCCGTTCATCTTCCGCGGCGCGCTGGACGTCGGCGCAACGACGATCACCGAAGAAATGAAGCTCGCGTGCGTGCGCGCGATCGCCGAACTCGCCGAGGAAACCGACCAGGGCGATGAAGTCGCGAAGGCCTACGAAGGCCACTCGCTCGAATTCGGACCCGAATACCTGATTCCGAAGCCGTTCGATCCGCGTTTGATCATCAAGATCGCGCCGGCCGTCGCGCAGGCCGCGATGGATTCGGGCGTCGCGACCCGTCCGATCCAGGACATGGACGCGTATCGCGAACAACTCGCCACGACCGTCTATCGCACCGGCATGGTGATGCGTCCGGTGTTCGCGGCGGCGAAGTCGGCGCCGGCGCGCATCGTGTTCGCGGAAGGCGAAGACGAGCGCGTGCTGCGCGCCGCGCAGTTCGTGCTGCTGGAAAAGATCGCCAAGCCGATCCTGGTCGGCCGTCCGTCGGTAATCGAGATGCGTCTGAAGAAGATGGGCTCGAAGCTCAAGTGCGGCGAGGATGTCGAGATCGTCAATCCGGAAGACGATCCGCGCTATCAGAAGAGCTGGCAGGCGTATCACGAACTCGGCGCGCGCGAAGGCGTGACGCCGGACGTCGCGAAGGCCGCGATGCGCAAGTTCAATACGCTGATCGGCGCGATCCTCGTGCATCTCGGCGATGCGGACGGCATGATCTGCGGCATGATCGGCCAGTATCACACGCACCTGAACTTCATCGAGCAGGTGCTCGGCAAGGCCGACGACGTCGAGAACTTCGCCGCGATGAACCTGCTGATGCTGCCGGGCCGCAACCTGTTCATCTGCGACACGTACGTGAACGAAGTGCCGACCGCCGAGCAGCTCGCCGACATGACGATGCTCGCCGCGCGCGAAATCGAGAAGTTCGGCATTACGCCGAAGGTCGCGCTGCTGTCGAACTCGAACTTCGGCAGCGCGCCGTCGTCGTCGTCGCAGCGCATGGCCGCGGCGCGCAAGCTGATCACGGAACGCGCGCCGTCGCTCGAAATCGACGGTGAAATGCACGGTGACGCGGCGCTGTCGGAGACGATCCGCAAGGCCGCGTTCCCGGGCACGACGCTCGCCGGCGAAGCGAACCTGCTGATCATGCCGAACGTCGAAGCGGCGAACATCGCGTACAACCTGCTGAAGGTCGTGGGCGGCGAGGGCGTGACGGTCGGCCCGTTCCTGCTCGGCGCGGAAAAGCCGGTGCATATCCTGACGCCGGCCGCGACCGTGCGCCGGATCATCAACATGACGGCGGTTGCTTCGGCGAACGCGCGCAAGTCGGTGAACGCGAAGTAATCTGCATCGCGTAAGGGCGAGGCGGGCGCGGCGGTAACGCGCGCGCGGCGGCCTCGGCAAAAGCGCTACGGAACTCCGGTTCCGTAGCGCTTTTTTTCGGCTCGAAAAAAAGCGGCGGTCCGTGAAGACCGCCGCTTTCGATTCAACTGCCAGAGTCGATCAAGCCGCGTGTGCCGCCTTACCCGCATCCGGCGAACGCCAACGCGTGAGTAACTCGTTCCACTTGATGCGCACGCCTTTCAGGTTGTTCTCCTTGACGTGCCCATAACCGCGGATGCCGTCGGGCAGATTCGCGAGTTCGACCGCGAGATCGCGTTTTTGCGAAGTCAGCCCGCCGATCAGTTCGCGCACCAATGCCTCGTATTCGCCGATCAGCGCGCGCTCGGTGCGACGCTCCTCGGTGTTGCCGAACACGTCGAACGCGGTGCCGCGCAGGAACTTGAGCTTCGCGAGCACGTGCATCGCGCGGAACATCCACGGGCCGTACTTCTTCTTCACCAGGTGGCCGTGCGAGTCCTTCTTCGATAGCGTCGGCGGCGCGAGATGCAGATGCAGCTTCCAGTCGCCTTCGAACGTTGCGTTCAGTTTTTCGATGAACGCCGGGTCGCTGTACAGACGCGCGACTTCGTATTCGTCCTTGTACGCCATCAGCTTGTGCAGATTCTTCGCGACCGCTTCGGTCAGCGGCATTTGGCCGTCGGCGGAATCGAGCGCTTCTTCCGCGGCCCGCACCTGCGACACCAGCGCGCGATAACGCTGCGCATACGCACGGTTCTGCCACGCGCTCAGGTAGTCGGCGCGCTTGTCGATCAGCGTGTCGAGCGCCTTCGGCGTATGCAGCGCGATGATCTTGCCGCTTGCGCTGTCAGCCGGGTCGCCGCGTCCTTGCGTTTGCGCGAGCTTGCGCACCGCGGCGAGATCGTGCGCGGCACGCCGGCCCCATTCGAACGCCGCCAGGTTTTTCTCGACCTGCACGTTGTTCAGCTCGATCGCGCGAACCAGCGACTCGTGCGTGAGCGGCACCCAACCGCGCTGCCACGCGTAGCCCAGCACGAACGGGTTCGTGTAGATCGCGTCGCCGAGCAGCGCGACCGCGAAGTGATTCGCGTCGACGGTCGAGACGTTGTCATCGCCGGCCGCGGCACGCACGTCGGCTTCGGTGCTGCTGCCGGGGAAGCGCCAGTTCGGGTTCTTGATCAGCTCGGCCGTCGGCGTGTGCGCGCTGTTCAGCACGACGCGCGTGTGATCCGCCTGGATGCGCGACACGCATTCGTCGCTGGCGGTCACGATCGCGTCGCAGCCGATCACGAGGCTCGCTTCGCCCATCGCGATGCGGGTCGCGTGGATGTCGGCGGGCTGGTTCGCGATCTGCACGTGGCTCATCACGGCGCCGCCCTTCTGCGCGAGGCCGGTGACGTCGAGCACGGTGACGCCCTTGTTCTCGAGATGCGCGGCCATGCCGAGCAGCGCGCCGATCGTGACGACGCCGGTGCCGCCGACGCCCGTCACCAGCACCCCGTACGGACGCTCGATGGACGGCAACTCGGGATCCGGCACCGGCGGCATATCGGCGCTGGCGCCCGAGGCCGCCTTCGGCTTGCGCAACTGGCCGCCTTCAACGGAGACGAAGCTCGGGCAGAAGCCGTTCACGCACGAGAAGTCCTTGTTGCAGGTCGACTGGTTGATCTGGCGCTTGGTGCCGTACTCGGTGTCGAGCGGTTCGACCGACAGGCAGTTCGACTTCACTGAGCAATCGCCGCAGCCTTCGCACACCGCCTCGTTGATCACGACGCGCCGCGCCGGATCGGGATACGCGCCGCGCTTCCTGCGACGGCGCTTTTCGGTCGCGCAGGTCTGGTCGTAGATCAGGATCGTGGTGCCTGGCACCTCGCGCAGCTGTCGCTGCACGTCGTCGAGCTGGTCGCGGTGATGAATGTCGATGCCGGGCGCGAGGCCGACGTTCGCCGCGTACTTCTCCGGCTCATCGGTGACGATGACGATTTTCGCCGCGCCTTCGGCCGCGAGCTGGTGCGTGATCTGCGGCACGGTCAGCACGCCGTCGACCGGCTGGCCGCCCGTCATCGCGACCGCGTCGTTGTACAGCAGCTTGTAGGTGATGTTCGCTTTCGACGCGATCGCCGCGCGAATCGCGAGCAGCCCGGAGTGGAAGTAGGTGCCGTCGCCGAGATTGGCGAATACGTGCTTGTCGTTCGTGAACGGCGCCTGGCCGATCCATGCGACGCCTTCGCCGCCCATCTGGCTGAACGTGCTGGTGCTGCGGTCCATCCAGACCGTCATGTAATGACAGCCGATGCCGGCCATCGCGCGCGAGCCTTCGGGCACGTTGGTCGACGTGTTGTGCGGGCAGCCCGAGCAGAACCACGGCTTGCGCTCGACTTCGACGCGCGGCCGCGCGAGCGCCCTTTCCTTCGCCTCGATCACCGTGATGCGCGCGGCGATGCGGGCGCGCACGTCCGACGGCAGATCGAACTTGTCGAGCCGCGTGGCGATCGCCTTCGCGATGATCGCGGGCGACAGCTCGTAGTGAGCCGGCAGCAGCCAGTTGCCCATCGGCACCGACCATTCGCCGCCGGCACCGTCTTTTTCGTCGAACTTGCCGAACACGCGCGGGCGCTGTGCGTCGGGCCAGTTGTACAGCTCTTCCTTGATCGCGTATTCGAGGATCTGGCGCTTTTCCTCGACCACCAGAATTTCGTCGAGACCGCGTGCGAAGGCCTGTGCGCCTTGCGCTTCGAGCGGCCACACGCAGCCGACCTTGTACAGCCGGATGCCGATGCGCGAGCAGGTTTCGTCGTCCAGACCGAGGTCGGTCAGCGCCTGACGCACGTCGAGATAAGCCTTGCCGCCGGTCATGATGCCGAAGCGCGCATGCGGCGAATCGATTTCGACGCGGTCGAGTTTGTTCGCGCGCACGTAGGCGAGGCCCGCGTACCACTTGTAGTCGAGCAGACGCGCTTCCTGCACGAGCGGCGGATCGGGCCAGCGGATGTTCAGGCCGCCGTCGGGCATCACGAAGTCTTCGGGCAGGATGATCTGCGTGCGGTGCGGGTCGATATCGACCGAGGCAGACGATTCGACCACGTCGGTCACGCACTTCATCGCGACCCAGAGGCCCGAATAGCGGCTCATCGCCCAGCCGTGCAGGCCGAAGTCCAGATATTCCTGCACGTTCGACGGAAACAGCACCGGCAGTCCGCACGCCTTGAAGATGTGTTCGGACTGGTGCGCGAGTGTCGAGGATTTGGCCGCGTGATCGTCGCCGGCGAGCACGAGTACGCCGCCGTGCCGCGACGAGCCGGCCGAGTTGCCGTGCTTGAAGACGTCGCCGGAACGGTCGACGCCTGGGCCCTTGCCGTACCACATCGAAAACACGCCGTCGTATTTGGCGCTCGGGTACAGGTTGACCTGTTGCGAACCCCACACGGCGGTGGCCGCGAGGTCTTCGTTGACGCCGGGCTGGAACACGACCTGATGCGCGGACAGATGCTTTTTCGCTTTCCACAGCGACTGGTCGAGTCCGCCGAGCGGCGATCCGCGGTAGCCGGAGATGAAGCCGGCGGTGTTGAGGCCGGCGGCGCGATCGCGTTCCTGCTGCAGCATCGGCAGACGCACCAGCGCCTGGATGCCGCTCATGTACGCGCGGCCGCGATCGAGGGTGTATTTGTCGTCGAGCGTGACGGTAGACAACGCGGCTTCGAGCGAGGCTCGCTGACCTGCGTCTAGCGGGGCATTCATTATGTGTACTCCTCCACTGCAGCTTGGGATCACCAAAACTTTTCTGGCCCCCGGCATCTTGTGAATGCTGGGGCCGGGGTCGTCATATTGACGGGTTTTAAGCGATGGTAGCACTGGTGGAAACCCGCCGCAGCAGATCAAAAAGCGCCTTCATACGATCTGATTTGAGCCGGCTTCGCGGCAAGTTACCGACGCGTTGTGCGCAGTTGTAGATGATTTCCAAGCGGGATGGGCTTATCTGGAGATCTCGCATGTAACAAGCTGTAAAACCTACAAATCTGCGGAACCGCAGTGAAAACCACTGTCTAACCCCGACCTGCGAGCGATGCCGAACGCTGCGCATTCTGCGCAGCTTCAGGACAGCAGGGCAGTTAGAAAAGGAGTACGCATGAACACACGAAACATCCAGACCTTTCTGATGGTTTCCGCCGCCTTTTTCGCGATGAGCGCGCCGATGCGGTCGAATCCGGGCAGCACGGGGGCACTGTCGAACGCGATCATCCGCACCGCGAAGGTCGCGCCGGCGCGACCGGGGACGAGCCGGATCGACGGTTCGATCGGCAGCGACGAGTACCGGCAGAATTCATGACGCGCCGCGTCGCGCGCGTCTTATGACGATCGGCCGCCGTTCCGACGCGAGCGGCGGCGTAGCAACGAAAAAGGGCGAGGATCCTGTGATCCTCGCCCTTTTTTCATCCGCACGCCGATGACGCGCGAGTCATTGCGATCAGGCCTTGTCCTGCACGACGCCGCGGCGAATCTGGTCGAGTTCGATCGACTCGAACAGCGCCTTGAAATTGCCTTCGCCGAAGCCCTGGTTGCCCTTGCGCTGAATGATCTCGAAGAAGATCGGGCCGATCTGGTTTTCGGTGAAGATCTGCAGCAGCAGGTCGTCCGGTGCGCCGTCGATCAGGATCTTGCGCTTGCGCAGCTCGTCGAGCGGCTCGCCATGATTCGGCACGCGCCGGTCGACGAGTTCGTAGTACGTGTCGATCGTGTCGAGCAGCGAAATGTTCGACGCACGCAGGCCGTCGACGGTGCGGTAAATGTCGCCGGTGCCGAGTGCGATGTGCTGGATACCTTCGCCGTGGTACGCGTCCAGATATTCCTGGATCTGGCCGGCCGTGTCCGAGCCTTCCTCGTTGATCGGGATGCGGATCTTGCCGCACGGCGAGGTCATCGCCTTCGACTTCACGCCCGTCACCTTGCCCTCGATGTCGAAGTAGCGCACCTCGCGGAAGTTGAACAGGCGCTCGTAGAACTCGGCCCATTCCTGCATGCGGCCGCGATGCACGTTGTGTGTCAGGTGATCGATATAGGTCAGGCCGTGGCCGACCGGGTTCGGGTTCGCGCCGGCAATCGGCTCGAAGTCGACGTCGTAAATGTCGATGTCGCCGATGCTATTCGGCGCCGCGCCGTTCTTGCCGCGCCAGCGGTCGACGAAATAGATCAGCGAATCGCCGATGCCCTTGATCGCCGGGATGTTCAGCTCCATCGGGCCGGTCTTGTTGTCGAAGCCCCACGCGCCTTTTTCGAGCGCCTGGGCGTAGGCCTTCGCGGCGTCCTGCACGCGAAACGCGATCGCGCAGATCGACGGGCCGTGCAAGCGCGCGAAGCGCTGCGCGAACGAATGCTTCTCCGCGTTCACGATGAAGTTGATGTCGCCCTGACGATACAGCGTCACGTCCTTGTGACGATGCCGCGCGACGGGCGTGAAGCCCATCCGCTCGAACAGCTTGCCGAGCGCTTTCGGGTCCGGCGCCGTGTATTCGATGAATTCGAAGCCGTCGGTGCCGACCGGATTTTCCCAGGTTGAAACCTGCATTGTCTGTCTCCAATCCCATGCAAGAGGGTTGCCGTGATGCGCCGGTGGTGCGCGCGCGGGACGGTCGGCTGAGCGCGACCGGATAGAGCAAGTGTAGAACTGTGATGCAGGCAAGAACTTGCGAACTTAGTCGTGCATCGATACGCTTGAGCCAGTTTATGGCTCTATTCAAGCGATACGTGGCAGAACATGGCGAATAACGAGATAGATGCGATCGATCGACGCATTCTGGCCATCCTTCAGGAGAATGGCCGGCTGTCGAATCAGGAGATCGCGGAGCGGATCAATCTGTCGCCGAGTCCGTGCCTGCGGCGGATCCGCCGGCTCGAGGAAAGCGGCGTGATCCGCGGCTACGTCGCGTTGCTCGACGCGCAACGTCTTGGGCTCGATCTGCTCGCGTATGTCAGCGTGCGGCTGGAGAAGGGCGGCGGTCGCGCGTTCAGTCCGCATGGCGAGGCCACGCACGCCGATCTGTTCGGCGCGGCCGTGCAGACATGGCCTGAAGTGGTCGCGTGTCACGCGATGACGGGGGAGATGGATTATCTGTTGCGCGTCCAGGTGGAGGACATGGCGCACTTCTCGCGCTTCGTGCAGGATCAGTTGCTGCGGCATCCGTCGGTGATCGACGTGAAATCGAGCTTTTCACTCGAAAAGATCAAGGAAACGACTGCGCTACCAATTTTGTAGCCTTCTCGCGCAACGGCCTGCGCGTGGCGTTGGCCTGGTTCCCGATAGAAAAAAGGGCGACCTTGCGGCCGCCCCCTTCTCATTTCCCCGTAGCGATTATTCAGGCAGCGACAGCCACCGGCATGAACGACTCGAACAGTCGCGATGCCTGGCGCGCGTGGCGCTTGAGTGCGTAGTCGAACACGGCGGCCTGCTCCTGCAGCATTTCCGCGAGGATGCTCGACTGATCGGCCGGCGACAGCGTCAGATAGGCGTCGGCTTCGCCATACGCGTATTCGATCTTCATGCCGGCCTTCTTGGCGATGTGCATCATGGTCGAATTGCGCGACAGGCAGTGGATGTAAAGCGTCGTCACATGCGTGTTGCGGCTGCGGATCGCCGCGCGCTCGAACAGCTTCGAGCCAATACCGATGCCGCGTGCGCTTTCGAGCACCGAGACGCCAAATTCGGCGGTGCGCTTGTTGCCTTCGGCCGGCAGGTAGGCCAGATGGCCGACGCCGCTCAGTTCCAACTTGCTGTTGAACACGCCGAACACCGTGTCGCGCGTGAAGTCGATCGCGCGCACGTAGTTTTCGATCACGTGGTTCGGGACGACCTGGCCGAAGCGCAGCAGACGATCGTCTTCGTCGAGCGCGAGAAAGTGCGTGAGCAGGCGTTCGCGGTCAGCAGCAGTGAGTTCACGGACCAGAACGTGCGCGCGTCCGGCAGACAACGACGCACGATCGTTCAACGAGATCGGCTCGGCGGTGCGATGGGTCAGCGTGTTCATGGTCGGGTTCTCCTTTTAATCAGGCGGTGTTGTGCACCGCAAAACCGATTTTAGCGGAAACCCAGGGTATTCACTAGGGAAAACCCGTACCAAAAACCGAGGCCATTACCTGGAATGCTGGAGCCCTAAATTTAGGTAATTGATTTAAAAGAAAAATTCAAAATGAACGCCCGTTCGGGTCACGATGCCGCATGCATTCCTTGGGCGAGCTTATTTCGTCTGAATGTTGTTGCCGTGCGTCATCCAGGGCGCGGGCGGCGATCGGTTCAGACCGTCGTCTCACTTGACGGGCGCCGTCCCGAGGCCATGCTCGACCATGCCGACCACCTGCTCGGCGAACTCGCGATAGCCCATACGGCCGTCCGGCTTCAGCCATGTGAAGGTCCAGTTGATCATGCCGAACACCATCATCGTCAGCGCGGTCTGGTTGTCGCGTGTCGCGCGTTCGGGGTAGGCGCGCGCGAGCTGCCGCGCGAATGCGGCGACCACGTCGCGCTGGCGGTTCAGGACGATCTCTCGCTGCGAATCAACCAGATACTTGACGTCGTTCAGCAGCGCGACGTGCCGGCTGTGCGACGTCTCATACTCGGACAGGAACGCGCGGATCAGCTCCGCGAAGGTTTCGCGCTCGCTCAGGCCGCGCCGCTGGCTCGAGCCTTCCACCTCGGCGATGATCAGCATCAGCCGCTTCGTGTAGCGATCGAGCAGGTCGAACAGGATCGCTTCCTTGCTCTCGTAATAGTGATAGAGACGCGCCTTCGAGGTGCCGCTCGCCGCGGCAAGATCGGCCATCGACGTGCTGGGATAGCTGGTCTGCGCGAACTTCGCGGCGGCCAATTCGAGAATCTGCTCGCGTTGGGTTTCGTGGTCTGGGGCTCGGGTGCGGGCCATATTGATCTGTTCTTATCTTATTAGGGTGAGCAGGGGGCGGGTGCCGCGCGCAGTTCGAGCGAACGCCATTCGCTCGCGTCGCCGCGCAGGCGGATGCGCCGCAGCGCCGCGAGTTCGCGCATGCGCCACAGTACGATGCTGTCGCTGACGAGGAACCACAGCTCGGCGGTCATGACGTAGGCGGCGACCCGCGCGGCGGGCTGCCAGTCGTCGGTTGCGCGTTCCAGGATCAGCGCGTCGAGTTCGGCGAAGCTGCTGCTCGTGAAGGTGTTGTCGCGCCAGCGCCGCGTCTCGCCGTTCGCCTGCTTGAGCTCCTGCCACTCGAGCGCGAGCCGGCTGATGCGTAGCACCGAAATCGGCGCGGCGTCCGGCAGATGCGTCTGCAGCACGTCTGGCGGAAACATGCCGACCGACGTCGCGCGATCCTTGCGGGTATGCGCCCAAGCTTGCGGATCGGTGAGGTCGGCGATCGACAGACGCACTTCATGCAAACGCTGCGGGCTATTGCGCACCAGGTAGCAGACGCGGCGCAGCATCAGCTGATCGGACGCGCTTTCGCCGTGCCACACCACGAGATTCGCTGGGTCGCTTACGAGGCCGTCGAGCACCGCGGTCTGATCGCGGAACTCGCGCGCGAAGTCGCGTTGCGTGTCGGCGGTGACGCGTGCCCAGAAGTCGGCGCGCATGGGCTGAGCGTCGTCGACGCCGCGTAACGGACCGACCGCCAGGTCGTCCCGCAACGGCTGCACGCGATCGTCGCGGCCCGCCTGGGCCAGCGCGATGCGCAGCGACTCGGCGGCGACGTCTCCGTTGGTGAGGTGAATCGTGCTCATGGGCAAGGGCTTGCTGTGACGCCAGCTGCTGTAACGAAAAGAGGCCGCTCGCCGACTGGAAACCGATGTCCCGATCGATGAGCGGCCCCTAGTGTAAGCGGATCGCGAAACGGCCGAAAGCGGCGACGGCCGTTACGCGAAGCCACTTTGCACCCAAGCCATGAAAGTCCTCGGCTCAACGTTCGTCGTAACTCACGACGACCTTGTCGCTAACCGGATGACACTGACACGTCAGCACGAAGCCGTCGCGGATCTCGTGTTCTTCGAGCGTGTAGTTCTTTTCCATCTTCACTTCGCCCTCGAGCACCTTCGCGCGGCAGGTGCAGCACACACCGCCCTTGCACGCATACGGCAGCGCGAGACCGGCACGCAGCCCGACGTCGAGCACGCTCACGCCCTCATAAGGCAGGCGCAGCTTGCGCCGCTTGCCGTCGAGCACGATCTCGAGGTCGGCCGCGGGCGTGTCCGCGCTGATCTCGACGGGCGGCACGCCCGCCTGCGGCAGCGGTGAGCCAAAGCGCTCGACGTGCACCTTCGCCTGCGGCACGCCGGCCGCTTTCAGCGCGGCTTCGGCCGCGTCCATCATCGGCGCGGGGCCGCAGATGAACGCTTCGTCGATCGCGTCGGCCGGCAGCAACTGCTCGATGAACGCCGCGCATTTCGGCTGGTCGAGCACACCGTTGAACAGTTCGACGTCCTGCAGATCGTCCGACAGCACGTGGTACAGCACGAAGCGGTTCATGAAGCGGTTCTTCAGGTCTTCGAGCTCCTCGGCGAACATGATCTGGTCGACGCTACGGTTGCCGTACACCAGCGTGAAGGTGCTGCGCGGCTCGACTTCGAGCGTCGTCTTGATGATCGCGAGCACCGGCGTGATGCCCGAGCCGCCCGAGAACGCGAGGTACTGCTGACCCTGTTGCGCGTTCAGGTGCGTGAAGAAGCGGCCGTCCGGCGTCATCACGTCGATCGTGTGGCCGGGCTGCAGCGTGTCGAACGCGAAGTTCGAGAAACGCCCGCCGCGCACGCGCTTGATGCCGATGCGCAACTCGCCGTCGCGATCGTAGTCGGTGACACCCACGCAGATCGAATACGAGCGGCGCGTCTCCTCACCGTCGATATGCGTCTTCAGCGTGACGAACTGCCCCTGCGTGAAGCGATACTGGTCGCGCAGTTCGGGCGGGACTTCGAAGGCGACCGACACGGCATCGGCAGTTTCGGGACGCACTTCGCGGATACGCAGCGGATGGAATTGCGGGGTGGCCATATCAGTACGGTTTGAAGTAGTCGAAGGGTTCGCGGCAGTCGAGGCAGCGATACAGGGCCTTGCAGGCGGTCGAGCCGAATTGCGCGAGCAGGGCGGTATGCGCCGAGCCGCAGCGTGGGCACGACGGTGCGGGCAGCTTGCGCGGCACGAAGCGCAGCACTTTTTCCTGCGGCGCGGTTTGTACGCTGGCGCCTGAGCCGCAGTTGCCCGTCGGCGGCGCGATGCCGTAGACGCGCAGTTTTTCGCGGGCTTCAGCGGTGATCCAGTCGGTAGTCCACGCCGGCGCGAGCACGGTGGCGACGCGGTAGCGCGTGAGCCCGGCGGCCTCGAGCGCACGGCCGATGTCTTCGGCAATCTGCGACATCGCCGGGCAGCCCGAGTAGGTCGGCGTGATCACGACTTCAAGCGCGCCGTCCGCCGCGCGTCGTACGTCGCGCAGGATGCCCAGTTCGCGGATCGAGACCACCGGGATCTCCGGGTCGGGTACCGCTTCGAGGACGCTCCATGCGCGGGTGAGCGTGGCGTCGGTCGTGGTGTCCATCGTGGCGTGGGTCATGGTCGCGGTGGGGTACGGGGGCTGCGGGGCGCTCGAGGTCGTCATCGCGGGCTTACCAGCTGGCGCCCGGATGCTGGCGCGCAAGGCTCTGCATTTCGGCGAGCACGAAACCCATGTGCTCCGAATGCTCGCCGTGCTTGCCGGTGCTCACGTGGCGCAGCGCCGCGGGCAGCGTCAGCGTGGCCGCGTCGAGCGTGGCGCGCACGTCGTCGAGCCACGCGGCTTCCAGCGCCGAGGTGCGCGGGCCGATGCCGGCCGCGGCAATCGCGTCTTCCACCGCGTCCGCGCTGAAGAACTCGTACGTGTACGGCATCAGGTAGTCGAGCGCGGCCTGCGCGCGACGGTGCGATTCGTCGGTGCCGTCGCCGAAACGGATCAGCCACTCGCTCGCGTGATGCACGTGGTACTGCGTTTCCTTGATCGACTTCGCGGCGATCGCGGCGAGCTGCCCGTCGGTGGAGGTGGTCAGCGCGCTCCACAGATGCAGCATCAGCGCCGAATACAGGAAGTTGCGCACGATCGTGACCGCGTAATCCTTCTGCGCCTGCGCGGTGCCGGCGAGCGGCCCGTAGTGCGGCAGCTCGGCGAGCGTGTAGTTGGCGAATTCGCGCTCGGCGCGGAAGTACGCGTAGTCGTCTTCGCTGCGCTGACGGCCGGTGAGCTGCTGTTCGAGCGCGGCCGCATGCGTGTACAGCAGGCGCGCCTGGCCGATCAGGTCGAGGCTCATGTTCGACAGCGCGATGTCCTCTTCGAGGATCGGGCCGTGGCCGCACCACTCGGTGTTGCGCTGACCGAGGATCAGCGCGGTATCGGCGAGGCGCAGCACGTACTGCAGATGTTCGGGCGTAACTGACGTAGTGGACATAGTGGTCATGGCCGCGCTTACATGTGGTTGACTTCGTCGGGGAGCGTGTAGAACGTCGGGTGGCGATAGATCTTGTCGCCCGCCGGTTCGAACAGCTCCGCCTTCTCGTCGGGCGCCGAGGCCGTGATCGCCGAGGACGGCACCACCCAGATGCTCACGCCTTCCTGGCGGCGCGTGTAGACGTCGCGCGCCATGCGCAGCGCCATCGGCGCGTCGGCGGCGTGCAGACTGCCGCAGTGCTTGTGGTCGAGTCCCTGCTTGCTGCGCACGAACACTTCCCAAATCGGCCATTCCTTGTTCATTTGCTGATCTCCTGATTCCTGACTTTCGCTGATCTGTCGGCAACCGCGCCGTGCCGCTCAGGCGGCGTGCTGCTGCGCGCGCTGGCGCTGTTTTTCCGCATGGGCGAGCGCGGCTTCGCGCACCCAGGCGCCGTCTTCATGGGCCTTCACGCGGGTCGCGAGGCGCTCACGGTTGCACGGGCCGTCGCCATTGACGACGCGCCAGAACTCTTCCCAGTCGATGTCGCCGTAGTCGTAGTGGCCACGCGCCTCATTCCATTTGAGGTCCGCATCGGGCAGCGTGACGCCGAGCACCTTGGCCTGCTCGACGGTCGCGTCGACGAACTTCTGGCGCAGGTCGTCGTTGGTGATGCGCTTGATGCCCCATTGCGCCGACTGGTTGCTGTGCACCGAATCCTTGTCGCTCGGGCCGAACATCATCAGCACCGGCCACCACCAGCGGTTCACCGCCTGCTGCACCAGTTCACGCTGCGCGTCGGTGCCGGCCATCATCGCGAGCAGCGCGTCGAACCCCTGGCGCTGGTGGAACGACTCTTCCTTGCAGATGCGGATCATTGCGCGGGCGTACGGGCCGTAGGTGCAGCGGCACAGCGGGATCTGGTTCATGATCGCCGCGCCGTCGACCAGCCAGCCGATCACGCCGACGTCGGCCCAGGTGGGCGTCGGGTAGTTGAAGATGCTCGAATACTTGGCCTTGCCGGCATGCAGTGCGTCGATCAGCTGGTCGCGCGAGACGCCCAGCGTTTCGGCGGCGCTGTACAGATAGAGGCCGTGGCCGGCTTCGTCCTGCGCCTTGGCGATCAGGATCGCCTTGCGCTTGAGGCTCGGCGCGCGGGTGATCCAGTTGCCCTCGGGCAGCATGCCGACGATCTCCGAGTGCGCATGCTGTGAGATCTGCCGCACCAGCGTTTTGCGGTAGGCGTCGGGCATCCAGTCCTGCGGCTCGATCTTGCCGTCGGCGGCCATGACCGCGTCGAAACGCGCCTGTTCGGGCGAATTCGCGTCCGCGTCCAGCGGGGCGACGTTGCCGGGGATATCGAGGGATTGCGTGTACATGAGGGACGCTCTCTGAGGGAGTGGTCTGTGTCGGCGTAGTATAAATCAACCGACCGGTCGGTTAATAAATTTTTTGTGGACAGGTGATGGGGTTGATAGGGCCATTGAGCACGTCGAGGCAGGCGCGCTGGATTGCCGCGGTTTCGATGTGCCGGCGGTTCGAGACCGGCCGTCACCCTGCTCCGACACTTACCGGTAAAATTGCGAATTGGCCGCGATTTGCGGCCCACTTGCATCTCCGGTACTCATGTTACGTCTAAGCGAAATCAAACTCCCGCTCGATCATCCCGAAAGCGCCCTCGAAGCCGCCATCCGTGCGCGTCTCGCGGAACTCGGCGTGGCGCGGGACGGACTCATCCGATACACCGTGTTTCGCCGCGCGCACGACGCGCGCAAGCGCGCCGACATCAAGCTCAACTACATCATCGATGTCGAACTCAAGGATGAAGCGGCCGCGCTGAAGCGGCTCGCCGACGTGCCGCATTGCGGCGTCACGCCCGACATGAGCTACAAGTTCGTCGCCAAGGCGCCGGCCGAACTGAGCACGCCGCGTCCGGTCGTGATTGGCATGGGACCGTGCGGCCTGTTCGCGGGGCTGATCCTCGCGCAGATGGGCTTCCGGCCGATCATCCTCGAGCGTGGCAAGGCCGTGCGCGAGCGCACCAAGGATACGTTTGGCCTGTGGCGCAAATCAGTGCTGAATCCCGAATCGAACGTGCAGTTCGGCGAGGGTGGCGCGGGCACCTTTTCGGACGGCAAGCTCTACAGCCAGATCAAGGACCCGAAACACTATGGCCGCAAGGTGCTCGACGAATTCGTGCGGGCCGGTGCGCCGGAGGACATTCTGTATCTGAGCCGGCCTCATATCGGCACGTTTCGCCTCGTCAGCATGGTCGAGAAGATGCGCGCGAGCATTCACGAACTGGGCGGCGAGGTGCGCTTCGAGACGCGTGTCGAGGACATCGACATCGATAACGGCCAGGTGCGCGGGCTGAAGCTGTCGACCGGCGAGACGCTGCGCTGCGACCACGTGGTTCTGGCGGTCGGTCATAGCGCACGTGACACTTTCCAGATGCTGCATGACCGCGGCGTGTACGTCGAGGCGAAGCCGTTTTCGCTCGGCTTCCGGATCGAGCATCCGCAAGGGGTGATCGATCGCAGCCGTTTTGGGAAGTTTGCCGGTCACAAACAGCTGGGCGCAGCCGACTATAAAGTGGTGCACCACTGCAGCAACGGGCGTGCGGTCTATAGCTTCTGCATGTGTCCCGGCGGCACCGTGGTGGCGGCCACGTCGGAACCGGGGCGCGTCGTCACGAACGGCATGAGCCAGTACTCGCGCGCGGAGCGCAACGCGAACGCGGGCATCGTGGTCGGCATTACGCCAGACGACTATCCGGGCGGCCCGCTCGCCGGCATTGCGTTCCAGCGCAAGTGGGAGGAGCGGGCGTTCGAGCTCGGCGGTGGTAACTATATGGCGCCGGGGCAGTT
>NZ_JAJEJS010000001.1:3957500-4130000 GCF_021390635.1 Paraburkholderia sp. HD33-4 | reverse complement strand
TTGAAGGCACGGTAACACGTGCTGGAGGACCGAACCCACTAACGTTGAAAAGTTAGGGGATGAGCTGTGGATAGGGGTGAAAGGCTAAACAAACCTGGAAATAGCTGGTTCTCTCCGAAAACTATTTAGGTAGTGCCTCGTGTATCACCTTCGGGGGTAGAGCACTGTCATGGTTGTGGGGTCCATTGCGGATTACTACGCCATAGCAAACTCCGAATACCGAAGAGTGCAATCACGGGAGACAGACATCGGGTGCTAACGTCCGGTGTCAAGAGGGAAACAACCCAGACCGCCAGCTAAGGTCCCCAAATATGACTAAGTGGGAAACGAAGTGGGAAGGCTAAAACAGTCAGGAGGTTGGCTTAGAAGCAGCCACCCTTTAAAGAAAGCGTAATAGCTCACTGATCGAGTCGTCCTGCGCGGAAGATGTAACGGGGCTAAGTCATATACCGAAGCTGCGGATGCGTGCTTTGCACGCATGGTAGGAGAGCGTTCCGTAAGCCTGCGAAGGTGCACTGGAAAGTGTGCTGGAGGTATCGGAAGTGCGAATGCTGACATGAGTAGCGATAAAGGGGGTGAAAGGCCCCCTCGCCGTAAGCCCAAGGTTTCCTACGCAACGTTCATCGGCGTAGGGTGAGTCGGCCCCTAAGGCGAGGCAGAAATGCGTAGCTGATGGGAAGCAGATTAATATTTCTGCACCATTGTGAAATGCGATGGGGGGACGGATCGCGGAAGGTTGTCCGGGTGTTGGAAGTCCCGGTCGCTGCATTGAAGAGGGTGCTTTGGCAAATCCGGGCACAGGACTCAAGGGTGTGGCGCGAGCTTCTTCGGAAGCGAAGCAACTGGAAGGGGTTCCAGGAAAAGCCTCTAAGCTTCAGTTTCACAGTGACCGTACCGCAAACCGACACAGGTGGGCGAGATGAGTATTCTAAGGCGCTTGAGAGAACTCGGGAGAAGGAACTCGGCAAATTGGTACCGTAACTTCGGGATAAGGTACGCCCTTGTAGCTTGACTGGCCTGCGCCAGGAGGGTGAAAGGGTTGCAATAAACTGGTGGCTGCGACTGTTTAATAAAAACACAGCACTCTGCAAACACGAAAGTGGACGTATAGGGTGTGACGCCTGCCCGGTGCCGGAAGATTAAATGATGGGGTGCAAGCTCTTGATTGAAGTCCCGGTAAACGGCGGCCGTAACTATAACGGTCCTAAGGTAGCGAAATTCCTTGTCGGGTAAGTTCCGACCTGCACGAATGGCGTAACGATGGCCACACTGTCTCCTCCCGAGACTCAGCGAAGTTGAAGTGTTTGTGATGATGCAATCTCCCCGCGGCTAGACGGAAAGACCCCATGAACCTTTACTGTAGCTTTGCATTGGACTTTGAACCGGTCTGTGTAGGATAGGTGGGAGGCTATGAAGCGTGGACGCCAGTCTGCGTGGAGCCGTCCTTGAAATACCACCCTGATCTGTTTGAGGTTCTAACCTTGGCCCGTAATCCGGGTCGGGGACAGTGCATGGTAGGCAGTTTGACTGGGGCGGTCTCCTCCCAAAGTGTAACGGAGGAGTACGAAGGTACGCTAGGTACGGTCGGAAATCGTGCTGATAGTGCAATGGCATAAGCGTGCTTGACTGTGAGACTGACAAGTCGAACAGGTGCGAAAGCAGGTCATAGTGATCCGGTGGTTCTGTATGGAAGGGCCATCGCTCAACGGATAAAAGGTACTCTGGGGATAACAGGCTGATACCGCCCAAGAGTTCATATCGACGGCGGTGTTTGGCACCTCGATGTCGGCTCATCTCATCCTGGGGCTGTAGCCGGTCCCAAGGGTATGGCTGTTCGCCATTTAAAGAGGTACGTGAGCTGGGTTTAAAACGTCGTGAGACAGTTTGGTCCCTATCTGCCGTGGGCGCTGGATATTTGAAGGGGGCTGCTCCTAGTACGAGAGGACCGGAGTGGACGAACCTCTGGTGTACCGGTTGTCACGCCAGTGGCATCGCCGGGTAGCTATGTTCGGAAGAGATAACCGCTGAAAGCATCTAAGCGGGAAACTCGCCTTAAGATGAGATATCCCCGGGGCTTCGAGCCCCTTGAAGGGTCGTTCAAGACCAGGACGTTGATAGGTCAGGTGTGCACGTACAGTAATGTACTGAGCTAACTGATACTAATTGCCCGTAAGGCTTGATCCTATAACCGGTGTGTTTTACCCCCAGCAGGGGGAGCGACACGCACACGGTTGAGATCGGTGTTGTGCCAGAAACAACGCAACCCCCCACACACGAATCCTTTACGCTTCTTCCCGATTGGCTGTGGCGCATACCATTGCGACGCAGCAACCCGTCATGCCTGATGACCATAGCGAGTCGGTCCCACCCCTTCCCATCCCGAACAGGGCCGTGAAACGACTCCACGCCGATGATAGTGCGGATTGCCCGTGTGAAAGTAGGTAATCGTCAGGCTCCTCCCAAGCCAGAAACCCCACCCACCGCGGTGGGGTTTCTGCGTTTACGGAATACTAACGGTCAATCACCATATAAGTGAGAACGTCGGGTTCGGAACGGTCAAGCAGGCCTTGACAAAAAGATGTTGTTCCCCCATAATCGTCAGTTCTCTGCGGAGGGGTGCCCGAGTGGCTAAAGGGGGCAGACTGTAAATCTGTTGGCTTACGCCTACGTTGGTTCGAATCCAACCTCCTCCACCAAGATGCAAGTTGTAGCAGTTGTTGGGAATCCATGATCCTTGCGGGTGTAGCTCAATGGTAGAGCAGAAGCCTTCCAAGCTTACGACGAGGGTTCGATTCCCTTCACCCGCTCCAGCAACACAGAAGTAGCGCCCATGTGGCTCAGTGGTAGAGCACTCCCTTGGTAAGGGAGAGGTCGGCAGTTCGATCCTGCCCATGGGCACCAGAAGTACTCGGTGATTGTTTGCGCCCGGCGCAACGTACGGAAAATCCTCTTAGGAGTCGAAAATGGCCAAGGGTAAGTTTGAGCGGACCAAGCCGCACGTGAACGTGGGCACGATCGGTCACGTTGACCACGGCAAGACCACGCTGACGGCAGCGATCACGACGGTTCTGACGCAGAAGTTCGGCGGCGAAGCGAAGGCGTACGACCAGATCGACGCAGCGCCGGAAGAGAAGGCGCGCGGCATTACCATCAACACCGCGCACGTCGAGTACGAAACGGCTAACCGCCACTACGCACACGTCGACTGCCCGGGCCACGCTGACTACGTGAAGAACATGATCACGGGCGCGGCACAGATGGACGGCGCAATTCTGGTGTGCTCGGCTGCTGACGGCCCGATGCCGCAAACGCGTGAGCACATCCTGCTGGCGCGTCAGGTTGGCGTTCCGTACATCATCGTGTTCCTGAACAAGTGCGACATGGTGGACGACGCCGAGTTGCTGGAGCTCGTCGAGATGGAAGTTCGCGAACTTCTGTCGAAGTACGACTTCCCGGGCGACGACACGCCGATCATCAAGGGTTCGGCCAAGCTGGCGCTGGAAGGCGACAAGGGCGAGCTGGGCGAAGTGGCGATCATGAACCTGGCCGATGCGCTGGACACGTACATCCCGACGCCGGAGCGCGCGGTTGACGGTGCGTTCCTGATGCCGGTGGAAGACGTGTTCTCGATCTCGGGTCGCGGCACGGTGGTGACGGGCCGCGTCGAGCGTGGCGTCGTCAAGGTCGGCGAGGAAATCGAGATCGTCGGCATCCGCGCAACGGCCAAGACGACCTGCACGGGCGTGGAAATGTTCCGCAAGCTGCTCGACCAGGGTCAGGCAGGCGACAACGTGGGTATCCTGCTGCGCGGCACGAAGCGTGAAGACGTGGAGCGTGGTCAGGTGCTGGCCAAGCCGGGTTCGATCAACCCGCACACGCACTTCACGGCTGAAGTGTACGTGCTGAGCAAGGACGAGGGCGGCCGTCACACGCCGTTCTTCAACAACTACCGTCCGCAGTTCTACTTCCGTACGACGGACGTGACGGGCTCGATCGAGCTGCCGAAGGACAAGGAAATGGTGATGCCGGGCGACAACGTGTCGATCACGGTGAAGCTGATCAACCCGATCGCGATGGAAGAAGGCCTGCGTTTCGCAATTCGCGAAGGTGGCCGTACGGTCGGCGCTGGTGTCGTCGCCAAGATCATCGAGTAACGCCAGAAAGTTCTCGATAATCAGTTGTATCGGGGTTGGCGGTTGCGTCAACCCCAAATGGTTTAGGGGTATAGCTCAACTGGCAGAGCGTCGGTCTCCAAAACCGAAGGTTGGGGGTTCGATTCCCTCTGCCCCTGCCAACTATCGCGCCGTAGTGGTGCTTCGTTAAGGTGTTATGGCGAATCCTTCCGTCGAAACTGTAAATACATCCGGCGACAAGTTGGTGTTGATCGCAGGTGTGTTGCTGGTCTTGGCCGGGTTCGTGGGGTTCTTCTGGCTCAACGGCCAGGAATGGTACATCCGCGGAGCCGCCTTGGCTGTTGGTGCGATCGCGGGTGTCGCAGTCGGTCTTCTCTCAGCGCCTGGCAAGGGTTTCATCGCTTTCGCCAAAGACTCGTACAAAGAAGTCCGTAAGGTTGTTTGGCCGACTCGCAAAGAGGCGACACAAACAACACTCGTGGTGTTCGGCTTCGTAGTCGTGATGGCCATCTTCCTCTGGGTTTGTGATAAATCCATTGAGTGGGCGATTTTCTCGGCGATTCTGGGTTGGAAATGATATGAGTGATACTCCGGCATCCCCGAGTGCTAAGCGTTGGTACGTGGTGCACGCCTATTCCGGTATGGAGAAGAGCGTGCAGCGAGCGCTTCAAGAGCGCATCGAACGGGCTGGCATGCAGGATCAGTTTGGCCAGATTCTCGTTCCGACAGAAGAAGTCGTTGAGGTGAAGGGCGGTCACAAATCAGTGACAGAGCGTCGTTTCTTTCCCGGCTACGTCTTAGTCGAAATGGAAATGACAGACGAAACTTGGCATCTCGTGAAGAACACGGCGAAGGTTACCGGTTTTGTCGGCGGAGCGCGTAATCGGCCGAGCCCGATTTCCCCGCGGGAAGTTGAAAAAATCATGTCGCAGATGCAGGAGGGCGTGGAGAAGCCGCGTCCAAAGACCCTGTTCGAGGTGGGCGAGATGGTCCGGGTGAAGGAAGGCCCGTTCACAGATTTCAACGGCAGCGTCGAAGAAGTGAACTACGAAAAATCGCGAGTCCGTGTTTCCGTTACGATCTTCGGCCGCGCAACTCCGGTCGAATTGGAATTCGGCCAAGTCGAAAAGTTGTAATCCAGAGTTTACGGAACGCACCGATGGGTGCGTTCCGTATTTCGCGCTTACGGCCCGCATAAATGGCCGTTGAGGAGCGTAACTAGCCAGCTGTGCCGGCGAACACGCGCTACTACTCACTGAGCGTCCGGAAGTAAGTCGGCGTTCCAAAGAGGTTCTCGAAATGGCAAAGAAAATTATCGGCTTTATCAAGCTGCAGATTCCTGCAGGTAAAGCCAACCCTTCGCCGCCGGTCGGTCCGGCACTGGGCCAACGCGGCCTGAATATCATGGAGTTCTGCAAGGCGTTCAACGCGCAGACTCAAGCAATGGAACCGGGTCTGCCGATTCCTGTCGTGATCACGGCATTCGCAGACAAGAGCTTTACGTTCGTTCTGAAGACGCCGCCCGCAACGGTTCTGATCAAGAAGGCAGCGAAGCTCGACAAGGGTTCGAGCAAGCCGCATACCGACAAGGTCGGCAAGATCACCCGCGCTCAAGCTGAAGATATCGCCAAGACCAAGATGCCCGATCTGACGGCTGCCGATCTGGATGCAGCGGTTCGTACGATCGCTGGTAGCGCCCGCTCGATGGGCATCACCGTGGAGGGCGTGTAAATGGCTAAGCTTTCGAAGCGTCTGCAAGCATTTGCAGCAAAAGTTGATCGTCAGAAACTGTATCCGATCGAGGACGCTCTGTCGCTCGTGAAGGGGTGCGCGAGCGCGAAGTTCGACGAGTCGATCGACGTCGCCGTGCAACTCGGCATCGACGCAAAGAAATCGGATCAAGTGGTTCGCGGCTCTGTCGTGCTCCCGGCCGGTACCGGTAAATCGGTTCGCGTCGCTGTGTTCGCACAGGGCGAAAAGGCTGAACAGGCTCGTGCGGCTGGCGCCGAAGTGGTCGGTATGGAAGACCTGGCCGAGCAGGTCAAGGCAGGCAACCTGAACTTCGACATCGTGATCGCTTCGCCGGATACGATGCGTGTCGTCGGTACGCTCGGTCAGATCCTCGGGCCGCGCGGCCTGATGCCGAACCCGAAGGTCGGCACGGTCACGCCGGACGTCGCGACCGCTGTCAAGAATGCCAAGGCTGGCCAGGTGCAATTCCGTGTCGACAAGGCGGGTATCATCCACGCAACGATCGGCCGCGCCTCGTTCGAACCGGCAGCTCTGCGCACCAACCTGAACGCGCTGATCGAAGCGCTGCAGAAGGCGAAGCCGGCAACGAGCAAGGGCGTGTATCTGCGCAAAGTCGCTCTGTCGAGCACGATGGGTGTCGGCGTTCGCGTCGACCAGACGTCGATCGCTGCACAGTAATGAATTTGGCCGCACCGGCGCGAGCCGGAGCGGTTTTTAAGGGCTTTGGGCGGTTGCGAGGTGGCAGACTGCATTTCGCGACCGGTTGTCAAAGACCGTTGGTGGGCACGCAGCAGGCAGGCGGGTCCTTAATGTAAAGCCAACGCAGATGGCGAACCCGAAAAGGTTTTGTAGTGATGAAGCCGTTGGATGTCCGTAGCGATATGGATTTTTGACGGTCGAAATACTCCTGACTGGTCGGACGCCGTTATTGAACGCGGTACACAAGGCGCACGCTGCGTGTATCGAATCTGGAGGTTAACCGTGCCACTCAACAAAGAAAGCAAGCAGGCCGTCGTCGCTGAGGTTGCCGCGCAAGTCGCGAAAGCTCAGACCGTGGTTCTGGCTGAGTATCGTGGAATCGCGGTTGGCGATCTGACCAAGCTGCGCGCGAAAGCGCGTGAGCAACAGGTTTACCTTCGTGTGTTGAAGAACACGTTGGCGCGTCGCGCCGTCGAAGGTACCCCGTTTGCTCCGCTGGCAGAGCAGATGACTGGTCCCCTGATCTACGGCATCTCGGAAGATGCAATTGCTGCTGCTAAGGTCGTCAATGACTTCAGCAAGAGCAATGACAAGTTGGTCATCAAGGCTGGTTCCTACGAAGGCAAGGTGATGGACAAGGCTGGCGTGCAAGCGCTGGCGAACATCCCGAGCCGCGAAGAGCTGCTCTCCAAGCTGTTGTACGTTATGCAGGCACCTGTTTCTGGCTTCGCGCGCGCTCTGGCCGCGCTGGCAGACAAGAAACAAGGCGAAGAAACCGCTGCGTAATGCACTTCAGTCGAGCGTAATTGATCGCTGGCTGTATCCGAATTCAATTTAGGAGTATTTCAAATGGCAATCGCAAAAGAAGACATCCTCGAAGCCGTAGGCTCGATGTCCGTTCTGGAACTGAACGAGCTGGTTAAGGCGTTCGAAGAAAAGTTTGGCGTGTCGGCAGCTGCTGTCGCAGTGGCAGGCCCGGCAGGTGCTGGCGGTGGCGCTGCTGCTGCTGAAGAGCAGACGGAATTCACGGTCATCCTGGCTGAAGTCGGTGCAAACAAGGTTTCGGTCATTAAGGCTGTTCGCGAACTGACGGGTCTCGGCCTGAAGGAAGCGAAGGATCTGGTCGACGGCGCACCGAAGCCCGTTAAGGAAGCGGTGCCCAAGGCTGCAGCTGAAGAAGCCAAGAAGAAGCTGGAAGAAGCCGGCGCGAAGGCTGAAATCAAGTAAGTTTCAACGCGCTGTGCGAAGGCTGGCGGTTTTTCACCGCCGGCCTTTTTGTGCTTTGTGGGGGCAGCGGTTTTGCGGGTGTATTCCGGCAAGGGCGTGATCCCAAGAAGCCAAAGAAAATCGCCAATCGGCACTATTGACCGGCGCTTCTCTTTGTCTTCTGAAGCGACTGCAGAAGGCAAGTTTGGTCGGGTAGCGGGCAACACAGGCATCCGCTGCCGTCAGCCAGCGGTTGGTAGCGGCCAACCACCAAGCTTCTAGGCTCGTTCAAGCCATCGGACAGCCATCGGGTCTCAGTCGGTGAACACTCGGGTTGTCTCATCAAGGTATCCTGCCTCGACAACTATGCCCGCCGTGATTCGGAGATCGTATGCAATATTCCTTCACCGAGAAGAAGCGCATTCGCAAGAGTTTTGCGAAGCGCCCCATCGTTCACCAAGTACCTTTCCTGCTGGCTACCCAGCTTGAATCATTCAGCACGTTTCTGCAAGCAGATACGTCGTCTACGCAACGCAAGCCGGAAGGCCTGCAGGCAGCGTTTACTTCCGTTTTCCCGATCGTTTCGCACAACGGCTTCGCGCGTCTCGAGTTCGTCAGCTACATGCTGTCGCCGCCGGCATTCAACATTAAGGAATGCCAGCAGCGCGGTCTGACGTACTGCTCGGCGCTGCGCGCCAAGGTGCGTCTGGTGTTGCTCGACAAGGAATCGCCGAGCAAACCTGTCGTGAAGGAAGTGAAAGAGCAGGAAGTGTACATGGGCGAAATTCCGCTCATGACGCCGACCGGTTCGTTCGTTATCAACGGCACGGAACGTGTGATCGTTTCGCAGTTGCACCGTTCGCCGGGCGTGTTCTTCGAACACGACAAGGGCAAGACGCACAGCTCGGGCAAGTTGCTGTTTTCGGCACGTATCATTCCTTACCGTGGCTCGTGGCTCGACTTCGAGTTCGACCCGAAGGACGTGCTGTACTTCCGCGTCGACCGGCGCCGCAAGATGCCGGTTACGATTCTGCTGAAGGCAATCGGCCTGACGCCGGAGCAGATCCTCGCAAACTTCTTCGTGTTCGACAATTTCACGCTGATGCCGGAAGGCGCGCAGATGGAATTCGTGCCGGAGCGTCTGCGCGGTGAAGTTGCGCGCTTCGATATCACGGACCGCGACGGCAACGTGATCGTCCAGAAGGACAAACGGATCAACGCCAAGCACATTCGCGACCTTGATAACGCGAAGACCAAGTTCATCTCGGTGCCGGAAGACTATCTGCTCGGCCGCGTACTCGCGAAGAACGTGATCGACGGCGATACGGGTGAAGTCATCGCGAACGCGAACGACGAAATCACCGAATCCGTGCTCGAGAAGCTGCGCGAAGCGAAGATTAAGGACATCCAGACGCTCTACACGAACGATCTGGACCAGGGCCCGTATATCTCGTCGACGCTGCGAATCGACGAAACGGTCGACAAGATGGCCGCGCGCATCGCGATCTACCGCATGATGCGTCCTGGCGAGCCGCCGACCGAAGAAGCGGTCGAGGCACTGTTCAACCGCCTGTTCTACAGCGAAGAAGCGTATGACCTGTCGAAGGTGGGTCGTATGAAGTTCAACCGCCGCGTCGGCCGTGACGAAATCATCGGCCCGATGACGCTGCAGGACGACGACATCCTCGCGACGATCAAGATTCTTGTCGAGCTGCGCAACGGCAAGGGCGAAGTGGACGACATCGACCACCTCGGCAACCGTCGTGTGCGTTGCGTTGGTGAACTCGCGGAGAATCAGTTCCGCGCGGGGCTTGTGCGTGTCGAACGTGCTGTGAAGGAACGCCTCGGCCAGGCCGAAAGCGAAAACCTGATGCCGCACGACCTGATCAACTCGAAGCCGATCTCATCGGCGATCCGCGAGTTCTTCGGTTCGTCGCAGCTGTCGCAGTTCATGGACCAGACCAACCCGCTGTCGGAAATCACGCACAAGCGTCGTGTTTCCGCACTGGGCCCGGGCGGTCTGACGCGCGAGCGTGCAGGCTTCGAAGTTCGCGACGTGCACCCGACTCACTACGGCCGTGTGTGCCCGATTGAAACGCCGGAAGGTCCGAACATCGGTCTGATCAACTCGCTCGCTCTGTACGCGCACCTGAACGAATACGGCTTCCTCGAGACGCCGTATCGCAAGGTGGCGGACGGCAAGGTGACCGACCAGATCGACTACCTGTCGGCGATCGAAGAAGGCCGTTACGTGATCGCTCAGGCGAACGCGGCGGTGGCCGACGACGGCACGCTGACCGACGAACTCGTGTCGTCGCGTGAAGCGGGCGAAACCCTGATGGTCACGCCGGACCGCATCCAGTACATGGACGTGGCGCCGTCGCAGATCGTGTCGGTCGCAGCTTCGCTGATTCCGTTCCTCGAGCACGACGACGCGAACCGCGCATTGATGGGCTCGAACATGCAGCGTCAGGCTGTGCCGTGTCTGCGTCCGGAAAAGCCGGTCGTCGGTACGGGCATCGAGCGCACCGTGGCGGTCGACTCGGGCACGACGGTTCAGGCACTGCGTGGCGGTGTGGTCGATTACGTCGACGCTGGCCGTATCGTGATTCGCGTGAACGACGACGAAGCGGTCGCGGGTGAAGTCGGTGTCGACATCTACAACCTGATCAAGTACACGCGTTCGAACCAGAACACGAACATCAACCAGCGTCCGATCGTGAAGATGGGCGACAAGGTTGCGCGTGGCGACGTGCTGGCTGACGGCGCATCGACCGATCTGGGCGAGCTCGCGCTCGGCCAGAACATGCTGATCGCGTTCATGCCGTGGAACGGCTACAACTTCGAAGACTCGATCCTGATCTCGGAGAAGGTCGTTGCGGACGACCGTTACACGTCGATCCACATCGAAGAACTGAACGTCGTTGCACGCGACACGAAGCTCGGACCGGAAGAAATCACGCGCGACATCTCGAACCTCGCGGAAGTGCAGCTTGGCCGTCTCGACGAGTCGGGCATCGTGTACATCGGCGCGGAAGTCGAAGCGGGCGACGTGCTGGTCGGCAAGGTCACGCCGAAGGGCGAAACCCAGCTGACGCCTGAAGAAAAGCTGCTGCGCGCGATCTTCGGTGAGAAGGCGTCGGACGTGAAGGACACGTCGCTGCGCGTGCCCTCCGGCATGAGCGGCACCGTGATCGACGTGCAGGTGTTCACGCGTGAAGGTATCCAGCGCGACAAGCGCGCGCAACAGATCATCGACGATGAACTGAAGCGCTATCGCCTCGACCTGAACGACCAGCTGCGTATCGTGGAAGGCGATGCGTTCCAGCGTCTTGCGCGTATGCTCGAAGGCAAGGTGGCGAACGGCGGTCCGAAGAAGCTCGCGAAGGGCACGAAGATCGAGCGCGCTTACCTCGAAGATCTGGACCACTATCACTGGTTCGACATCCGCCTCGCGGATGAAGAAGCAGCGGCCCAGCTCGAAGCGATCAAGAACTCGATCGAAGAGAAGCGTCACCAGTTTGACCTCGCGTTCGAAGAGAAGCGCAAGAAGCTCACGCAAGGCGACGAACTGCCGCCGGGCGTGCTGAAGATGGTCAAAGTGTATCTGGCGGTGAAGCGCCGTCTGCAGCCTGGCGACAAGATGGCCGGCCGTCACGGTAACAAGGGTGTCGTGTCGAAGATCGTGCCGATCGAAGACATGCCGTACATGGCCGACGGCCGTCCGGCTGACGTCGTTCTGAACCCGCTCGGCGTGCCGTCGCGGATGAACGTGGGTCAGGTTCTCGAAGTACATCTGGGTTGGGCCGCGAAGGGCCTCGGCTGGCGTATCGGCGAAATGCTGCAGCGTCAGGCGAAGATCGCTGAACTGCGCGAATTCCTGATCAAGATCTACAACGAATCGGGCCGCGCCGAAGAGCTGGACACCTTCAGCGACGACGAAATCCTCGAGCTGGCGAAGAACCTGCGCGAAGGCGTGCCGTTCGCGACGCCGGTGTTCGACGGTGCGACGGAAGAGGAAATGTCGCGCGCGCTGGATCTGGCGTTCCCGGACGACATCGCTGAAAACCTCGGCATGACGCCGTCGAAGAACCAGGTGCGTCTGTTCGACGGCCGCACGGGCGAGATGTTCGAACGTACGGTGACGGTCGGCTACATGCACTATCTGAAGCTGCACCACCTGGTCGACGACAAGATGCACGCGCGTTCCACGGGCCCGTACTCGCTCGTGACGCAGCAGCCGTTGGGCGGTAAGGCGCAGTTCGGTGGCCAGCGTTTCGGTGAAATGGAAGTGTGGGCGCTCGAAGCGTACGGCGCATCGTACGTGCTGCAGGAAATGCTGACGGTGAAGTCGGACGACGTGACGGGCCGGACCAAGGTTTACGAGAACCTGGTCAAGGGCGATCACGTGATCGATGCCGGCATGCCTGAGTCGTTCAACGTGTTGGTGAAGGAAATCCGGTCGCTGGGTATCGACATCGACCTGGACCGGAACTAATCGGACTACTGGAGAGAAGCGATGAAAGCTTTGCTCGATCTATTCAAGCAAGTCCAACAACCTGAAGTTTTTGACGCGATCAAGATCGGTCTGGCCTCGCCGGACAAGATCCGTTCGTGGTCGTTCGGTGAAGTCAAGAAGCCGGAAACCATCAATTACCGCACGTTCAAGCCGGAACGCGATGGTCTGTTCTGCGCGAAGATTTTCGGGCCGATCAAGGACTACGAATGCCTTTGCGGTAAATACAAGCGCCTGAAGCACCGTGGCGTGATCTGTGAGAAGTGCGGCGTCGAAGTGACGCTCGCGAAGGTGCGTCGTGAGCGGATGGGCCACATTGAGCTGGCCTCGCCGGTCGCGCACATCTGGTTCCTGAAGTCGCTGCCGTCGCGTCTGGGCATGGTGCTCGACATGACGCTGCGCGACATCGAGCGCGTGCTGTACTTCGAAGCATACGTGGTGATCGATCCGGGCATGACGCCGCTCAAAGCGCGGCAGATCATGACCGAAGAGGATTACTACAACAAGGTCGAGGAATACGGCGACGAATTCCGTGCCGAAATGGGTGCGGAAGGTATTCGCGAACTGCTGCGCGCGATCAACATCGACGAACAGGTCGAACTGCTGCGCACGGAGCTCAAGAACACCGGCTCGGAAGCGAAGATCAAGAAGTACGCGAAGCGCCTGAAGGTGCTCGAGGCGTTCCAGCGTTCGGGCATCAAGCCGGACTGGATGGTCCTCGAAGTGCTGCCGGTGCTGCCGCCGGAACTGCGTCCGCTGGTGCCGCTCGACGGCGGCCGTTTCGCGACGTCGGACCTGAACGACCTGTATCGCCGCGTGATCAACCGTAACAACCGGTTGAAGCGTCTGCTCGAGCTGAAGGCACCTGAAATCATCGTCCGTAACGAAAAGCGGATGTTGCAGGAAGCGGTCGACTCGCTGCTCGACAACGGCCGTCGCGGCAAGGCGATGACCGGCGCGAACAAGCGTCCGCTGAAGTCGCTCGCCGACATGATCAAGGGTAAGGGCGGTCGTTTCCGTCAGAACCTGCTCGGTAAGCGTGTCGACTACTCGGGCCGTTCGGTGATCGTGGTCGGCCCGACGCTGAAGCTGCATCAGTGCGGTCTGCCGAAGCTGATGGCGCTCGAACTGTTCAAGCCGTTCATCTTCAACAAGCTCGAAGTGATGGGTGTCGCTACCACCATCAAGGCAGCGAAGAAGGAAGTCGAGAACCAGACACCGGTCGTGTGGGACATCCTCGAAGAGGTGATCCGCGAGCACCCGGTCATGCTGAACCGTGCGCCGACGCTGCACCGTCTCGGCATCCAGGCTTTCGAGCCGGTGCTGATCGAAGGTAAGGCAATCCAGCTGCACCCGCTCGTTTGCGCGGCGTTCAACGCCGACTTCGACGGTGACCAGATGGCTGTTCACGTGCCGCTGTCGCTCGAAGCGCAGATGGAAGCGCGCACGCTGATGCTCGCGTCGAACAACGTGCTGTTCCCGGCCAACGGCGATCCGTCGATCGTGCCGTCGCAGGATATCGTGCTCGGCCTGTACTACGCGACGCGCGAAGCCGTGAACGGCAAGGGCGAAGGCCTGACGTTCACGGGCGTGTCGGAAGTGCTGCGCGCGTACGAGAACAAGGAAGTCGAGCTGGCCTCGCGAGTCAACGTGCGGATCACCGAAATGGTCCACAACGAAGACAAGTCGGAAGGCGCGCCGGCGTTCGTGCCGAAGATCACGCTGTACGCAACCACGGTTGGCCGCTCGATCCTGTCGGAAATCCTGCCGCCGGGCCTGCCGTTCTCGGTGCTGAACAAGCCGCTGAAGAAGAAGGAAATCTCGCGTCTGATCAACACCGCGTTCCGCAAGTGCGGTCTGCGTGAGACGGTGATTTTCGCTGACCAGCTGATGCAGTCGGGCTTCCGTCTGGCAACGCGCGCCGGTATTTCGATCTGCGTCGACGACATGCTCGTGCCGCCGCAGAAGGAAACCATCGTTGGCGATGCCGCGAAGAAGGTGAAGGAATACGACCGTCAGTACATGTCGGGTCTCGTCACGTCGCAAGAACGCTACAACAACGTGGTCGACATCTGGTCGGCGACGTCGGAAGCGGTCGGCAAGGCGATGATGGAACAGCTGTCGACGGAACCGGTGGTGGATCGCGACGGTAACCAGACGCGTCAGGAGTCGTTCAACTCCATCTACATGATGGCGGACTCGGGTGCTCGTGGTTCCGCGGTTCAGATTCGTCAGCTGGCCGGTATGCGTGGCCTGATGGCGAAGCCGGACGGCTCGATCATCGAGACGCCGATTACGGCGAACTTCCGTGAAGGCCTGAACGTGTTGCAGTACTTCATCTCGACCCACGGCGCACGTAAGGGTCTGGCTGATACGGCACTGAAGACGGCAAACTCGGGCTACCTGACACGGCGTCTGGTCGACGTGACGCAGGATCTGGTGGTGGTCGAGGACGATTGCGGTACGTCCAACGGCGTCGCCATGAAGGCGTTGGTCGAAGGCGGTGAAGTGGTCGAAGCGCTGCGTGACCGTATCCTCGGTCGCGTGACGGTGGCTGACGTCGTCAATCCGGAATCGCAGGAAACGCTGTACGAAACGGGCACGTTGCTCGACGAAGACGCGGTCGAAGAAATCGAACGCCTCGGCATCGACGAAGTGCGCGTGCGTACGCCGCTGACTTGCGAAACGCGCTACGGTCTGTGCGCAGCCTGCTACGGCCGCGACCTGGGCCGCGGCTCGTCGGTCAACGTCGGTGAGGCAGTCGGCGTGATCGCTGCGCAGTCGATCGGCGAACCGGGCACTCAGCTCACGATGCGTACGTTCCACATCGGTGGTGCGGCGTCGCGTGCGGCGGTGGCTTCGTCGGTCGAAGCGAAGTCGAACGGTACGGTGCGTTTCACGTCGACGATGCGTTACGTCACGAATGCGAAGGGCGAGCAGATCGTCATCTCGCGTTCGGGCGAAGCGATGATCACCGACGATCACGGCCGCGAGCGCGAGCGTCACAAGGTGCCGTACGGCGCCACGCTGCTGCAGCTCGACGGTGCGCAGATCAAGGCCGGCACGCAACTGGCCACGTGGGATCCGATGACGCGTCCGATCATCACCGAGTACGGTGGTACGGTGAAGTTCGAGAACGTCGAGGAAGGCGTGACGGTCGCGAAGCAGATCGACGACGTGACGGGTCTGTCAACGCTCGTCGTGATCGACGTGAAGCGTCGTGGTTCGCAGGCCTCGAAGACGGTGCGTCCGCAGGTCAAGCTTCTCGATGCGAACGGCGAGGAAGTGAAGATCCCGAACACCGAGCACTCGGTGCAGATCGGCTTCCAGGTCGGCGCGCTGATCACCGTGAAGGACGGTCAGCAGGTGCAGGTCGGTGAAGTGCTCGCACGTATTCCGACCGAATCGCAGAAGACGCGTGACATTACCGGCGGTTTGCCGCGTGTGGCGGAACTGTTCGAAGCACGTTCGCCGAAGGACGCGGGTATCCTGGCGGAAGTCACGGGTACGACGTCGTTCGGTAAGGACACGAAGGGCAAGCAGCGTCTCGTTATCACGGACCTCGAGGGCAATCAGCACGAGTTCCTGATCGCGAAGGAAAAGCAGGTTCTGGTGCACGATGGTCAGGTCGTCAACAAGGGCGAAATGATCGTCGACGGGCCGGCGGATCCGCACGACATCCTGCGTCTGCAGGGCGTCGAGGCGCTGTCGCGTTACATCGTGGACGAAGTGCAGGACGTGTACCGTCTGCAGGGCGTGAAGATCAACGACAAGCACATCGAAGTGATCGTGCGTCAGATGCTGCGCCGCGTGCAGATTTCGGACAACGGCGATACGCGATTCATCCCGGGCGAACAGGTCGAGCGGTCGGACATGCTCGACGAGAACGACCGTATGATCGCGGAAGACAAGCGTCCGGCCACGTACGAAAACGTGCTGCTCGGTATCACGAAGGCGTCGCTTTCGACCGATTCGTTCATCTCCGCGGCGTCGTTCCAGGAAACGACCCGCGTGCTGACCGAAGCGGCGATCATGGGCAAGCGCGACGACCTGCGTGGCCTGAAGGAAAACGTGATCGTCGGCCGTCTGATTCCGGCCGGTACGGGTCTCGCGTTCCACAAGGCGCGCAAGAGCAAGGAATTGGCCGACCGCGAGCGTTTCGATCAGATCGCAGCGGAAGAGTCGTTCGAATTCGGTACGCCGGAAGCCCCGGCCGCCGAACAGCAGCACTCGGGCGAGTAAGTGCGGGCGGCGTAAGCCGCCTCACCTGACGAGCCACGAAAGCCGCTCAGTTTCGACTGAGCGGCTTTTTTTATGCTCTATTTTTCCGCGTGCGTCGGGGCCATGCACCGGCGCAGTCCTAGGCTCGATGGCTAACGTTGTCGCAAAGCGCGGGCGCGGCCCGAATGCGTTGGTAAAATTCGTCTCACCGCCTGCGCGCCGTTCCCTTCGCCGTCTCTCAAATACATGTCCCGTCCGCTCGAAATCCTCAACGAAGTCTTCGGTTATCCCGCGTTCAGGGGGCAGCAGGGCGAAATTGTCGAGCACGTCGCCGACGGCGGGGATTGCCTCGTGCTGATGCCGACGGGTGGCGGCAAATCGCTGTGCTATCAGATTCCGTCGCTAGTTCGGCGCGAACGCGGCTTCGGTGCGGGCATCGTGGTGTCGCCGCTGATCGCGCTGATGCAGGATCAGGTAGCTGCGCTGACCGAAGTAGGCGTGCGCGCCGCGTACCTGAACTCGACGCTCTCGAGCGCTGAGGCGATTGCCACCGAGCGCGCGCTGCGCGACGGCGACATCGATCTGCTCTACGTCGCGCCGGAACGGCTGATGACACCGCGCTTCCAGGAACTGCTCGAGCGTACGCGCATCGGCCTTTTCGCGATCGACGAAGCGCATTGCGTGTCGCAATGGGGGCACGATTTCCGGCCCGAGTATATTCAGCTGTCGGTGCTGCACGAGCGCTTTCCGAATGTGCCGCGCATCGCGCTAACGGCCACCGCCGACGCAATCACGCGCGACGAAATCATCCACCGTCTCGCGCTCGAGGATGCACGCGTGTTCGTGTCGAGTTTCGACCGGCCGAACATCCGCTATCGCATCGCCGAGAAAGACAATGCGCGCACGCAGCTGCTCGATTTCATCCGTGCCGAGCATACGAAACCCGACGGTACGACCGACGCGGGCGTCGTCTATTGCCTGTCCCGCCGCAAGGTCGAAGAAACCGCGGAGTGGCTGAAGGAAAAGGGCATGCGGGCGCTGCCGTACCACGCCGGCATGGAGTTCGAGGTGCGCCAGAAGCATCAGGAGATGTTCCAGCGCGAGGAGGGTGTGGTGATGTGCGCGACGATCGCCTTCGGCATGGGCATCGACAAACCCGACGTGCGGTTCGTCGCGCATCTGGATTTGCCGAAGAGCGTCGAAGGCTACTACCAGGAGACCGGCCGCGCGGGCCGCGACGGGTTGCCGTCGAACGCGTGGATGGCCTACGGGCTCGGCGATGTCGTGCAGCAGCGCAAGATGATCGACGAATCGGAGGCTGACGACGCGCACAAGCGCGTCCAGACCGGCAAGCTCGACGCTTTGCTCGGTTTGTGCGAAACGGCGACCTGCCGGCGGGTGCGCTTGCTCGCGTACTTCGGCGAAACGAGCCAGCCGTGCGGCAACTGCGACAACTGCCTGGAGCCGCCGCCAACCTGGGATGCGACGCGCGAGGCTCAAATGGCGCTGTCGTGCGTCTTTCGCGCGCAGCGGGCCAGCGGCTTTCATTTTGGCGCCGGACACCTGATCGATATTTTGCGCGGCAACCGCAGCGAGAAAATCATGCAGCGCGGCCACGAGAAGCTGACTACATTCGGTATCGGCGCGGCACTCGGTGAGCCGGAGTGGCGCGCGGTGTTCCGCCAGCTCGTCGCATTCGGCTACCTCACGGTCGACCACGAGGGCTTCGGTTCCCTCGTGCTGACGGAGGCGAGCAAGCCGGTGCTCAAGGGCGAGCAGAAGGTGACGATGCGCCGCTACGTGAAGCCGACACGCACGCGTCAATCGTCGGGGCGTACGAGCGAGCGCGCAGATCCGACGATCGGCATGGGTCCTCGAGAGCGCGCCCGCTGGGAGCGTCTGCGCATGTGGCGCACCGAAACCGCGAAGAGCGACGGCGTGCCGGCTTACGTGATTTTCCATGACGCGACGCTCGCGGAAATCGCCCGTCTCGGGCCCGATTCTATCGACGATTTGCGCAGTATTCCGGGCATGGGAGCGCGTAAACTAGATCGTTTCGGCTACGAATTGCTGAATGTCGTGGCGGCAGACTGACGTCATCTGGCTGTTTTGCAGGATCGACAGGGGTGCGGAACATCGCAACCTATTGACTCCCTTAGTATTTTCGGAATATTATGCTAGGTTCCGGTTCTTGGAATGCTTGCGCGCGGCTTCAGTTCGTGCGCGAGTAAGCCGAGCGGAAGTTCGATGCGCAGGCGTTTTCGCTTTGCCCGGAAACAGATGCGTCGATTTTGTTCAATTTCAGGAATAAACAATGCCAACCATCAATCAACTGGTTCGCAAAGGCCGCACGTCGGAAACGACGAAGAGCAAGAGCCCGGCCTTGCAGGACTGCCCCCAGCGTCGCGGCGTGTGCACCCGTGTGTACACCACGACGCCGAAGAAGCCGAACTCGGCACTCCGTAAGGTCGCCAAGGTTCGTCTGACGAACGGCTTCGAAGTCATTTCGTACATCGGTGGTGAAGGCCACAACCTGCAGGAACACTCGGTGGTGCTGATTCGCGGCGGCCGTGTGAAGGACTTGCCGGGTGTGCGTTACCACATGGTTCGCGGCTCGCTGGATACCCAGGGCGTCAAGGATCGTAAGCAGGCTCGCTCGAAGTACGGTGCGAAGCGTGCCAAGGCTGGCAAGTAATTAGCCGGTCAATCGTAGTTTCAGGTCGCCTGCGAAGGCGGTAATAGCGATGGTGCCGGAGTCGCCGGTGCTATCGAGTAAGTGGTCACCCGACCAGGCTGGTTAGTCTTACGGATGAATCGGGTTAGTTGGTGGCCGCGGGGCTGCAAACAGCTCCAACTGAAAAGGTAAAGGAAGAAACATGCCGCGTCGTCGCGAAGTCCCCAAGCGGGAAGTGTTGCCGGATCCGAAGTTCGGCAACGTTGATGTAGCAAAATTCATGAACGTGCTGATGCTCTCCGGCAAGAAGTCGGTTGCCGAGCGTATCGTGTACGGCGCTTTCGAACAGATCCAGACCAAGGGTGGCAAGGACCCGCTGGAAGTGTTTACGGTGGCGCTCAACAACGTCAAGCCGGTGGTCGAAGTTAAGAGCCGCCGCGTTGGTGGTGCGAACTATCAGGTTCCGGTAGAAGTGCGCCCGTCGCGTCGTATGGCATTGGCGATGCGTTGGCTGCGTGAAGCCGCGAAGAAGCGTAGCGAGAAGTCGATGGCCCTGCGTCTGGCAGGTGAACTCTCCGAAGCGGCCGAAGGCCGTGGCGGCGCGATGAAGAAGCGCGACGAAGTTCACCGGATGGCAGAAGCCAACAAGGCGTTCTCGCACTTCCGTTTCTAAGCTTCCCGGCCTCGGGTTTAGCGGAAAAGCGGAAAGAAATTCTGGGCGGGTGCGCTTTAAAGGCGCCTCGCCCGTTTGTGTTACAGCGCGATGGGTATCTCTCGCATCGCGTCATCCCAATAGAGGATCAAAGTGGCTCGCAAGACTCCTATCGAGCGCTACCGTAACATCGGTATCAGCGCTCACATCGACGCCGGCAAAACGACGACGACCGAGCGCATTCTGTTCTACACGGGCGTGAACCACAAGATTGGTGAAGTTCACGACGGCGCTGCCACCATGGACTGGATGGAGCAGGAACAGGAACGCGGCATCACGATTACTTCCGCTGCTACCACGGCATTCTGGAAGGGTATGGCGGGCGACCGCGCCGAGCACCGGATCAACATCATCGACACCCCGGGCCACGTCGACTTCACGATTGAAGTCGAGCGCTCGATGCGCGTGCTCGACGGCGCGTGCATGGTGTACTGCGCTGTGGGCGGCGTGCAGCCCCAGTCGGAAACCGTGTGGCGTCAGGCTAACAAGTACAAGGTTCCCCGTCTCGCGTTCATCAACAAGATGGACCGTACCGGCGCGAACTTCTTCAAGGTCTACGATCAGCTCAAGCTGCGTCTGAAGGCGAACCCGGTTCCGGTCGTCGTGCCTATCGGCGCGGAAGAGAACTTCACGGGCGTCGTCGATCTGATGAAGATGAAGGCGATCATTTGGGACGACGCGTCCCAGGGTACCAAGTTCTCGTACGAAGAGATCCCGGCGGAACTCGTCGACTCGTGCAACGAATGGCGCGAAAAGATGATCGAAGCCGCCGCTGAGTCGAGCGAAGAGCTGATGAACAAGTACCTGGAAGAGGGCGAGCTCTCCGAAGCGGAAATCATCAAGGGCTTGCGCGACCGTACGATCGCGTGCGAAATCCAGCCGATGCTGTGCGGTACCGCGTTCAAGAACAAGGGTGTGCAGCGCATGCTGGACGCCGTGCTCGACTTCCTGCCGTCGCCGATCGATATTCCGCCGGTTACCGGCGAGCTCGAGAACGGTGAAAAGGGCGAGCGCCGTGCTGCTGACGACGAAAAGTTCTCGGCACTCGCGTTCAAGATCATGACCGACCCGTTCGTTGGTCAACTAATCTTCTTCCGTGTGTACTCCGGCGTGGTGAATTCGGGCGACACGTTGCTGAACGCGACCAAGGACAAGAAGGAACGTCTGGGCCGTATTCTGCAGATGCACGCGAACCAGCGCGAAGAAATCAAGGAAGTGCGTGCAGGCGACATCGCTGCTGCGGTCGGTCTGAAGGATGCGACCACGGGCGACACGCTGTGCGACCCGACAAGTCCGATCGTGCTCGAGCGGATGATTTTCCCGGAACCCGTGATTTCGCAGGCTGTTGAGCCGAAGACGAAGCCGGACCAGGAAAAGATGGGTCTGGCGCTGAACCGTCTGGCGCAGGAAGATCCGTCGTTCCGCGTCCAAACGGACGAAGAATCGGGTCAAACCATTATTTCGGGTATGGGCGAGCTCCACCTGGAAATTCTGGTCGATCGGATGAAGCGTGAGTTCGGCGTTGAAGCAACGGTTGGCAAGCCGCAAGTGGCTTACCGCGAAACCATTCGCGGCAAGGCGGAAGACGTTGACGGCAAGTTCGTCAAGCAGTCGGGCGGTCGCGGCCAGTACGGTCACGCGGTGATCACGCTTGAGCCAAACGAGCAGGGCAAGGGCTACGAGTTCCTGGACGAGATCAAGGGCGGTGTGATTCCGCGTGAATATATCCCGGCAGTCGACAAGGGTATCCAGGAAACGCTGAAGGCAGGCGTGCTGGCGGGCTTCCCGGTCGTTGACGTGAAGGTTCATCTGACGTTCGGTTCGTACCACGACGTCGACTCGAACGAAAATGCGTTCCGCATGGCTGGTTCGATGGCATTCAAGGAAGCGATGCGCAAGGCAAGCCCGGTCATCCTCGAACCGATGATGGCTGTGGAAGTCGAAACGCCGGAAGACTACATGGGCAACGTGATGGGCGATCTGTCCGGCCGTCGCGGTATTGTTCAGGGCATGGACGACATGGTAGGCGGCGGCAAGATCGTTCGCGCCGAAGTGCCGCTGTCGGAAATGTTCGGCTACTCGACGTCGCTGCGTTCGCTGACGCAAGGTCGCGCAACGTACACGATGGAGTTCAAGCACTACGCTGAAGCTCCGCGCAACGTGTCGGAAGCGATCATCAACGCGAAGTCGAAGTAATCGCGCGGCAAAGTCATTCAACGATTAACTTTCTGAAAGAAGAGAAACATGGCTAAAGGTAAATTCGAACGGACCAAGCCGCACGTGAACGTGGGCACGATCGGTCACGTTGACCACGGCAAGACCACGCTGACGGCAGCGATCACGACGGTTCTGACGCAGAAGTTCGGCGGCGAAGCGAAGGCGTACGACCAGATCGACGCAGCGCCGGAAGAGAAGGCGCGCGGCATTACCATCAACACCGCGCACGTCGAGTACGAAACGGCTAACCGCCACTACGCACACGTCGACTGCCCGGGCCACGCTGACTACGTGAAGAACATGATCACGGGCGCGGCACAGATGGACGGCGCAATTCTGGTGTGCTCGGCTGCTGACGGCCCGATGCCGCAAACGCGTGAGCACATCCTGCTGGCGCGTCAGGTTGGCGTTCCGTACATCATCGTGTTCCTGAACAAGTGCGACATGGTGGACGACGCCGAGTTGCTGGAGCTCGTCGAGATGGAAGTTCGCGAACTTCTGTCGAAGTACGACTTCCCGGGCGACGACACGCCGATCATCAAGGGTTCGGCCAAGCTGGCGCTGGAAGGCGACAAGGGCGAGCTGGGCGAAGTGGCGATCATGAACCTGGCCGATGCGCTGGACACGTACATCCCGACGCCGGAGCGCGCGGTTGACGGTGCGTTCCTGATGCCGGTGGAAGACGTGTTCTCGATCTCGGGTCGCGGCACGGTGGTGACGGGCCGCGTCGAGCGTGGCGTCGTCAAGGTCGGCGAGGAAATCGAGATCGTCGGCATCCGCGCAACGGCCAAGACGACCTGCACGGGCGTGGAAATGTTCCGCAAGCTGCTCGACCAGGGTCAGGCAGGCGACAACGTGGGTATCCTGCTGCGCGGCACGAAGCGTGAAGACGTGGAGCGTGGTCAGGTGCTGGCCAAGCCGGGTTCGATCAACCCGCACACGCACTTCACGGCTGAAGTGTACGTGCTGAGCAAGGACGAGGGCGGCCGTCACACGCCGTTCTTCAACAACTACCGTCCGCAGTTCTACTTCCGTACGACGGACGTGACGGGCTCGATCGAGCTGCCGAAGGACAAGGAAATGGTGATGCCGGGCGACAACGTGTCGATCACGGTGAAGCTGATCAACCCGATCGCGATGGAAGAAGGCCTGCGTTTCGCAATTCGCGAAGGTGGCCGTACGGTCGGCGCTGGTGTCGTCGCCAAGATCATCGAGTAAAATCGAAGATTGCTGTAGCAGTAGGCAGTGCCCGGGTCCGGGCACTCGCTCTCCGCGAGCGTCCGGGACTACGTTCTTTTACCAATCGGCGGTGCAATACCGCTTCGCTCTTTTCAAGGAATTTGTCATGCAGAACCAGAAAATCCGCATTCGCCTGAAGGCTTTCGACTATCGTCTGATCGACCAATCGGCAGCTGAAATCGTCGACACGGCAAAGCGGACTGGCGCAATCGTTCGTGGTCCGGTGCCCCTGCCGACCCGCATTCAACGTTTCGACATCCTGCGTTCGCCGCACGTCAACAAGACGTCGCGTGACCAGCTCGAAATTCGCACGCACCAGCGTCTGATGGACATCGTCGACCCGACGGACAAGACCGTTGACGCACTGATGAAGCTGGATCTGCCGGCTGGCGTGGACGTTGAAATCAAGCTGCAGTAAGGCTCCAGCCCTTGTCCGGTAAGCCGGACAGCGCTAAGTCATTGATTGCTTGCGAAAAACGTAAAGGCTCGCTATAATAGTGGGCTTTTCGCGCATTTGCGCAAAAAAGTCGGCGTGCTGCAGCATGGTTTCATGCCCGAAGCGGCGCCGGCATTTTGTAAATTAGCCCCGACCAATCGCAGTCGGGAATGGAGAAAACGATGAGCCTTGGACTCGTAGGTCGCAAGGTTGGCATGACCCGTATCTTCACGGCTGAAGGGGATTCGATTCCCGTCACCGTGCTGGACGTGTCCGACAACCGTGTGACGCAGATCAAGACTGTTGAAACCGACGGCTACACGGCTGTGCAGGTTACCTTCGGTACGCGCCGCGCGTCGCGCGTGACGAAGCCGTTGGCAGGTCATCTCGCCAAAGCCGGCGTTCAAGCCGGTGAAATCCTCAAAGAATTCCAGATCGATGCCGCTATGGCTGCCGAGCTGTCGAGCGGCACCGTGGTTGGTCCCGAGCTGTTCGAAGTGGGCCAGAAGGTCGACGTGCAAGGCGTGTCGATCGGTAAGGGCTACGCCGGTACCATCAAGCGTTACAACTTCTCGTCGGGCCGTGCATCGCACGGTAACTCGCGCTCGCACAACGTGCCGGGCTCGATCGGTATGGCGCAGGATCCGGGTCGTGTTTTCCCGGGTAAGCGCATGACCGGTCACATGGGTGACGAGAAGGTAACGGTGCAAAACCTCGAAATCGCTCGTATCGACGCTGACCGCAAGCTGCTGCTGGTCAAGGGCGCCGTTCCGGGTGCGAAGGGTGGCAAGGTATTCGTTACGCCGGCCGTGAAGACGCGTGCTGTGAAAGGAGCGAAATAATGGAACTTAAGCTCCTGAATGCCAATGGTCAGGAAGGTGCAGGCGTTAGCGCGTCGGACGTAGTGTTCGGCCGCGATTACAACGAAGCCCTGATTCACCAGGTGGTGGTTGCGTACCAGGCGAATGCCCGTAGTGGCAACCGCGCGCAGAAGGATCGTGAGCAGGTCAAGCACACGACCAAGAAGCCGTGGCGCCAGAAGGGTACGGGCCGCGCCCGTGCCGGTATGTCGTCGAGCCCGCTGTGGCGCGGCGGTGGCCGTATCTTCCCGAATTCGCCGGAAGAAAACTTTTCGCACAAGGTCAACAAGAAGATGCATCGCGCAGGTCTCTGCTCGATCTTCTCGCAACTGGCCCGCGAAGGCCGTATCTCGGTGGTCGACGAGCTGACGCTCGAAGCACCGAAGACGAAGCTGCTGGCCGAAAAATTCAAGGCGATGGGTCTCGACTCCGTGCTGGTGATTACCGACACGGTTGACGAAAACCTGTACCTCGCGTCGCGCAACCTCGCCCACGTGGCGGTTGTCGAGCCGCGTTACGCCGACCCGCTGTCGCTGATCTACTTCAAGAAGATCCTGATCACGAAGGCTGCGGTCGCCCAGATCGAGGAGTTGCTGTCATGAGCGAGATTCGCAAGAACGATCATCGTTTGATGCAGGTCCTGCTCGCGCCGGTGGTCTCCGAAAAGGCGACGCTGGTTGCCGACAAGAACGAGCAGGTTGTGTTCGAAGTCGCGCCGGATGCCACGAAGCAGGAAGTAAAGGCTGCAGTCGAGCTGTTGTTCAAGGTGGAAGTCGATTCCGTCAACGTGCTGGTCGCGAAGGGCAAAGCCAAGCGCTTTGGTCGCTTCATGGGCAAGCGCAAGGACGTGAAGAAGGCGTACGTCTGCCTGAAGCCAGGCCAGGAAATCAACTTTGAAGCGGAGGCCAAGTAATCATGGCAATCGTGAAAGTTAAGCCGACTTCGCCGGGTCGCCGTGCGATGGTCAAGGTGGTCAACAAAGAATTGCACAAGGGCAAGCCGTTCGCGGCACTGCTCGACACGCAGTCGTCGACCGCCGGCCGTAACAACAACGGTCACATCACCACGCGCCACAAGGGTGGTGGTCACAAGCATCACTATCGTGTCGTCGATTTCCGTCGCACGAAGGACGGTATTCCGGCAAAGGTCGAGCGTCTCGAATACGACCCGAACCGTAGCGCAAACATCGCGCTGGTTCTGTACGCAGACGGCGAGCGCCGTTACATCATCGCTCCGAAGGGTGTCACCGTCGGTCAGCAACTGATGTCGGGTTCGGAAGCGCCGATCCGCGCAGGCAACACGCTGCCGATCCGCAACATTCCGGTCGGTACGACGATTCACTGCATCGAAATGCTGCCGGGTAAGGGCGCGCAAATGGCGCGTTCGGCTGGTACGTCGGCGATGCTGCTGGCTCGCGAAGGCGTCTACGCGCAGGTTCGTCTGCGTTCGGGCGAAATCCGCCGCGTCCACGTTGAATGCCGCGCAACGATCGGTGAAGTGGGCAACGAAGAGCACAGCCTCCGTCAAATCGGTAAGGCTGGCGCGAACCGCTGGCGCGGCATCCGCCCGACGGTGCGTGGCGTTGCAATGAACCCGGTCGACCACCCGCACGGTGGTGGCGAAGGCAAGACTGCGGCAGGCCGCGATCCGGTGAGCCCGTGGGGCACGCCGACGAAGGGCTATCGCACCCGCAGCAACAAGCGCACGACGAGCATGATCGTCCAGCGCCGTCACAAGCGTTAAGGAGTAGGCAATGGCACGTTCTATTAAGAAAGGTCCGTTCTGCGACGCCCATTTGCTGAAGAAGGTTGAGGCGGCTGCAGCTACGCGCGATAAGAAACCGATCAAGACCTGGTCGCGTCGTTCGACGATCCTGCCGGACTTCATCGGTCTGACGATCGCCGTTCACAACGGCCGTCAACACGTTCCGGTGTATGTCACGGAAAACATGGTCGGCCACAAGCTTGGCGAGTTCGCACTGACCCGTACGTTCAAGGGTCACGCGGCCGACAAGAAGGCCAAGAAATAAGGGGCTATCAAGATGGAAGTGAAAGCAATTCATCGCGGTGCCCGCATCTCGGCGCAGAAAACGCGCCTTGTGGCTGACCAGATCCGCGGTTTGCCGGTCGACAAGGCGCTGAACGTTCTGACGTTCTCGCCGAAGAAGGCTGCGGGAATCGTGAAAAAGGTCGTGCTGTCGGCGATCGCGAATGCGGAGCACAACGAAGGCGCCGATATCGACGAGCTCAAGATCACGAGCATCTACGTCGACAAGGCTGCATCGCTCAAGCGTTTTACCGCGCGCGCTAAAGGCCGCGGTAACCGCATCGAGAAGCAATCCTGTCACATCACTGTGACGGTCGGGAATTAAGGGGTCATACGATGGGACAGAAAATTCATCCGACTGGCTTCCGTTTGGCCGTCAGCCGCAATTGGGCTTCGCGTTGGTACGCGAACAACAACAATTTCGCGGCGATGTTGCAGGAAGACATCGGTGTTCGTGAATACCTGAAGAAGAAACTGAAGAACGCGTCTGTCGGCCGCGTTGTGATCGAGCGTCCTGCAAAGAACGCGCGTATCACGATTTTCAGCTCGCGTCCGGGTGTTGTGATCGGCAAGAAGGGTGAAGACATTGAACTGCTGAAGTCCGAGCTGCAAAAGCGTATGGGCGTTCCGGTTCACGTCAACATCGAAGAAATCCGCAAGCCGGAAACTGATGCGCAACTGATCGCTGATTCGATCACGCAACAGCTCGAGCGCCGGATCATGTTCCGCCGCGCGATGAAACGTGCGATGCAGAACGCGATGCGTCTGGGTGCTCAAGGCATCAAGATCATGAGCGCTGGCCGTCTGAACGGTATCGAAATCGCTCGTACGGAATGGTATCGCGAAGGTCGCGTGCCGCTTCATACGCTGCGTGCTGATATCGACTACGCAACGTCGGAAGCAAAGACGACGTACGGCATCATCGGCGTGAAGGTGTGGGTCTATAAGGGCGACACGCTCGGCCGCAACGACGCACCGGTGGTCGAAGAAGTCGCCGAAGAAAAGCGTCCGCGCCGCAACGCACGTCCGGGTGGCGATCGCCGTCCGCGTCGTGATGGTGAAGGTGGTGGCCCGGCAGGTGCACGCCGTGGCGCTCCTCGTCGTGCTGGCGGTGCCGGCGGCGACGGGAAGACTGGAGAATAACGATGCTGCAACCGAAACGCAGAAAGTATCGCAAAGAGCAGAAAGGTCGTAACACCGGCGTTGCTACCCGCGGCAACGCGGTGTCGTTCGGTGAGTTCGGCCTGAAGGCTGTCGGTCGTGGCCGTCTGACCGCGCGCCAGATCGAAGCGGCGCGTCGTGCAATGACGCGTCACATCAAGCGCGGTGGCCGCATCTGGATCCGGATCTTCCCGGACAAGCCGATCTCGACCAAGCCGGCGGAAGTGCGTATGGGTAACGGTAAGGGTAACCCGGAGTACTACGTCGCTGAGATTCAACCGGGCAAGATGCTGTACGAAATGGACGGCGTAACCGAAGAACTGGCGCGCGAAGCGTTCCGTCTGGCTGCAGCGAAGCTGCCGCTGAAGACGACGTTTATCGTGCGTCAGCTCGGCGCCTAAGGAGCAAATGATGAAGGCTTCCGAACTTCACCAGAAAGATCAGGCCGCGCTCAACAAGGAGCTGTCGGACCTGTTGAAGGCGCAATTCGGCCTGCGCATGCAACTCGCGACCCAGCAACTCACGAACACGAGTCAGCTGAAGAAGGTCCGTCGCGACATCGCACGTGTGCGGACCGTCCTGACTGAGAAGGCGAACCAGAAATGAACGATAGCGTAAAAACCTCGCTCAAGCGGACGCTGGTCGGCAAGGTCGTCAGCAACAAGATGGACAAGACGGTTACCGTGCTGGTCGAGCACCGCGTGAAGCACCCGATCTACGGCAAGTACGTGGTGCGGTCGAAGAAGTACCACGCACATGACGACGCGAACACGTACAACGAGGGCGACCTCGTTGAAATCCAGGAAACTCGTCCGATTTCAAAGACGAAGGCTTGGGTTGTTGCTCGCCTGGTCGAGGCTGCTCGCGTCATCTAATGCCGCAAAGCTGTAGAAGTAGTTGAAATCGCAGTAAGTTTCGCTTGCAAGGCCGGGATTATTTGATATAATCTCGGTCTTCCCTCTTTATGGGAGCCCCGTCGCGGGCGAAGTTGGTGGGGGGAGCGGTTCGGGCGCCAGCCTGTGCCGAAGGATTCACCGGATTGCGATGGCGGGTTTCGTTTGCCGTCGCTGCTGTTCTAACCCAAGCAGCCGATCGGCTGACGGGACCAAGACTGACCGGGAAGCACCATGGTGGTGTGACCGGATTAAGTTGGGAAAGATAAACCATGATCCAGACCGAAACTCGGCTTGAAGTGGCCGACAACACGGGTGCACGTGAAGTCATGTGCATCAAGGTGCTCGGCGGCTCGAAGCGTCGTTATGCCAGCATTGGCGACATCATCAAGGTGACTGTCAAAGAGGCAACGCCGCGCGGGCGCGTGAAGAAAGGCGAAATCTACAACGCCGTGGTGGTTCGCACCGCCAAGGGTGTTCGCCGTCAGGACGGCTCGCTGATCAAGTTCGACGGCAACGCAGCTGTGCTGCTCAATGCCAAGCTCGAACCGATCGGTACCCGTATTTTCGGGCCTGTCACGCGCGAGTTGCGTAGCGAACGATTCATGAAGATCGTTTCGCTGGCGCCAGAAGTGCTGTAAGGAGTCGCGATGAACAAGATTCGCAAGGGTGACGAAGTTATCGTCATCACCGGCAAAGATAAGGGCAAGCGTGGTGTCGTGCTGGCCGTCCACGGCGAGACGGTGACTGTCGAGGGTATTAACCTCGTCAAGAAACACGTCAAGCCGAACCCGATGAAGGGTACGACGGGCGGTGTGGAAGCCAAGACGATGCCGCTGCAAATTTCGAACGTCGCATTGGTCGACGCGAATGGCAAGCCATCGCGTGTAGGCATCAAGGTCGAAGGAGACAAGAAAGTCCGTTTCCTTAAGACGACCGGTGCCGTGCTGAGCGCCTGACGCTGCGGAGTAAAAAATGGCTCGTTTGCAAGAGTTTTACAAAGAAAAGGTTGTACCCGGCCTCATCGAGAAGTTCGGTTACAAGTCCGTGATGGAAGTGCCGCGCATCACCAAGATCACCCTGAACATGGGCCTTGGCGAAGCGGTTGCTGACAAGAAGATCATCGAAAACGCTGTTGGCGATCTGACGAAGATCGCAGGTCAGAAGCCGGTGATCACGAAGGCACGCAAGGCAATTGCTGGCTTCAAGATCCGTCAAGGCTATCCGATCGGTGCAATGGTCACCCTGCGTGGCCAGGCTATGTACGAATTCCTCGATCGTTTCGTGACGGTTGCGCTCCCGCGGGTGCGTGACTTCCGTGGCGTGTCGGGCAAGGCGTTCGACGGTCGCGGCAACTACAACATCGGTGTGAAAGAGCAGATCATTTTCCCCGAAATCGATTACGACAAGATCGACGCACTGCGTGGGCTGAACATCAGCATCACGACGACTGCGAAGACCGACGACGAAGCAAAGGCTCTGCTCGCCAGCTTCAAGTTCCCGTTCAGAAACTGAGGTTACCGTGGCTAAACTGGCACTGATCGAACGTGAAAAGAAGCGTGCTCGCCTCGCTGCTAAGTACGCTCCCAAGCGTGCTGAACTGAAGGCGATCATTGGTGATATGAGCAAGTCGGATGAAGAGCACTACGCCGCACGTCTGGAACTGCAACAACTGCCGCGTAACTCCAATCCGACCCGTAAGCGCAACCGTTGCGCAATTACCGGTCGTCCGCGCGGTACGTTCCGTAAATTCGGGCTGGCGCGTAACAAGATTCGTGAAATCGCGTTCCGCGGCGAGATCCCTGGCCTGACCAAGGCGAGCTGGTAATAGGAGAAACATAAATGAGCATGAGTGATCCTATCGCCGATATGCTGACTCGCATCCGCAATGCGCAGATGGTTGAGAAAGTTTCGGTGACTATGCCCTCGTCGAAAGTCAAGGTTGCGATTGCGCAGGTCCTGAAGGACGAAGGTTATATCGACGATTTCGCAGTGAAGTCTGAAGGTGCGAAGTCGGAATTGAACATCGTGTTGAAGTATTACGCTGGCCGTCCGGTCATCGAGCGCATCGAACGCGTCTCGAAGCCTGGTCTGCGTGTGTACCGCGGCCGTAACGACATTCCCGTGGTCATGAATGGCCTCGGCGTGGCAATCGTGTCGACGCCGAAGGGCGTGATGACCGACCGCAAGGCACGTGCAACGGGCGTTGGCGGCGAAGTCATCTGCTACGTCGCTTAAGGCCGAAAGGAGAGAAACATGTCTCGAGTAGGTAAAAGCCCGATCGCGCTGCAGGGCGCGGAAGTGGCCCTGAGCGGCGACAGCATCACGGTCAAGGGCCCGCTGGGTACGATTTCGCAGGCTGCTAACAGCCTCGTGAAAGTGGTGAACGACAACGGCACGCTGAAGTTCGAGCCGGTCGACGAAAGCCGCGAAGCGAATGCGATGTCGGGCACGATGCGCGCACTGGTTGCGAACATGGTGCACGGCGTGACGAAGGGTTTCGAGCGCAAGCTGACGCTGGTTGGCGTCGGTTACCGCGCACAGGCGCAAGGCGACAAGCTGAATCTGTCGCTGGGTTTCTCGCACCCGGTGGTGCACCAGATGCCGCAAGGCGTTAAGGCTGAAACCCCGTCGCAAACCGAAATTCTGATCAAGGGGATCAACAAGCAACAAGTCGGCCAAGTCGCGGCAGAAGTGCGCGGCTACCGTCCGCCGGAGCCCTACAAGGGCAAGGGCGTGCGTTACGCTGATGAGGTTGTGATCCTCAAAGAAACGAAGAAGAAGTAAGGGTGCGCAATCATGGATAAGACTCAATCTCGCCTGCGCCGCGCTCGTCAGACGCGTATCAAGATCGCTGAATTGCAGGTCGCGCGTCTCGCCGTGCATCGCACGAACACGCACATCTATGCGCAAGTGTTCTCGCCGTGCGGCACCAAGGTGCTGGCCAGCGCGTCGACGCTCGAAGCCGAAGTGCGTGCTCAACTGGCTGATCAATCGGGCAAGGGCGGCAACGTTGCTGCTGCGACCCTGATCGGCAAGCGCATTGCAGAAAAGGCTAAGGCTGCCGGCATCGAATCCGTCGCCTTCGACCGTTCGGGTTTCCGTTACCACGGCCGCGTGAAAGCGCTGGCTGATGCGGCGCGCGAAGCCGGACTCAAGTTCTAAGGGAAGAATTCGTCATGGCAAAGATGCAAGCTAAAGTTCAGGCTGACGAACGCGACGACGGCCTTCGTGAAAAGATGATCGCGGTCAACCGCGTGACCAAGGTCGTGAAGGGTGGCCGTATTCTCGGCTTCGCTGCACTGACCGTGGTTGGCGACGGTGATGGCCGCGTCGGTATGGGCAAGGGCAAGGCGAAGGAAGTGCCGGTTGCCGTCCAGAAGGCAATGGAGCAGGCTCGCCGCAACATGTTCAAGGTGCCGCTGAAGAACGGTACCCTGCAACACGAAGTGCACGGTAAGCACGGCGCATCGACGGTCCTCCTCGCTCCGGCGAAGGACGGTACCGGCGTGATCGCTGGCGGCCCGATGCGCGCAGTGTTCGACGTGATGGGCGTGCAGAACGTCGTGGCCAAGAGCCACGGTTCGACGAACCCGTACAACCTCGTTCGTGCGACGCTCGACGGTCTGCGCAAGCAGTCCACGCCGGCCGATATCGCTGCGAAGCGTGGCAAGTCCGTCGAAGACATTCTGGGCTAAAGGTGGACACCATGTCTGATAAAACTGTCAAGATCCAGCTCGTCAAGAGCCTGATCGGCACCCGTGAATCGCACCGTGCAACGGTGCGTGGCCTGGGCCTGCGCCGAGTCAACTCGGTTAGCGAGTTGCAGGACACGCCGGCTGTGCGCGGCATGATCAACAAGGTTTCGTACCTCGTTAAGGTCATCGGCTAAGCGGCTGACCAGGACTCAAGGAGTTGATAATGGAATTGAATAACCTGAAGCCGGCTGAAGGCGCGAAGCACGCCAAGCGTCGCGTTGGTCGCGGCATCGGCTCCGGCCTCGGCAAGACCGCTGGCCGTGGTCACAAGGGTCAGAAGTCGCGTTCGGGCGGCTTTCACAAGGTTGGCTTCGAAGGCGGTCAGATGCCGCTCCAACGTCGCCTGCCGAAGCGCGGCTTCACCTCGCTGACGAAGGAATTCGTCGGTGAAGTGCGTCTGTCGGATCTCGAGAAGCTGCCGGTCGACGAAATCGATCTGCTGGCTCTCAAGCAAGCCGGCCTGGTCGGCGAGCTGATCCGTAGCGCCAAGATCATTGCAACGGGCGAGCTCAAGCGCAAGGTCGTTGTGAAGGGTCTGGGTGCGACGAAGGGTGCACGCGCTGCTATCGAAGCAGCCGGTGGCTCTTTTGCCGAGTAACGCGCAAGTTATTTGCCGTCACTAGCATTTGCATCGGAGAAGGTACTTGGCTAACAGCCCGAGTCTCGCAAAACCCGGTCGCGGCGCGGCGAAGTTTGGCGATCTGCGTCGTCGAGCAGTGTTCCTGCTGCTGGCGCTGGTCGTCTACCGTATCGGCGCGCATATTCCGGTGCCGGGTATCGACCCGGACCAACTGGCAAAGTTGTTCCAAAGCCAGTCGGGCGGCATCCTTGGCATGTTCAACATGTTCTCGGGTGGCGCACTTTCGCGGTTCACGATTTTCGCGCTGGGCATCATGCCCTACATTTCGGCGTCGATCATCATGCAGTTGCTGGCGATCGTCTCGCCGCAGCTCGAGGCGCTGAAAAAGGAAGGGCAGGCAGGTCAGCGGAAGATTACGCAGTACACGCGGATCTTCACGGTCGTGCTGGCGACGTTTCAGGCGTTCGGCATCGCCGTCGCGCTTGAGAATCAGCCGGGCCTTGTGATCGATCCGGGGATGGTATTCCGCTTGACGACGGTCGTGACGCTGGTGACCGGCACGATGTTCCTGATGTGGCTGGGTGAGCAGATCACGGAGCGTGGGCTCGGTAACGGTATCTCGATCATCATTTTCGGTGGTATTGCGGCGGGTTTCCCGAACGCAATCGGTGGTCTCTTTGAACTGGTGCGAACCGGCTCGATGAGCATCATCTCGGCGATCATCGTCGTCGCGCTGATTGCTGCTGTGACGTATCTGGTGGTGTTCATCGAACGCGGCCAGCGCAAGATTCTTGTGAACTACGCAAAGCGGCAGGTGGGCAACAAGATTTACGGCGGCCAGTCTTCGCATTTGCCGCTGAAGCTGAACATGTCGGGCGTGATTCCGCCGATCTTCGCATCGTCGATCATTCTCTTCCCGGCAACCATCCTGAACTGGTTTAGTTCGGGTTCGCGTACCAGCTGGTTCGCAGACACGTTGCACAACGTAGCCGAAGCCCTGAAGCCCGGTCAACCCGTGTACGTGTTGCTGTACGCGTTGGCGATCGTCTTCTTCTGCTTTTTCTACACCGCACTGGTGTTCAACAGCAGGGAAACGGCCGACAACCTGAAAAAGAGCGGCGCTTTCGTCCCTGGCATCCGCCCGGGCGATCAGACGGCGCGATATATTGACCGCATCCTCACGCGTCTGACGCTGGCCGGTGCGATCTACATCGTGTTCGTTTGCCTGCTGCCCGAATTTCTGGTGCTGCGCTGGAACGTGCCGTTTTATTTTGGTGGAACGTCGCTGCTGATCATTGTCGTCGTCACAATGGATTTCATGGCGCAGGTGCAGTCGTACGTTATGTCGCAACAGTATGAATCGCTGCTGAAGAAAGCTAATTTCAAAGGCGGCGGCGTCCCGATGCGTTGAAAGGACTTATGGCCAAAGACGATGTTATCCAGATGCAGGGCGAAGTAATCGAGAACCTGCCTAACGCTACCTTCAGGGTGAAGCTGGAAAACGGCCATGTCGTTTTGGGACACATATCCGGCAAGATGCGGATGCACTACATCCGGATTTTGCCGGGCGACAAGGTGACGGTTGAATTGACGCCTTACGATCTGTCGCGTGCGCGGATCGTGTTCCGGGCGAAGTGATTTGAAAAAAGGGTAATATCATGAAAGTGATGGCATCGGTTAAGCGCATTTGCCGCAATTGCAAGATCATCAAGCGCAAAGGCGTTGTGCGCGTGATTTGCAGCTCTGATCCGCGCCACAAACAGCGTCAAGGCTGAACGCCGCGCTTTTGCTTGCGCTTTTTGTTTGAGGAAAAACAATGGCTCGTATCGCAGGGGTTAACATCCCGAATCACCAGCATACTGAAATCGGCCTGACGGCTATTTACGGTGTCGGTCGCACGCGCTCGCGCGACATTTGCGTCGCTGCTGGTGTGGCATTTTCGAAGAAGGTCAAAGACCTGACTGACGCAGACCTCGAAAAGCTGCGTGAAGAAGTCGGCAAGTTCATCGTTGAAGGCGATCTGCGCCGTGAAACGACGATGAACATCAAGCGCCTGATGGATCTCGGCTGCTATCGTGGCGTGCGGCATCGTAAGGGGCTTCCCCTGCGCGGCCAGCGTACGCGTACGAATGCCCGTACGCGCAAGGGTCCGCGTCGTGCAGCGCAATCGCTGAAGAAGTAAGCGGAACTGACAGTTACAGGAAAACGTAATGGCTAAGGCTTCGAACAACTCCGCGGCGCAACGCGTTCGCAAGAAGGTCAAGAAGAACGTCGCCGAGGGCGTGGTTCACGTTCACGCGTCGTTCAACAACACCATCATCACGATCACCGACCGTCAAGGCAACGCGCTTGCCTGGGCAACGTCGGGTGGCCAGGGCTTCAAGGGTTCGCGTAAGTCGACCCCGTTTGCAGCTCAGGTTGCAGCCGAATCGGCTGGCCGAGTGGCGATGGAATACGGCGTGAAGAACCTCGAAGTGCGGATCAAGGGCCCCGGTCCTGGCCGTGAATCGGCGGTGCGCGCGCTGCATGGTCTTGGCATCAAGATCACCGCGATCTCCGACGTGACGCCGGTCCCGCACAACGGCTGCCGTCCGCCGAAGCGTCGTCGTATCTAAGACGCTGGTTTTGCGAGCGCCTGTTGCCGCCTTGCGCGGCGGCGGGCTGCGCGCATTGTTGAATTGACTAAGCCCACCGTTCGACCCAAAGGGTTCGGACTAGCGCGAGTGGAAGCATTCGCGTGATAAATTACAGAAGGAATCAACGTGGCACGTTATATCGGCCCTAAGGCCAAGCTGTCCCGCCGTGAAGGCACCGACCTCTTCCTGAAGAGCGCGCGCCGTTCGCTCGCTGACAAGTGCAAACTTGACAGCAAGCCCGGCCAGCACGGCCGCACATCGGGAGCACGTACGTCCGACTATGGCACGCAGCTGCGTGAAAAGCAAAAAGTAAAGCGTATCTACGGCGTCCTCGAGCGCCAGTTCCGTCGCTACTTCGCTGAAGCAGACCGCCTGAAGGGCAACACGGGTGAAAACCTGCTGCAACTGCTCGAATCGCGTCTGGACAACGTCGTGTATCGCATGGGCTTCGGCTCGACGCGCGCTGAAGCGCGTCAGCTCGTGGGCCACAAGGCAATCACGGTGAACGGCGTCGTGACGAACATCCCGTCGATGCAAGTGAAGGCTGGCGACGTCGTCGCCGTGCGCGAACAGAAGCGCAAGCAGGCTCGTATCATCGAAGCCCTGTCGCTCGCTGAACAAGGCGGCATGCCGAGCTGGGTCGCGGTCGACGCGAAGAAGTTCGAAGGTACCTTCAAGCAGAAGCCGGAGCGCAGCGACATCGCTGGCGACATCAACGAAAGCCTGATCGTCGAATTGTATTCGCGGTAATCGGATTGACGGCCGGGGCGCCCTGATTGCGTTGCGCAAGGGGGCGTCTCGGCTGTTTATTTTCAGGTTGTTACCGGTCAGCCTTATCGGTGTAACGAGCCGAGGGTATTGAAAAGGAAAACCTATGCAAACCAGTTTGTTGAAGCCCAAGATCATCGCAGTTGAATCGCTTGGCGAGAGCCACGCGAAAGTGGTCATGGAACCGTTTGAACGCGGTTATGGCCACACCTTGGGTAACGCGCTTCGGCGCGTGCTGTTGTCGTCGATGGTAGGCTATGCGCCGACCGAAGTGACGATCGCAGGCGTCGTGCATGAGTATTCGACGCTCGACGGTGTGCAAGAGGATGTGGTCAACCTGTTGTTGAACCTGAAGGGTGTCGTCTTCAAGCTGCATAACCGCGACGAAGTGACGGTTGCGCTGCGTAAGGAAGGCGAAGGCGTGGTCACGGCCGGCGATATCGAACTCGCACACGATTGCGAAGTCATCAACCCGGATCATGTGATTGCGCATCTGTCAAAGGGCGGCAAGCTCGACGTGCAGATCAAGGTGGAAAAGGGCCGTGGCTATGTGCCGGGCAATGTGCGTCGCTACGGTGAAGAGTCAGCCAAGATCATTGGCCGGATCGTACTTGACGCGTCGTTCTCGCCGGTTCGTCGCGTCAGCTACGCGGTCGAAAGCGCTCGTGTCGAGCAGCGCACCGACCTCGACAAGCTCGTGATGAACATCGAGACCAACGGTGTGATCTCGCCGGAAGAAGCGATCCGTCAATCGGCACGGATTCTGGTCGATCAGCTGTCGGTGTTCGCGGCGCTGGAAGGCACTGAAGCAGCAGCGGAAGCACCTTCGCGCGCACCGCAGATCGATCCGATCCTGCTACGCCCGGTCGACGATCTCGAACTGACGGTTCGATCCGCGAACTGCCTGAAGGCCGAGAACATCTATTACATCGGCGACCTTATCCAGCGTACGGAAAACGAGCTGCTCAAGACACCGAATCTGGGTCGCAAGTCGCTGAACGAGATCAAGGAAGTTTTGGCGTCGCGCGGCCTGACGCTCGGCATGAAGCTCGAAAACTGGCCGCCGGCTGGTCTCGACAAGTAAGCCGACGAGTCGTTCGGGTGTAACCCCGCGAGTTGCACCCCTGTACCGTACTGGCAAAGACGCGGATTTTCCTTTAAAATCCGCGTCTTGTCTTTTTTCACTACCGGCCCGTGCACTCACTTTCTGCTGCCGATTGGGCAGAACGAGTGCGATAGAAGAGCTGGACCAAAACTTTGAACCGAAGGAATTAACATGCGTCACCGTCATGGTCTGCGGAAACTGAACCGCACGAGCAGCCACCGTCTGGCAATGCTCCGTAACATGTCCAACTCGCTGATCGAGCACGAAGTCATCAAGACCACGCTGCCGAAGGCCAAGGAACTCCGTAAAGTCGTCGAGCCGCTGATCACGCTCGGCAAGAAGCCGTCGCTGGCAAACCGTCGTCTGGCGTTCAACCGCCTGCGCGATCGTGACTCGGTCACCAAGCTGTTCGAAGTGCTTGGCCCGCGCTATGCAACCCGTCCGGGCGGCTACCTGCGCGTGCTGAAGTTCGGCTTCCGCGTTGGCGACAACGCACCGATGGCACTGGTCGAATTGCTCGACCGTCCGGAAGTTGAAGAAACGGAAGTGCAGGAAGCCGAGTAAGTTACTTAGCTTCGACAAAAAGCCAGGCCATCGCCTGGCTTTTTTGTTTTTTTGGCGGCAGATTTTTCATCGATGTCGAAGGCCGTGTCGCAGTGACCAAATGCCGCGGCCGCGCCGTATGGCGCTCTGCGGGGCCATAGGGCTAGGTGATACGATATTGGGATCGAAATCCTGCGCCGGCGGAGCTTGGTGTGAGTATGAATGTGACCTTGATGCTGACAACGGTGCCGGATGCGGCAGTCGCTCAAAAGCTCGCGGGCGACGCGCTCGCCGCGCGCCTTTGCGCGTGCGTGACGCAGCTAGGTAGCGTGCAGTCGAGCTATCACTGGCAGGGCACGATCGAAACCGCGCAGGAGTTCCAGTTGCTGTTCAAGACCAGCGCCGCTCGCGCGCTCGAACTGGAGCAATATATTCAGGCTCACCATCCTTACGACACGCCGGAAATCCTCTCATGGCAAGCGACGGCCTCCGCCGCCTACGGCCAGTGGATCACTGCTGAAACCGAACGCCCTCTTCATGTTTAACGGTCCCGACCGGCACGCGCGCGCTGCGCTGCGCACCGTATTCTTTCTGCTCGGCTTCGTGTTCCTCGCGCAAGTCGTCACCTTCGCGCGCGCCGCGGATGACTTCCTCGACCCGTCGGTCGCATTCCGGTTTAGCGCGACCGAACAGCCCGGCGAAGTGGTCGTCACGTACAAGATTGCGGACGGCTACTACATGTACCGGGAGCGCTTCGCATTCGCGACCCGCAACGGCACAGCGACGCTTGGTGAGCCTCAACTCCCGGCGGGTCACGTGAAGTTTGATCAGACGTTCAACAAGAATGTCGAGACATATCGCAACGAGCTGACGATTCGTGTTCCGGTCAAGCAGGCTGCCGGACCGTTCGATGTTGCGGTGACGTCGCAGGGCTGTGCCGACGCAGGCATCTGCTATCCCCCGATGGAACGCGTGTACCACGTGAGCGGAGCGGCGCTGCAGCCGGCGGGCAGCGGTGCAGCGCCCCCAACCGCGCAACAATCGGCCCTCACTGACGACGAACCCTGGTACGAACGCGCGACCAGTGCCGACTACGCGCAGTCGCTGCTGCAGCGTGGTGGCTTCTTTGCGATCGTTGGGCTTTATTTCGTTGCGGGCGCGATTCTGAGCCTGCTGCCGTGCTCGTATCCGATGATTCCAATTCTGTCGGCGATCATCATCGGAGAGGGGGCGCGCGTCACGCGCGGGCGTGGTTTCGCGCTGTCGCTCGCGTATGTGATCGGCATGGCGCTCGTGTACACGGTGCTGGGGGTTGCGGCGGCGCTCGTCGGACAGAGTCTCGGCGCATGGCTGCAAAATCCGTGGGTGCTCGGCGCGTTCGGTGTGCTTCTGACGATTTTCGCGCTGCTGCTAATCGCAGGCGTGGATCTCGAACTGCCGCCGCGTTGGCGCGACCGCATGTCGAGCGCTTCGGCAGGGCGCTCGGGCGGCAAATTTACCGCGGTCGCCGCGATGGGCGCGCTGTCGGCGCTGGTCGTCGGCGCTTGCATGACGGCGCCGCTTTTTGCGGTGCTCGCGTTCATTGCGCATACCGGCAATGCCGTGCTCGGCGGCGCGGCGTTGTTCTCAATGGGCATCGGGCTAGGGGTGCCGCTGCTGATCATTGGCCTCGGCGCGGGTACGCTGCTGCCGCGCGCGGGCAAGTGGATGGACAGCGTAAAAGTGTTTTTCGGCGTCGTTCTGCTCGCCGCGGCCCTGTGGATCGTTTGGCCCGTGCTCGGCGGCGCGGCGTCGATGCTGTTGAGCGCGCTCTGGCTGCTGATCGCCGCGGTTGCGCTGGGCCTGTTTGCCAAGTCGGTTGCGGGCGGCTCGATATGGCACCGGCTCGGCCGGGCGGTCGGCGTCGTGATGGCGGTCTGGGCGGCCGCGCTTCTGGTTGGCCTCGCGGCGGGATCGTCGGATCCGCTGCGACCGCTGGCGGTGCTCGCGGCTCGCGCCGGCAATCAGTCGAGCGTCGCGAAAAATGGCTCCAGCGCGGCAGCGTCGGCGTCGCAAAGCGATTTGACGTTCGCGCCGGTACGTTCATCGGATCAGCTCGACCAGGCCGTCAGAACGGTCGCACAACCTGCCATGCTGGATTTTTACGCGGACTGGTGCGTGAGCTGCAGGGAGATGGAGAAATTCACCTTCAGCGACCCGCGCGTTCAGGCGAAGCTGAAGCAGATGAATCTGCTGCGCGCCGACGTCACCGCGAACAATACCGACGACCAGGCGCTGCTCAAGCGCTTCAACCTGTTCGGGCCCCCGGGGATTATTTTCTTCGATCAGGGTGGCAAGGAAGTGCTGCGGGTGGTCGGCTACGAATCGGCGGATAAATTCCTGCGCACGCTGGATCGCGTCAGGGCATCGGGAGTGTAATCGAACGCCGCGACGCATTGCCTGGCCAAGGCGGTACAAGCGAGCAGCATGAAAAAACGGAGGCGAAACCCTAAGGTTCGCCTCCGTTTTTTCTCGACCGCCGCGCGCTAAACCGCGCCCGACTTACTTCTGCAAACGCAGGATCTTTGCGGCATCCAGTGCGAAATACGTCAGCACGCCGTCCGCACCGGCACGCTTGAACGCGAGCAACGATTCCATCATGACCTTGTCGTGATCGAGCCAGCCGTTCTGCGCGGCGGCCTTCAGCATCGCGTATTCGCCGCTCACCTGGTACACGTAGGTGGGGAACTGGAACTCGTCTTTCACGCGGCGCACGATGTCCAGATACGGCATGCCCGGCTTGACCATTACCATGTCCGCGCCTTCGTTGATGTCGGCCTGCACCTCGCGCAACGCCTCGTAAGAATTGGCGGGGTCCATCTGGTAGGTCATCTTGTTGCTCTTGCCGAGATTCGTCGCGGAACCGACGGCATCGCGGAACGGGCCGTAGAACGCCGAAGCGTACTTCGCTGCGTACGCCATGATGCGCGTATGAATGTGGTCCTCACTCTCGAGCATTTCGCGGATCGCGCCGATGCGGCCGTCCATCATGTCCGACGGCGCGACGATATCGACGCCGGCTTCCGCCTGCGCACGCGCCTGCTCGACGAGGATCTCGACGGTTTCGTCGTTGATCACGTAACCGGTTTCGTCGAGCACGCCGTCCTGACCGTGACTCGTGTAGGGATCGAGTGCGACGTCGGTGAGCACGCCGAGCTCCGGGAAATTCTTCTTCAATTCACGCACTGCGCGCGGGATCAGGCCGGCCGGGTTGGCCGCTTCGCGGCCATCGGGCGTTTTCAGCGAGGGCTCGATCGCGGGAAACAGTGACAAAACCGGCACGCCCAGTTCGACGCACTGCTCGGCGACGCCCATCAGCAGATCGACCGACACGCGATCGACGCCCGGCATCGACGGCACGGCCTGTCGCACGTTCGTGCCTTCGACGATGAATACGGGGTAAATCAGATCGTTGGTGGTGAGGATGTTTTCGCGCATCATGCGACGCGAGAAGTCGTCACGGCGCATGCGGCGCGGGCGGTAGTGCGGGTAGAAGCTCATATCGAATCGAAGATCGTGGATAGGTGGAGTGGACCAATCGCGCCTGGCTCCGCTCCCGGAAACTTTTCGAGACAATGGTATATCATACCGATCGAGCAAGGCGCCTAGCGCTGACCTCCCCGCTTCTCCTCCCTGAGCGGGTGCCTGTCGTTTTTCGATTAGGCTGTTTGACCCGCCGTTCAAGCGGCGGGTTTTTTTATGTGCGAGCGCAAACGTGCTCCGATGAGGGTTTTCCAGCCATGTCACGCGCTGCGGAATTTCGGGATCGATATGCGTTCAGCCTGCGGCCGGCGTTTCGCCTGTTTCGCCCGCTGCATCCGGGATCAGCCAGCTCTCGATCAGCTCATGCGCTTCATCGAGCCCCGTTCGCTTGAGCGCCGAAAAGAGCTGCGCGGTCAACTCGCCGCGATATCCCGCGGCCCGATATTCGGCCAGTCCCTTCTGAGCGGTGCGCAATGCGTTCGTGCTTTCCTGGCGCGTCAATTTGTCGCATTTGGTGAGCAGCGTGTGGATCGGCTTGCCGGTCGGCGCGAACCACTCGATCATGCGTCGATCGAGCTCCGTCAGCGGACGGCGCGAATCCATCATCAGGATCATGCCGCGCAGTTGTGAGCGCGATTGCAGATACGTGGACAGCAGCGCCTCCCAGTGTGCCTTTGCCGCGCCCGGCACTTCCGCATAACCGTAGCCCGGCAGGTCGACCAGATAGGCGGCGGGCTCATCCGCCTTGCCGACCGAAAAATAATTGATGTGCTGCGTGCGGCCGGGGGTCTTACTCGCAAACGCAAGTCGCTTCTGATTGCAGAGCACGTTGATCGCGGTCGACTTGCCCGCGTTCGAGCGTCCCGCAAAAGCGATCTCGGGCTGCGCGGTGGCCGGCAGATCACGCAGATGATTGACGGTGGTATAGAAGCGGGATTCGTGGAGCAGGAAGTGCATGGTGGAAGCCAGATTGAAGACGCTGCGGAGCCCGCAGGGAGAACGGGGTCAAGCCCGACTGGCGTCTAAGCGATTAGCGAGTTATTGTACAATACGATGGTTTACTGAAAACCTTAGGAGGCCGCCCCACGTGCCTTGGCGGCTCCTGGCGGTCACTCGGTCGCCGTCGTCGTACTTTGCAGAACCTCTAAAATCCCACAAGACGAGACAGGGTGTGCGAATGAATCGACTGTGCAAGACGCTGATGGTGCTTCATGTAACGGCAGGTCTTTCAGGTTTGGCAATTCAGGCACGAGCAGCAGATCCGGCAAAGCCGGACATCAATCGGGGACAGGCAATCGCGGTACAGGTATGTGCGTCATGTCACGGCGCAGACGGCAACAGTGCCGGCGGCGCATACCCGAAGCTGGCGGGCCAGCATCCTGAGTATCTCGTCAAGCAGCTTAGAGATTTCAAGACTCAGCCGGGCGCCAAACAGGCCGCGCGCAACAATGCGATCATGGCGGGCATGGCTGCCGCGCTTTCCGATCAGGACATGATCAACGTCGCGGCTTACTTCTCGACGCAGACGCCCAAGCCAGGCTATGCGCATAACAAGAACACCGTCGCGCAGGGTCAGCAGATCTATCGCGGTGGGATTGCCGACCGCGGCGTGCCGGCCTGTGCCGCCTGCCACGGGCCCACGGGGCAGGGCATTCCGATCCAGTATCCCCGCCTGTCGGGGCAGTGGGCCGAGTACTCGGTGACGCAGTTGACCGCGTTCACGCAAGGGCCGGGCGCTCGTAATAACAACGACGCGATGCATGCGATAGCATCGCGTCTGTCGGACAACGAGATCAAGGCGGTTGCCGACTACATCGCGGGCCTGCATTAAGCGGCTCGCCCGCGCGAATCCAACCGGCCCGGCGAGGCCGGTGAAAACAAGAAAAGGGTGAGGGTGTCGTAGCTACGACAGCCCTTCACCCTTTTTTGCTGTTCAGTCGGAGTTTGAATGAGCGTCACCACATCGGGTCTGCAGTCGAAGTCGGGCAATCGCGTCATGCGCAGCACCATCGAGCTCCTGAGTTCGATGCGTTTCGCCATCGCGCTGCTCGTGATTCTGTCGATCGCCAGCATCATCGGTACCGTCCTCACGCAGGACGATCCGTATCCCAACTACGTCAACCAGTTTGGTCCGTTCTGGGCGGACATCTTCCGCGCGCTGAGCCTCTACACGGTGTACAGCTCGTGGTGGTTCATGCTGATCCTCGGCTTCCTGATGGTGTCGGTGTCGCTGTGCGTGATCCGCAATGCGCCGAAGATGGTCGCGGACGCCAAGAGCTGGAAGGACAAGGTTCGCGAAGGCAGCCTGCGCGCGTTCCATCACAAGGGCGAGTTCGCGGTGCATGGCTCGCGCGCGCAGTCGACGGCGGTGCTCGCCAAACTGTCAGCGAAGCTCGGCTACAAGTTCGTCACGCGCGAGTCGGACGGCGCGACGCTGATCGCCGCGAAGCGCGGCGCGCTGACGAAGTTCGGCTACATCTCCGCGCATGTCGCGATCGTCGTGATCTGCCTGGGCGGCCTGCTCGACAGCAATCTGCCGATCAAGCTGCAAATGTGGCTGTTCGACAAGTCGCCGATCAACTCGAACACGGTGATCAACGAGATTCCGCCCGAGCATCGTCTGTCGCAATCGAACCCGACATTTCGCGGCTATGCGTGGGTACCCGAAGGTCAGCACGTGTCGACCGCGATCCTGAATCAGCCCAACGGCTCGCTGATCCAGGACCTGCCGTTTTCCATCGAGCTCAACAAGTTCATCGTCGATTACTACTCGACCGGCATGCCGAAGCTGTTCGCGAGCGACATCGTCGTGATCGATCACAAGACCGGCGCGCGCGTGCCGGCGCGCGTCGAGGTCAACAAGCCGTTCGAATACGACGGCGTATCGATTTATCAATCGAGCTTCCAGGACGGCGGCTCGCAGATGCAGATGACGGCCTTCCCGATGTCCGGCCCGAGCGCGAAGCCCGCACCGTTTGGCGGCACGATCGGCGGCAGCGCTCCGTTGAGCACAGCTACGCCGCTCGCCGACGGCCAGACCGTCGAATTCACCGACTTCCGCGCGATCAACGTCGAAAACATCTCGAACGGCAATGGTCAGCACGACGCGCGCGGGGTCGCCGCGCAACACTCGCTGAAGGAAGCGTTCGACGAGCGCCTCGGCTCCGGCGCGAAGACCTCGAAGCCGCTCGATCTGCACAACGTCGGTCCGTCGGTGCAGTACAAGATTCGCGGCAAGGACGGCCAGGCGCGCGAGTACAACAACTACATGCTGCCGGTCGACGTGAACGGCGAGAAGATGTTCCTCGCCGGCATGCGCGTGAATCCCGACGATCCGTTCCGCTACCTGCGCATTCCCGCCGACAGCGGCGGCACGCTCAAGGAATGGATGAATCTGCGCGCCACGCTCGAAGACCCGAACCAACGCGCCATGGCCGCTCATCAGTTCGCGCAGCGCTCGGTGCCGGGCTCGAATGCGGAATTGCAGCAGCATCTGGAGGAAAGCGCCTTGCGGGTGCTGACCCTTTTTGCAGGCGCCGACAGCAACTTGAAGCTGCCGAATGGAGAAAGGCTCGGCGGCTTCCAGGCAATCGCTGGTTTCATCGACCAGTCGGTACCGAAGGGTGAGCAGGAAAAAGCCGCGGGTCTGCTGCTGCGCATGCTCGAAGGCGTGACGTGGGACTTGTGGCAACTGTCACGCCAGCAGCTCGGCGAGCCCGCGGCGGCGGCCAACGCGGAGACGAGCCGCTTCATCCAGAGTTCGCTTAATGCGATATCCGACAGCTTTCTGTATGGATCGCCGGTCTATTTGCAGCTTGACTCATTCAAGCAGGTGCAAGCTTCGGTATTTCAGTTGACGCGCGCGCCGGGCAAAAAAGTCGTGTATCTTGGCAGCCTGCTTCTCGTATTGGGCATCTTTTCGATGTTCTACGTCCGCGAACGTCGTTTGTGGTTCTGGCTCAAGGATACGGACCATGGCACGAGCGTCGTGATGGCGATGTCGAGCGCGCGTAAGACGCTAGACTTCGAGAAGGAGTTCGTCCAGACGCGTGATGCCGTGAGCGCCGCGCTGGGCGCGAAGCTCATCGAAGCAGCCGATGCCACCCCGGCCGCTCAGGCCGCCGCAGCGTCGGCAAGCTCACAGGATTCGACCCGGTAAGATCATGGACTTGACTCAGGTTTCCTCCTCCTCTTCTGCTTCGCGCGCCGACAAGGCGTTTGCGAGCAGCACGCCCGAACTCTCGCACTTCGACGAACGGCCGTTCCTGAAACGGCTCGGTATTCTCGATTGGCTTTTCGCGCTCGCGCTCGTCGGGGGCGCCGGGTTTGCGCTGTCGCGCTATTACCCGTTCATGAATTACTACGACAAGCTGGTGCTGGTGTGCTCGGTGCCGGTTTTCGTCGTGCTTGGCTGGCGCTGGAAGCCGGTGCGTCCGCTGATGGTGGGTATCGCTGCGCTGTCGCTGCTTGCGATCCAGATTTACCACGGCGATCTGAGCCGCGCCGACAACGCGTTCTTCCTCAAGTATTTCCTGTCGAGCCAGTCCGCGATCCTGTGGATGAGCGCGTTGTTCGTGTTCGCGACCGTGTTCTACTGGATCGCGCTACTGTCGCGCTCGCCGACCGGCGCCGCGATCGGCTCGAAGATGACCTGGGCGGCGGTGCTGATGGGCTTCGTCGGCATGATGGTGCGTTGGTACGAGTCGTACCTGATCGGCTCGGACGTCGGCCATATTCCGATTTCGAACCTGTATGAAGTGTTCGTGCTGTTCAGCCTGATCACCGCGCTGTTCTACCTGTACTACGAGCAGCACTACAACACGCGCGCGCTCGGCGCGTTCGTACTGCTCGTGATCAGCGCGGCCGTCGGCTTCCTGATGTGGTACTCGGTCTCGCGCGACGCGCAGCAGATCCAGCCGCTCGTGCCGGCGCTGCAAAGCTGGTGGATGAAGATTCACGTGCCGGCGAACTTCATCGGCTACGGCAGCTTCGCGCTGTCGGCGATGGTCGGCGTCGCGTATCTGGCGAAGGAACGCGGCGTGCTCGCGGATCGTCTGCCGGCGCTCGACGTGCTCGACGACCTGATGTACAAGTCGATCGCGGTCGGCTTCGCGTTCTTCACGATCGCGACGATTCTCGGCGCGCTGTGGGCCGCCGAAGCGTGGGGCGGCTACTGGAGCTGGGACCCGAAGGAGACGTGGGCGCTGATCGTGTGGCTGAACTACGCGGCCTGGCTGCACATGCGTCTGATGAAGGGCCTGCGCGGTGCGCTCGCCGCATGGTGGGCGCTGACCGGCCTGCTGGTCACGAGCTTCGCGTTCCTCGGCGTGAACATGTTTCTGTCGGGCTTGCATAGCTACGGCAAGCTGTAAGATCCGCCGCGCTGAACCGACTAAGAACCGCCGCGTGCTTTCGCACCGGCGGTTTTTTTATGGCCGATGGAATATTCATTGCGCCCCGGTGTTCACCAGTCAAGCACCTGAGCAACGACCCGTGGATGACAGACGCCCCCAAACGGGCGATCATCAATATGGCTCCGCAACGCGCGACGCGGCGGGCCGGCAAGGAGCAGCACGATGTGGATCAAGCGAAGCGACAGAATTCAACTGACCGGCGATGACATCGCGCGCAGCGAAATCGCGCCGCGGCACGTGTTCGAGAACCGTCGACGCATCCTGCAGGCAGCGGGCGCGATGGCGCTCGGCAGCCTGATCGGCGTGAGCGGCGAGGCGCTTGCCACCTACTCGTCGCCCGATCCGAAGGCGCAGAAGCTCGCGGCGAAAACCAACACAAGGTTCGTCGCGCTCGACAAGCTCACGCCGTACAAGGACATCACCACCTACAACAATTTCTACGAGTTCGGCACCGACAAATCCGACCCCGCGCAGCACGCGGGCACGTTGCGGCCGCATCCGTGGAAGGTGAGCGTCGAGGGCGAGATCAAGAATCCGAAGGTGTACGACATCGACGACCTGCTGAAGCTCGCGCCGCTCGAGGAACGTGTGTACCGGCATCGTTGCGTCGAAGGGTGGTCGATCGTGGTGCCGTGGATCGGCGTGTCGCTGTCCGAGTTGATCAAGCGCGTCGAGCCGACCGGCAACGCGAAGTACGTCCAGTTCATCACGCTCGCCGATCCGTCGCAGATGCCCGGACTGTCGGAGCCCATACTCGACTGGCCCTACTCCGAAGGCCTGCGCATGGACGAAGCGATGCATCCGCTGACGCTGCTGACGATGGGCCTCTACGGCCAGGTGCTGCCGAATCAGAACGGCGCGCCGGTGCGTGTCGTGGTGCCGTGGAAGTACGGCTTCAAGAGCGCGAAGTCGCTCGTGAAAATCCGCTTCATCGAAAAGCAGCCGCCGACCAGCTGGAACACGTACGCGTCGAACGAATATGGGTTCTATTCGAACGTGAATCCGAATGTCGATCACCCGCGCTGGAGCCAGGCCACCGAACGGCGCATCGGCGAAGACGGCTTTTTCACGCCGAAACGCAAAACGCTGATGTTCAACGGTTACGGCGATCAGGTCGCGTCGCTCTATCAGGGCATGGACCTGAAGAAGAACTTCTAGAGCGAGCACGATGGCTTCCGATACGCAATCTGTTACCCGCAACGAGCCCGTGACGCGGCGCACGGCGCCGCTGTCGGCGGCGAAACCTCGTCCAGCGGGCGGCTCGAGCTGGGTCGTGCCCGCGAAAGTCGCGGTCTTCGTCGCGGCGCTCTATCCGCTCGCGCGCCTCGTGCTGTTCGGCCTGACCGACCGGCTCGGCGCGAACCCGATCGAATTCATCACGCGCTCGACGGGCCTGTGGACGCTCGTGTTCCTGTGCATCACGCTTGCGGTGACGCCGCTGCGCCGTCTGACCGGCGTCGCCGCGTTCGTGCGTTTCCGGCGCATGCTGGGGCTCTACACGTTCTTCTACGCGACGCTGCATTTCACCACTTACCTGTGGTTCGACAAGTGGTTCGATGTTGCGGAGATTCTGAAGGACATCGGCAAGCGGCCATTCATCACGGTGGGCTTCGCCGCGTTCGTGCTGCTGATCGCGCTGGCGGTGACGTCGCCGCGCGCGATGGTGCGCAAGCTCGGGCGTCGCTGGCAGACGCTGCATCGCGCGATCTACGTGATCGGCGCGCTCGCGATCCTGCATTTCTGGTGGATGAAGGCGGGCAAGCACGATCTGCTGCTGCCGAAGATTTACGGCGCGGTGATGATCGCGCTGCTGGGTTGGCGGCTGGTGGTGTGGTTGCGTGAGCGGAATATGAGAACTCGCCGACGGTGACGGCGAGCAGTCCACGCGTCACACACGCAGATGCAAAGAAAAATGGCGATGCCACCTTGGCATCGCCATTTTTCTTTGCTGCGCTTTACCGTTGGCTCTGCAGCCGGTTCCGATGTTTACGCCGGCAGAATCGTTTCGCCCGCAAACAGCTGCTTGACGTCTTCGCGCGCACGAACCACCTGCGCCTGTGTACCATCCACCATCACCTCGGCGGCGCGCGCACGGGTGTTGTAGTTCGAGCTCATCACGAAGCCGTAAGCGCCGGCCGAGCGGATCGCGAGCAGGTCGCCGGGTTCGACCGCAAGCAGCCGTTCGCGGCCGAGCCAGTCGCCGCTTTCGCAGACGGGCCCGACCACGTCATAGATGTGCGAGGGGACGTTGCGCTTCACGACCGGCTCGATTGCGTGATACGCGTCGTACATCGCCGGGCGCGCGAGATCGGTCATCGCCGCGTCGACGATCGCGAAGTTCTTGTCCTCGCCCGGCTTCAGAAACTCGAGACGCGTGAGCAGAATGCCCGCGTTGCCGACTAGCGAACGCCCCGGCTCGAAATAGACTTCGCGGTGACCGTGGCCGCGCGCCTCGATGCGATCGAGCACCGTGCGCACGAACTCGCCGATTTCCGGCGGCGTTTCGTCGTCGTAGGTGATGCCGAGACCGCCGCCGACGTCGATATGGCGAATCGTCACGCCGTCCTGCTCGATCTGCTCGACGAGTTCCAGCACCTTGTCGATCGCGTCGAGATAGGGCGCGACTTCGGTGATTTGCGAGCCGATATGGCAGTCGATTCCGACCACCTCGAGATTCGCCATCGCCGCGGCGGCCTGATATGTGGCACGCGCATCGTCGAACGCAACACCGAACTTGTTCGTCTTCAGGCCGGTAGAAATGTACGGATGCGTTTTCGCATCGACGTCGGGATTCACGCGCAATGACACCGGCGCCTTCTTGCCCATCTCGCCCGCCACCGCGTTCAGGCGATCGAGTTCGGGAATCGATTCGACGTTGAAGCATTTGACGCCCGCCGCGAGTGCGTCGCGCATTTCGCTCGCCTGCTTGCCGACGCCCGAAAACACGGTGTTTTCCGCTTTGCCGCCGGCCGCGAGCACGCGTGCGAGTTCGCCGCCCGACACGATGTCGAAGCCCGCGCCGAGGCGTGCGAACACGTTCAGCACCGCGAGATTGCTATTGGCCTTGACGGCCACGTGCACGCTCGCGCGACGCCCGGTGCAGGCGCCCGCATAGGCGTTCCACGCGGCGGTCAGCGCGGCGCGCGAATAGACGTAGAGCGGCGTGCCGAACTGCTCGGCGAGGGAAACGGCGGACACGCCTTCGGCGTGCAATACGCCGTCGACGTAGTCAAATGCGGATCGAGTCATGCGAAAGTCTTATTGAACGGAAGGGACGGCAGAGGCGGGCAGCGGCACTGCGGGAGCCGATGCCGCGGATGCGGGCGGCGTCGTGAGCTGGTCTTCGGGAGCAAGCGTGAGCGGCGTGCCTGAGGTGTCCGGGATCGAGCCCATGTCGGCGGCGCTGCCGCTAGCCGGTTGCGTTTGATCGGTCGACGGCGTTTGCGTGCGGTGAGCCGGCGGGGCAGGCATCGGCGGTACGGTTGGCAGATAGAGCGAGCCGCGTTGGCCGCAGCCGGTGAGCGCACAACCTGCGAGAATGGCTAAAACCGCTACAATCGCGCGGCCGGGCGCTGCCGCGCGCATCCGAGTTACGACTCGCATGACTGTCCCTGAATGAATAATCGATGGAGTTTAGCATGTCCGATAGTGATTACCTGACCCGTGCGGAAGCCGTGCTGGCCGCCATCGAGCGCGCGCTCGACGACATCGACGCGGACATCGAACTCGAGCGCAGCGGCAACGTTCTGACGCTCGAATTCGAGAACCGCACGAAGATCATCGTCAACCTTCAGCCGCCGATGAGCGAGATCTGGATCGCGGCGAAGGCCGGTGGTTTCCACTTCCGTTTCGTCGACGGCGAATGGCGCGATACGCGCAGTGGCTCGGAGTTTTTCGCCGCGCTGTCGCAGTATGCGACGCAGCAGGCCGGGGAGCCGGTGCATATCGCCGCGCAATGAGCGTGGCCTGACGAGCGCGAAGCTCGAGGCATGCTCAAAACAAAACCGCCGCGTATCGAACGCGGCGGTTTTTCATTTCTAACCGGACCTCGACGCGGCCTCAGTGCCCGCGGAACAGGTTCATGATGTTCTGCTTTTCCTGCTCGCCGACCTGCTCCGGTGCTGCCGCGGCGGCGGCGGCGCTCGCCTCGGCATCGAGCGTTGCCTGACTGACGCCGACCGTCGCGATGAAGCCGTGCCCGGGCGTGAAGTCGTCGAAATAAAGCTCCGAGCCGATTTCGCTGACGTCGTCGGGGCGGCCCATCTTGTACTCGGGCACACCCTTCAGCGCGCGTCCCATGTACTCGATCCACACTGGCAGCGCGAGGCCGCCGCCGGTTTCCTTGTCGCCGAGGCTGCGCGGATTGTCGTAGCCGATCCACGCGATCGCGGTGAGAGTGTGCTGGTAGCCGGCGAACCACGCGTCGCGGGAATCGTTGGTCGTGCCGGTCTTGCCGGCGAGATCGGTGCGCTTGAGTACGTTGCTCTTCGCTCCGGTGCCGCGCTGCGCGACGCTTTGCAGCAGGCTGTTCATCACGTAGGCGTTGCGCGGCTGGATCGCGAACGGTGCGTTCTGCCCGGCCACGAGCGGCTGTGCGCGCGACACGACCATGCCGCGCTGATCGGTGACCTCGGCAATCAGATATGGATTGATCCGGTAGCCGCCGTTCGCGAACACCGAGAACGCGCCCGCCATCTGCAGCGGCGTCACGAGGCCCGCGCCGAGCGCCATCGGCAGATAGGCGGGGTGGCGGTCCGCGTCGAAGCCGAAGCGCGTGATGTATTGCTGCGCGTACTTCGGGCCGATCTGGTTCAGGATGCGGATCGACACGAGATTCTTCGACTTCTGCAGCGCGGTGCGCATCGTCATCGGACCGTCGAAACCGCCGCCGTAGTTTTTCGGCTCCCACGCCTGGCCACCGGTCTCCGCGGCACTGAAAAAGAGCGGCGCGTCGTTGATGATCGTGGCGGGCCCAAGGCCCTTTTCGAGCGACGCCGAGTAGATGAACGGCTTGAAGCTCGAGCCAGGCTGACGCCACGCCTGCGTCACGTGATTGAACTTGTTCTTGTTGAAGTCGAAGCCGCCGACCAGCGAACGGATCGCGCCGTCCTGCGGCACCACCGAGATGAACGCGCCTTCCACCTGCGGCAATTGCGTGATCGACCAGTCGCCGTCGTCGTTCTTCACGAGGCGCACGATCGCGCCGGGCCGGATGCGCTGATTAGGCTGCGCGCGCGGGCCGAGCGCGAACTGTGCATAGCGCAGGCCGTCACCCTGAATCGTTGCGACATTGCCGTCGATGAAGGCCGCCTGCACCTGTTTCGGGCTCGCCGCCGTGACGACAGCCGCGATGATTTCGCCGTTGTCGGGGTGCTCCAGCAGCGCGTCGTCGATGGCCTGCTCGCGCTCGTCGGCGTCGGCCGGCAGATCGATGAACGCCTCCGGGCCGCGATAGCCGTGACGGCGCTCGTAGTCCATCAAGCCTTTGCGCACCGCGCGATAGGCGACGTCCTGATCGGCCGAGTCGATCGTGGTCACGACGTTCAGGCCGCGCGTGTAGGCTTCTTCGCGATACTGCGCGTACATCATCTGTCGCACCATTTCCGCGACGTATTCCGCGTGCACGCTGTACTCCTTGCCCATGCCCTTCACGACGAGCCTCTGCCGGCTCGCCTCGTCGTACTGTTCCTGAGTGATGTAGTGCAATTCGTACATGCGCTGCAGGATGTACTCCTGGCGCACCTTCGCGCGCTTCGGATTGACGACCGGGTTATACGCGGACGGCGCCTTCGGCAGACCGGCGAGCATCGCCGATTCGGCGAGCGTCAGGTCCTTCAGATCCTTGCCGAAGTACACGCGCGCCGCGCTCGCGAAGCCGTATGCGCGCTGACCGAGATAGATCTGATTCATGTACACCTCGAGAATCTGATCCTTGCTCAGCTTCGATTCGATTTTGTACGCGAGCAGCATCTCGTAGATCTTGCGCGTGTAGGTCTTCTCGCTGGACAGAAAGAAGTTGCGCGCGACCTGCATCGTGATCGTGCTCGCGCCTTGTGTCGCATGGCCGTTGGTCAGCGCGACGATGCCGGCTCGCGCGATGCCGGTGAGGTCGACGCCCCCGTGCTCGTAGAAGCGCGCGTCCTCGATCGCGAGGATCGCTTTCTTCAGGCTGTCGGGCACGTCCTGGATGTGCACGATGTCGCGCCGCTCCTCGCCGAATTCGCCGATCAGCACGTGGTCGGCCGTATAGATTCGCAGCGGCACTTTGGGCTGATAGTCGGTCAATGCTTCGAGCGACGGCAGGTTCGGCGTTGCGACGACGAGCGCATAGCCGAGCACCAGCGCCACGCACACGATGCCCGCCACGATCAACCCGACGAAGCCGAGGATCAGCTTCAGCCACAACGGACGTTTGCGCTTTTTCGGCGCGGGCGGCGGGGACGTAGGAGACGTGGCTTGCATAGGAGTACCGGAAAAACAGTCCCGCGATTATAGCCGCCAGGGTTTTTCTGCTTTCGACAAGCTTACGAATAGCGTGCAATCAGCACACGCCGGGTGGCGCGGGAATGACTTCGCTGTAGTCCCAACTGTAGTCGCTTTGATGTCGCTCGGGGCGGCTTCGCGTCCGCGTTAGCCATTCGGCTGAATGTCGTTAGGACGCGCATCTGCCGACAATGATCCCTCGTTACTCGCGTTCGAATGGTTCGTCGCGTGAGTCAGAGGGAGGGCGTTATGGCCTATAAAAATTCGTGGCTTCAGGCGGTGCGGGAGGGCCGGCAGCGTTTCGCCGCCGGCATCGACATCGGTTCGCAACACGTGCGTCTCGTCGTGGTGAGTCAACGGGCACGGGGTGCGCTGCATCTCGAACATATGAGTACGGTGCCGCTCGCGGCCGGCGCAATGGCGGGCGCCGAGATCGTCGACCGGCAGGCCGTCGCGCGGGCGTTGCGCGATGCGTTCGCCGGTTTGCCGCGCGTATGCGCGACGCACGCGCTGCGCTGCGCGATGGCCGTGCCCTCGTCGGCCACGCTGACGACCACGGTGCCGCTCGCGCGGCTCGCCGCGCAGAGCGACTGCGAGGCGGAGGACGGCGGCGTTGCGCTCGCCGGACTCGCGCCCGCGGTGATGGGCGAGGCGGAGCGCATCGCCGGGCTCGAGCGTCATGCGCTCGCGGTCGATTGGTACGTCGACGAGATGCCGTCGCCGGTGCGCTCGGTGAAGATCGCCGCGACCGCGCGTCAGCATCTCGAAGCGCGGATCGAATGCGCGGCAACCGCGGGAATATCGCTGTCCGCGATCGACGGCGAACCGCACGCGGCGTTGCGCGCACTGCGCCATGCAGCGAGTCGCGAGCTCGACCCGAACGAGCCGTACGCGGCGGTGTGGGTCGGTACGGACGGCGTGTACGGCTGGAGCGTCGTCGATGGCTCGAACGTCGGCGAGATGCGATACCCGGCGCCCGAGCATGCCGATCTCGCCGACGCGTTGCGCGATCTGCTGCAAGGGCCGGAGTTCGACTGCGCGTTGATCGGCGGTGAAATCGATCTGCTCGACGGCGTCGGCTTTTCGCTCGCCGATATTGGCGACGTGCTCGGCTGCTCGGCGTTGCCGTTCGAGTGCGCGCTGCTCGGCAGCCACGCACGGGAGCTCGACGACGCGTTGTTGCACGAGCCTGCCGGCGCGGTCGCGTTCGGGCTCGCGTTGCGCGGGGTGCTGGAATGAGGGGCGTTCTGTCGTTTTCGTCTGGCGTGACCGTGAGTCCCGATCGGTGTGATCAGCGCGTCGCCGTGCCGTGGCTGGGCGGCTTCAATCTGCTGCCGTACCGCCAACGCAACGCGCGACTCGCGCGGCGCCGCTGTATGCGCGACTGGGCTGTGGCGGCTTGTGTCGGCGCCGCGGGGGTGTTGCTCGTCGCCGGTTGGCAGACTTTCGCCGCAGCGCGGCTCGAAGCGCGGCGCGCGGCGGCCGGGCAAGCGCTGACGCGGCTCGCCGCGCCGCTCGCGGAGCACGCGAAGCTGGCGCAGGTTGGGCAGCAGCAGCGCAACGCCGCGGCGCGCGCCGCGAGCCTCGCGACCCCGCTCGCGCATCTGCGCGATCTGCTCGACGCGCTGAGCTTCGAGCCCGGCGATCGCGTCGTGTTGCGGCAGTTGCGCCAGCGCGAGTACGAGACCGAATTGCTGGCGACGTCGAGCGGCCATCTCGCGTCGGCCGAGTGGCTCAAGGGCCTCGGCGCGATCCACGGCGTGCAGGGCGCGGAGATGCGCGATCTGCGCCGGCCGACGGGGAAGGGCGGCGCGTCGACAGAACCGGTGATTGGCGGACCGGTGGAGTTCGATGCGCGCCTTCGCTGGGGCGATCCGCCGCCGAAAGCGACGCGCGCCTCGCAGGCCGCACGAACGGGAGGTGCCCGATGAGCACGACTTTTTTCGAGCCGGGCGGTGCTGCGCACGGGGCCGCGATTTTTTCGCGCTGGGTCAAGCGGGCGCGCGTGCCGCTCGACGCGTGGAGCCGGCGCCGTCGCTGGCTCGTCGCGGCGATGCTTGCCGCGCTCGTGTTCGGCCTCGGCGCATACGGCTGGAACGCGACCGATCTCGCCGGACTGGAGGCGAGCCGCGCGGCGCTCGTGGTCAGCACGCAGCGTCTCGCGGACGCGCGGCACGCGCTCGCGCAGCTGCCGTCGTTGCGCCGGGCCGTCGCGGCGATGCCGGCCACGGCGTCGAGCGCTGTGTCGTGGAATTCCGCCGACGACGTGCGCATCGTCTCCGAGCTGGCGACGCAGAGCGGCGTCGCGTTGCTCGCGATCGAACCCGGCGCGGCGAGCGGTGAGGGCGTCGAGCGGATGCGCGCGCTGCAGCTCACCGCGCGCACGGAGTTCGTTCATCTGATGGCGTTTTTCCATGGGCTCGCGCAACTGCCGGTGCTGATCGTTCCCGTCGACGTGACCGTCAAGCAGGACGGCAAAGGGCTCGCTGTGGCCGCGACGCTGCAGGTGTACGACGCATTGCGGCCTGCTCCCGAGACTGCGGCGGCGAGCGCCGAGGCGAGCCCTGACGCCGACGAGGCCGCCAACGATGACGACGAAGACCTGGTGTTCTTCGATCCGTTTGCGAAGCCGCAGATCTCCGCGAGCGGCGAGCCGGGCGATGCTTCCGAGTTGCGCCTCGTCGGTTTGCTGCGCGATCGCACCCGCGGGCTCGCCCTGCTCGACACGCCAGATGGCACGACGACGGTCGCGGCCGGGCAGCAACTGGGCGTCGAGCGGGTCACGCAGCTCGACGAGCTCGGCATCACGCTCGCGAACGGCGGCGCGACGCGCACGCTGACGCTGACGGAGGCGTCATGAAGCGCGCGCTCGAGCGATGGAGCGTGGCGACGTTGGGGGCCGGACGCGAGAGCCGCGTCGATATCGGGTTGTGTTTCGGGCTCTACGTCGCTGCGATGCTGGGTGCTGGCGTCGCGCAGGCGTCGACGCCACCGCTGCTACCGCCGTTGCCGACTTACGCGGCGCTCGGCGACCCGGCCGCATCGGCCAATACCGCCTACGAGCTAGCGCCGCTGCCAGGCGGCGGCGTCGCCCAATTCTTGAATCCGTTCGGCGATGCTTCTGCGCCAAACGCGGCCCAGGACCGGGACGCCCTGCAAGCGACCCCGCGTTCCGCGATAACGCCCGACGCTTCTCCGGACGACGTCGCCAACGGCCCGGTACAGCCGCCGTCGCCAAAACAACCTGACACTTCGGCTCGCGACGACAGCGCCGGCGCGCCCAGTCTCGAAGGGCCGCCGGTCCCGCTGCCGGCGCGGCTGCGCCTCGCAGACGCACCGGCCAGTGCCGACTCGGGCCTGCCTGCGGGCAACAAGCCGATCTCGCTGAACTTTCAGCGCGCGCAACTCGGTGCGGTCCTGAAAGCGTTCGCCGAGTTCACCGGCCTGAACATCGTCGCTAGCGACAAAGTGCGCGGCGCCGTGTCGATACGGCTCGACAAGGTGCCGTGGCGCACCGCGTTCGATACGCTGCTCGACGTCAACAATCTGGCGATGGAGCGCCACGGCAACGTAATCTGGGTCGCGCCTGCCGCCGAACTCGCTGCGCGCGAACGTCAGCGCTTCGAAGCTCACGCCCACGCGGCGGACCTCGAGCCGCTCGCGAGCCGTACGTTCGAGCTGCACTACGCGCACGCCGAGGACGTGCGGCGCCTGCTGACCGGTTCCGGTACCCAGCGTGTGCTGTCCAAACGCGGCGCCGTCACCGCCGATCCGCGCACCAACCTGCTGTTCGTCACCGACCTCGCGGGGAGGCTCGAGCAGATCGCGGCGCTGATCGCTTCCGTCGACCGGCCGACTCGCCAGGTGCTGATCGAGGCGCAGATCGTCGAAGGCGATCAGGGTTTTTCGCGCAATCTCGGGGTGCGGCTGTCGCTCGCCGGCACGAGCGCGGACGGTACGTCGAGGGGGCTGACGGCAGGAACGGACGGCTCCGTGTACGATCTGTCGGCCCGGCCGATCTCCGGGTTCGACGCCGCGACCGCCGGCCTCACGCTGTTCGCGGCGCGCGCGACGCGACTGCTGAACATCGAGCTCTCGGCGCTCGAATCCGAGGGACATGGGAAAATCGTGTCGAGCCCGCGGGTCGTCACCGCGGACCGGATGAAGGCGATCGTCGAGCAGGGCACCGAGCTGCCGTATCAGGCGAAGGTCGGCCAGGGCGTATCGGGCGTGCAGTTTCGCCGCGCGACGCTCAAACTGGAGGTCGAGCCGCAGATCATGCCGGATGGCCGGGTGGTGCTCGATCTCGACGTCGCGAAAGACAGCGTCGGCGAGCAGACCGACGCCGGGCCCGCGATCAACACCAAGCACGTGCAAACGCGCGTCGAGGTCGAGGATGGTGGTACGGTGTCAATCGGCGGAATTTACGAGACCGACGACCGCGACGACGTCGAGCGGGTGCCCATCCTTGGCAAAATACCGGTTCTGGGCGCTTTGTTCCGCAATCGGACTCATCGCGACACGCGCAGCGAACTGGCTGTTTTCATCACGCCGCGGGTGGTGCGGGAAAATTAGGGCATATTGAGCACGCTTGCGCCGCCGTCCGCCGGCGGCGCGCAGGCTCGACAAGGCAGCCGCTTTGCCAGTAAGCTGCGGCACGAACTACACCGGATTAGCCAGAGGACACCGTTGCAAGCGCGGGACGCACACGCCAATGTTTTTTTCGTAGGGCTCATGGGGGCAGGAAAAACCACTGTGGGTCGGGCGGTTGCGCGCCGTCTCGAGCGCCCGTTCTTCGATTCCGACCATGAAATCGAGGCGCGCACGGGCGCGCGCATTCCTGTGATCTTCGAGCTCGAGGGCGAAGCGGGCTTTCGCGAACGCGAAGCGAGCGTGATCTCCGATCTGACCGGGCGCGACAATATCGTGCTCGCGACCGGCGGCGGCGCGGTGCTGCGGCCGGAAAACCGCGAAGCGCTGAAAAGCCGCGGCCTCGTGATCTATCTGCGCGCCAATCCGCATGATCTGTGGTTGCGCACACGGCGCGACAAGAATCGACCGCTGCTGCAAACGGAAGACCCCAAGGCGCGCCTCGAAGCGCTCTACGAAGTGCGCGATCCGCTATACCGCGAATGCGCGCACTTCGTGATTGAAACCGGCCGGCCGTCGGTCAACGGACTCGTCAACATGGTTCTGATGCAGCTCGAGATGGCCGGCGTCGCCAAACATCCTGCGTCATAATGGATCGTATGATTACCGTCAACGTCGAACTGGGCGAGCGCGCCTACCCCATCCATATCGGTGCCGACCTGATCGGCCAGACCGAGCTGTTCGCGCCGCACATCGCCGGCAACTCGGTCACGATCGTCACCAATTCCACCGTCGATCCGCTCTACGGCGACAAGCTGCGCGCGGCGCTCGCGCCGCTGCACAAGCAGGTGTCGACGGTCGTTCTGCCGGACGGCGAAGCGCACAAGAATCTGCAGACGCTGAACCAGATCTTCGACGCGCTGCTCGGCTCGCGCGCCGACCGCAAGACCACGCTGATCGCGCTCGGCGGCGGCGTGATCGGCGACATGACCGGGTTTGCCGCGGCCTGCTACATGCGCGGCGTGCCATTCATCCAGGTGCCGACCACGTTGCTGTCGCAGGTGGATTCGTCGGTCGGCGGCAAGACCGGCATCAATCATCCGCTCGGCAAGAACATGATCGGCGCGTTCTACCAGCCGCAGGCGGTGATCGCCGACATCGGCGCGTTGCGTACGCTGCCCGAGCGCGAACTCGCCGCAGGCATCGCCGAGGTCATCAAGACTGGCGCGATCGCCGACGCCGGTTTCTTTACCTGGATCGAGGCCAATATCGAGGCTTTGAACCGCTGCGAACCGGAAGCATTGACCGAGGCGGTCAAGCGCTCGTGCGAGATCAAGGCCTCCGTCGTGGCGCAGGACGAGCGCGAAGGTGGTCTGCGCGCGATTCTCAACTTCGGCCACACGTTCGGCCACGCGATCGAAGCCGGACTCGGCTATGGCGAGTGGCTGCACGGCGAGGCGGTCGGCTGCGGAATGGTGATGGCGGCGGATCTGTCGGTGAGGCTTGGCCATCTCGATGAAGCGTCGCGCAAGCGGCTCGTCGACGTCGTGCTTGCCGCGCATCTGCCCACTCGCGCTCCCGCGCTCGGCGCGGACCGCTACGTCGAGCTGATGCAGATCGACAAGAAGGCGGAGGCCGGCGCGATCAAGTTCATTCTGCTGAAGCGTTTCGGTGAGACACTGATCACCCGGGCGCCCGACGCCGACGTGCATGCTACGCTGGCCGCCGCCGTCTAGATCGATCACGGCCCTGCAGCCACGCTTTACGTACCACGTCACGAGGCGCCGCCCATGTTTCGGAGAACCCGGTGACCGACAGGCGCAGCGACGATATCCAGCATGACTCGACGAGCGCGCGCGCAGCCGCCGTCGACACACCGGCCGTCCCCGCGCCGACCCAGCAGGCGCTCGAAGCGCATCTCGCGCCGTACGCGGCGCATTCGAGCCAATCGCGCGGGCGTCGCTATCCGGAAACCGCGCCGAGCGCGCGCACCGAGTTTCAGCGCGACCGCGACCGCATCGTCCACTCCACCGCATTCCGGCGACTCGAATACAAGACTCAGGTATTCGTCAATCACGAGGGCGACCTGTTTCGCACTCGGCTCACCCATAGCCTCGAAGTTGCGCAGATCGCGCGCTCGGTCGCGCGCAATCTGCGCGTCAACGAAGATCTCGTCGAAGCGATTTCGCTGGCGCACGATCTCGGCCACACGCCGTTCGGCCATGCCGGGCAGGATGCGTTGAACGAATGCATGCGCGAGCATGGCGGCTTCGAGCACAACCTGCAGAGTCTTGCGGTCGTCGACGAACTTGAGGAGCACTACGGAGCTTTCAATGGCCTGAACCTGTGCTTCGAGACGCGCGAGGGCATTCTCAAGCATTGTTCGCGCGACAATGCGCGCCGGCTCGGCGAATTGGGCGAGCGGTTTCTCGAAGGGCGTCAGCCGTCGCTCGAAGCGCAGATCGCCAACGTCGCCGACGAAATCGCGTACAACAATCATGATGTCGACGACGGTCTGCGCTCCGGGCTGCTGTCACTCGAGCAGCTCGCCGAAGTAGAACTCTGGCAGACGCACTGCGAGGCGGCGCGCAGCGACTACCCGCAGATCGAAGGGCGTCGGCTGATTCACGAGACGGTGCGGCGTGTGATCAATACGCTGATCGTCGATCTGATCGAGACGACGCGGGCCAATCTCGCGCGCTATGCGCCGGCGTCACTGGACGACGTTCGCTCGGCGCCCCCGCTCGTCGCGCACAGCGATGCGGTCGCCGCGCAGGCCGCGGCGCTCAAGCGCTTTCTGTTCAGAAACATGTACCGCCACTATCGCGTGATGCGTATGGCCAACAAGGCACGCCGCGTCGTGGTCGGTCTGTTCGACGCGTTCACCGACGACCCGCGGCTGCTGCCGCCGGACTATCAGTCGACCGATGCGACGCGCCAGCCGCGTCTGATCGCGCATTACATCGCCGGGATGACCGATCGCTACGCGCTGAAGGAGTATCGGCGCCTGTTCGTGATCGACGACAACTAGGCGCTAGCGGCGGCTGGGCGTGCGGCAAGGAGTGTGACGTTCAACGTTGCCGTATCGAAGCTGCCGTCGCGTCCCCTTGCCAGCACCATCAAACCGCGCAGGCGCGCGTCACCGCGAACGCGACGCGAACAGCGCTCCCGCCACCAGCGCAAGCCCGCCGACGATCGCAATCGTCTGCCACGGATTTTCATGCACGTAGTGATCGGCGTCTGAGATCGCGACGCCCGCGCGGTCGCGCATCGCGTCGCGCGTTTCGTTCAGCCGCTCTCGCGCGGCGTCCAATTGTTTGCGCAGCCTGCCGCGCAATGCCACGGCGTCGGCCTGCGTGCCGTCGGCCAAAGTCGATTCGAGTTCCGACAGCAGGGTGCGCAACTCGACCGCGATATCTTCAGCCGCATGGCGGCTATGGCGAGCGATGCGCCGCGCACGGCGACTCGCGCTGGTCCAGGATTCGCCGAGGGCGTCTCGCGTATTTGGAAGTGCTGTCATGGTCGCTCCGTCGATGAGTTGAAAGGCTCCGCGCATCGTCGCGCGGACACGCTAAGCGCAGACGTAGTATCACGTCGCAGCGTAGGAAACGCCATCTGAACGCAACTTCGATGCCAAGCGCCGCATCGCCCGCGACGTACCATGCGCGCGGCTCGCGACAGGATGAACGTGCCCGTCTCGTCGCCCGATATTGCACACCGGCGCGCGCAATCCGCGTCAAATTTACAAACGCCGATGCCGGTTGACGCTGCCATCCCGATGCAACGGAGATGCCAAACGAAAACGCCGTCATCGGCTCGATGACGGCGTTCCCCAGGGCGCGAAAATTCGACTACCCTAATTCAAGCCACCCGCTCTCGCGAAGCGTTAGAAACGGTAACCGATGTTGACGTAGGTGACGATCGGGTTCAGCTTGATCTTGGTCTGCGATTGCACGGTCAGCGTGCCGACCGGGGTGGTCGATGCCGAACTGAGCTTCGCGGTCGTGCTGAGCGGCAGGTACGAGACCGACACGCCGGCGAACCAGTGCTGATTGAAGGAGTAATGGAAGCCCGCATTAAACACAGGTTCCCACGAACTATCCGTCGACACACTGGTCGGACCATGCAGAACGTTGGCTTCGAATGCGCTGTTGGTAATCTGCTCGCCGGTGAACCAGATGCGGCTCACACCGACACCCAGATACGGACGGAACGCAGCGGTCGGCTCGTTGAAGTAGTACTTGAACAGCAGAGTCGGGCTCCACTGTTTGGCCTCCCCGATCTTGCCGAACTGCGCAAGGCTGCCCGTGCCGGAAAGGTCGAACGTAGGGGGGACGCCAATGACGAATTCAGTCGCGATGTGGTCGGTGATGAAATAGCCGGCGGTGAAACCGATGGTGTCGGCGGAACTCAGCGAGGCGCCGGTGTTGGGTTCGGTGATGTTGGTTGGGCTACCGCCAATGCTGGTTATGGTGAGCGGGTCGCTGCTCGATTGGGGCGCCAGATGGAACCAGCCCGTCGTGACGTAAATGCTGCCGGCCGATTGTGCGTGCGCTGCCGTGCTCATGCAGGCAAGCACTGCCATCCCCGTTACGGCCTGTTTTAATTTCATATGTGCTCCTCCAAAAAAGGCCCGCTCATTATGACTACAACGTTTGAAACAAACCATACGCGGCGGTTAGAGTTTTCTCCCTAAGCGCCGCGTGGTTTCTGGCTTCGCCGTATGGCGCCGAACCTTGCGCGCATGCGGATCTTCGGACCTTCGGGTATATACCAACGCGACTATTGGACACTCCAGCATGGCACGGCTTGCACGTCTTTATGTCCCCGACCAGCCGCAGCACGTCATCCTCCGCGGGCTCGATCAGCAGCCCGCTTTCGTCGACGACCAGGACTACGAGCTTTTCATCGACTGTCTGAAGGCGGCTTCCCGGGACCATCACCTTTCCATCCACGCTTACGCCTTGATGCCGGGCGCCGTGCAACTGCTCGTCACGCCCACCGAGGAGTCGAGCCTGCCCAAGGCGATGCAGGCCGTCGGGCGGCGCTACGTCGCGCACTTCAACCGGCGCTACGCGCGTCGCGGCACTTTGTGGGAAGGCCGTTATCGGGCCACGGTGATCGAGGGTGAGCGCTACTTCCTGCTTGCGAGCCGGGTCGTCGAAATGTGTCCGGTGCGCTTGCAACTGGTCAACGCGGCCGAGGACTATCGCTGGTCGAGCTATCGTCATCACATCGGCCTCACCCTTGACAGCCTGATCACGGATCACCCCCTCTACTGGTCGCTCGGCAATACGCCATTCGAGCGACAGCGCGCCTACCGCGAACTGTGCGAGCAGCCGCTCGACGAGCGCGAGGCAAGTCAGCTCCAGCAAGCCACGTTGAAGGGCTGGGTGCTCGGCAGCGACACTTACCGCGAATGGGCTGCGCGCGCCGCGAACCGACGTGTGTCTCCTCTACCGCGCGGCCGGCCGCGCAAGGTGCGCGAGACACCGCATACGCAGTGAGGCGGCGGGAAGGCGACACCTTGGCGCGCTCGATATAGCCGCCTTAAATCCGAAGAAAGTGTTTTGCATCAATGGGCTGCATGAAGACGGCATTTCATATGCCGTTTTCTTTTGCCCCAATTTGATATGGCACCAATAAAAAATAGCCGCAATGCACCAATTTGATAATCGGGGGCGGATCATCACGTTTTATTTGCTATTTCCTTGATTCGTCGCGTATATTCCGATTTCCGACGCTTTTCATCCCGCGCAGTCCTGCTGCGAGAAGAGCGCCGTCGTGGTCGCGAAGCGCACTGCGGCAAAAAAACAATGGTTTAACGGCCTGTCCGGCCTCCTCACAGACGGTGTCCCCATGAACGACCACCAGCAACCGATTCACCCGGTTCCCGCCGCCCAAGGTCTGTACGACCCGCAAAACGAGCATGATGCCTGCGGCGTCGGCTTCGTCGCCCACATCAAGGGCCAGAAGAGTCACGAAATCATCCAGCAGGGCCTGAAGATTCTCGAGAACCTCGACCATCGGGGCGCCGTCGGCGCCGATCCGCTGATGGGCGACGGCGCGGGCATCCTGATCCAGATTCCGGACGGCTTCTATCGCGAGGAGATGGCCCGCCAGGGCGTGACGCTGCCGCCGGCCGGCGAATACGGCGTCGGCATGATCTTTCTGCCGAAGGAGCACGCGTCGCGCATCGCCTGCGAACAGGAGCTCGAGCGCACGGTGAAGGCCGAAGGTCAGGTCGTGCTCGGCTGGCGCGACGTGCCGGTCGACCACGCCATGCCGATTTCGCCGACCGTCAAGGCGAGCGAGCCGCTGATCCGCCAGATCTTCATCGGCCGCGGCAAAGACATCATGGTGACCGATGCGCTCGAGCGGAAGCTGTACATCATCCGCAAGACCGCGAGCCACCGCATCCAGGCGCTGAAGCTCAAGCACGGCAAGGAATACTTCGTGCCGTCGATGTCGGCGCGCACGGTCGTCTACAAGGGTCTGCTGCTCGCGGGCCAGGTCGGCGTGTACTACCGCGACCTGCAGGACGACCGCACCATCTCGGCGCTCGCTCTCGTGCACCAGCGCTTCTCGACCAACACGTTCCCGGCGTGGGAACTGGCTCACCCGTACCGCATGATCGCCCACAACGGCGAAATCAACACGGTGAAGGGCAACGTCAACTGGCTGAACGCGCGTACCGGCGCGATCGCCTCGCACGTGCTCGGCGACGACCTGCCGAAGCTGTGGCCGCTGATCTATCCGGGCCAATCGGATACGGCATCGTTCGACAACTGTCTCGAACTGCTGGTGATGGCCGGCTACCCGCTCGTCCACGCGATGATGATGATGATCCCGGAAGCCTGGGAACAGCACACGCTGATGGACGAGAACCGCAAGGCGTTCTACGAATACCACGCCGCGATGATGGAGCCGTGGGACGGCCCCGCCGCGATCGCGTTCACCGACGGCCGCCAGATCGGCGCGACGCTCGACCGTAACGGTCTGCGTCCGGCGCGCTACATCGTCACCGACGACGACCTCGTCATCATGGCGTCGGAAGCCGGCACGCTGCCTATTCCCGAATCGAAGATCGTCAAGAAGTGGCGTCTGCAGCCGGGCAAGATGTTCCTGATCGACATGGAGCACGGCCGCATCATCGACGACAAGGAACTGAAGGACAACCTCGCGAACGCCAAGCCGTACAAGAGCTGGATCGACGCCGTGCGCATCAAGCTCGACGAGATCGAGCCGAAGGCCGAAGACGTTGCAACGGAACGCCGCGAAGCCGCTGCGCTGCTGGATCGCCAGCAGGCGTTCGGCTATACCCAGGAAGATCTGAAGTTCCTGATGGCGCCGATGGCGCAAGCGGGCGAGGAAGCCGTGGGCTCGATGGGCAACGACTCGCCGCTCGCGGTCATGTCCAACAAGAACAAGACGCTGTACCACTACTTCAAGCAGCTGTTCGCACAGGTCACGAACCCGCCGATCGACCCGATCCGTGAAAACATGGTGATGTCGCTCGTCTCGTTCATCGGCCCGAAGCCGAACCTGCTCGACACGAACAACATCAACCCGCCGATGCGTCTCGAAGTGTCGCAGCCGGTGCTCGACTTCAAGGACATCGCGAAGATCCGCGCGATCGATCAGTACACTGGCGGCAAATTCAGCTCGTACGAGCTGAACATCTGCTATCCGGTCGCGTGGGGCAAGGAAGGCATCGAAGCGCGTCTCGCATCGCTGTGCGCGGAAGCCGTTGATGCGGTCAAGTCCGGCTACAACATGCTGATCGTGTCGGACCGCAAGACCGACCGCGACAACGTCGCGATTCCGGCACTGCTCGCCACCGCCGCGATCCACACGCATCTCGTGCAGCAGGGTCTGCGCACGAGCACGGGTCTCGTCGTCGAAACGGGTTCGGCGCGTGAAACGCACCACTTCGCGCTGCTCGCGGGCTACGGCGCGGAAGCCGTGCACCCGTACCTCGCGATGGAAACGCTGAGCCAGCTCGCGGCCGGCCTGAAGGGCGACCTGTCGGCGGAGAAGGCGGTCTACAACTTCACGAAGGCAGTCGGCAAGGGCCTGCAGAAGGTCATGTCGAAGATGGGCATTTCGACCTACATGTCGTACACCGGCGCGCAGATTTTCGAAGCGGTCGGGCTTGCCTCGGATCTGGTGTCGAAGTACTTCCACGGCACCTCGTCGAAGGTCGGCGGCATTGGTCTCTTTGACGTCGCGGAAGAAGCGATCCGTCTGCATCGCGAAGCATTCGGCGACAACCCGGTCCTCGCGAACATGCTCGACGCGGGCGGCGAGTACGCGTACCGCGTGCGCGGCGAAGAACACATGTGGACGCCGGATGCGATCGCCAAGCTGCAGCACTCGGCGCGCAGCAACTCGTACCAGACGTACAAGGAATACGCGCATCTGATCAACGATCAGACCAGGCGTCACATGACCTTCCGCGGCCTGTTCGAGTTCAAGTTCGATCCGACCAAAGCGATCCCGCTCGACGAAGTCGAACCGGCGAAGGACATCGTCAAGCGTTTCGCGACCGGCGCGATGTCGATGGGCTCGATCAGCACCGAAGCGCACGCCACGCTCGCCGTCGCGATGAACCGCATCGGCGGCAAGTCGAACACCGGTGAAGGCGGTGAAGACGCGAACCGTTATCGCAACGAACTGCGCGGCATTCCGATCAAGAACGGCGACACGATGAAGTCGGTGATCGGCGACGAAGTGATCGTCGACATTCCGCTCAAGGACGGCGATTCGCTGCGCTCGCGCATCAAGCAGGTCGCGTCGGGCCGTTTCGGCGTGACGGCGGAGTACCTCGCGTCGGCCGATCAGATCCAGATCAAGATGGCGCAGGGCGCGAAGCCGGGCGAAGGCGGTCAGCTGCCGGGCCACAAGGTGTCGGACTACATCGGCAAGCTGCGTTACTCGGTGCCGGGCGTCGGCCTGATTTCGCCGCCGCCGCACCACGACATCTACTCGATCGAAGACCTGGCGCAGCTGATTCACGATCTGAAGAACGTGAACGCATCGTCGAGCATTTCGGTCAAGCTCGTGTCGGAGTCGGGCGTCGGTACGGTTGCAGCGGGTGTCGCGAAGGCGAAGGCCGATCACGTCGTGATCGCTGGTCATGACGGTGGCACGGGTGCGTCGCCGCTGTCGTCGATCAAGCATGCGGGCACGCCGTGGGAACTGGGTCTCGCCGAAACGCAGCAGACCCTGGTGCTGAACCAGCTGCGCGGCCGTATCCGCGTGCAGGCCGACGGTCAGATGAAGACCGGCCGCGACGTCGTGATCGGCGCGCTGCTCGGCGCTGACGAATTCGGCTTCGCGACGGCGCCGCTCGTCGTCGAAGGCTGCATCATGATGCGCAAGTGCCATCTGAACACGTGCCCGGTCGGCGTCGCGACGCAAGATCCGGTGCTGCGTGCGAAGTTCCAGGGCCAGCCGGAACACGTCGTGAACTTCTTCTTCTTCGTTGCGGAAGAAGCGCGCGAAATCATGGCGCAACTCGGCATCCGCAAGTTCGACGACCTGATCGGCCGCGCGGAACTGCTCGATACGAAGAAGGGCATCGAGCACTGGAAGGCGAAGGGCCTCGACTTCTCGCGCGTGTTCTATCAGCCGCAAGTGCCGGCCGAAGTCGCGCGCAAGCACGTCGACGTGCAGGATCACGGCCTCGACCGCGCACTCGATCACACGCTGATCGAGAAGGCGAAGGCCGCGATCGAGAAGGGTGAGCACGTGTCGTTCATCCAGCCGGTGCGCAACGTGAACCGCACGGTCGGCGCAATGCTGTCGGGCACGATCGCGAAGAAGTACGGGCACGAAGGTCTCGCGGACGACGCGATCCACATCCAGCTGAAGGGCACCGCGGGTCAGAGCTTCGGCGCGTTCCTCGCGAAGGGCGTCACGCTGGATCTGGTCGGCGACGGCAACGACTACGTCGGCAAGGGTCTGTCGGGCGGCCGCATCATCATCCGTCCGACCAACGATTTCCGCGGCAAGTCGGAAGAGAACATCATCTGCGGCAACACGGTGATGTACGGCGCGATCGAAGGTGAAGCCTTCTTCCGCGGCGTGGCCGGCGAGCGTTTCTGCGTGCGTAACTCGGGCGCGACGGCGGTCGTCGAAGGCACGGGCGATCACGGTTGCGAATACATGACGGGCGGCACGGTGGTCGTGCTCGGCGAGACGGGCCGCAACTTCGCGGCCGGCATGTCGGGCGGTATCGCGTACGTGTTCGATCCGGACGGCACGTTCGCGAGCAAGTGCAACAAGTCGATGGTTTCGCTCGACCCGGTGCTGCAACAGGCCGAGCAGGAGCGCACGGTCGACCAGGGCGTGTGGCATCGCGCCACGACCGACGAAGTGCTGCTCAAGGGGCTCATCGAGCGTCACTTCCAGTTCACCGGCTCGCCGCGCGCGAAGGCGCTGCTCGAAAACTGGGACGCGGCGCGCCGTCAGTTCGTGAAAGTGTTCCCGACCGAATACAAGCGCGCGCTCGGCGAACTCGCCGCGAAGAAGGCGAACAGCGAAGTGCTCGCCGCCTGAGCTGACTTCACCGAAGCCACATTCAGACGTACCCGCCGCGTTCCGATCGATCGACGCGCGGCGGGTCCAGATTACCCCTAGATACAGATAGAGAAGAGAACCACATGGGCAAGGCAACCGGTTTTCTCGAGTTCGAACGTCGCCACGAGACGTACGAGGCTCCGCTCACGCGTGTGAAGCACTACAAGGAATTCGTCGCGGCACTGACCGACGACGAAGCGAAGATTCAAGGCGCGCGTTGCATGGACTGCGGCATTCCGTTTTGCAACAACGGCTGCCCGGTCAACAACATCATCCCGGACTTCAACGACCTGGTGTTTCGTCAGGACTGGAAGAACGCGATCGAAGTGCTGCATTCGACCAACAACTTCCCCGAGTTCACGGGCCGCATCTGCCCGGCGCCGTGCGAAGCAGCGTGCACGCTCGGCATCAACGACGACCCGGTCGGCATCAAGTCGATCGAGCACGCGATCATCGACAAAGCCTGGACCGAAGGCTGGGTCGCCCCGCAAACGCCGAAGCACAAGACCGGCAAGAAGGTCGCCGTGGTCGGCTCGGGCCCCGCGGGTCTCGCGGCTGCGCAGCAGCTCGCGCGCGCCGGTCATGACGTGACCGTGTTCGAGAAGAACGACCGCATCGGCGGCCTGCTGCGTTATGGCATCCCCGACTTCAAGCTGGAAAAGTGGCAGATCGACCGCCGCATGCGCCAGATGGAAGCCGAAGGCGTGACGTTCCGCACCAACGTGTTCATCGGCAAGCCGGACACGCTGCCGGTGCACATCGGCAACACCGCGAAGGAAACCATCACGCCGGCCGACCTGAACGAGCAGTTCGACGCGGTCGTGATCGCCGGTGGTTCGGAAACGCCGCGTGATCTGCCGGTGCCGGGCCGCGAGCTCGAAGGCGTGTACTACGCGATGGAATTCCTGCCGCAGCAGAACAAGGTCAACGCTGGCGACAAGGTGCCGAACCAGCTGGTCGCGAAGGGTAAGCACGTCGTCGTGATCGGCGGCGGCGATACCGGTTCGGACTGCGTCGGCACGTCGAACCGTCATGGCGCGAAGAGCGTCACGCAGTTCGAACTGTTGCCGCAGCCGCCGGAAGAAGAGAACAAGCCGCTCGTGTGGCCGTACTGGCCGATCAAGCTGCGCACGTCGTCGTCGCACGAGGAAGGCTGCGAGCGCGATTGGGCGGTCGCGACCAAGCGTCTCGAAGGCAAGAACGGCAAGGTCGAGAAGCTGATCGCCGCGCGCGTCGAATGGAAGGAAGGCAAGATGGTCGAAGTGCCGAACTCCGAGTTCGAAATGAAGGCCGACCTCGTGCTGCTCGCAATGGGCTTCACGCAGCCGGTGTCGCCGGTGCTCGAAGCGTTCGGCGTCGACAAGGATGCGCGCGGCAACGTGCGCGCCGCGACCGAGGGTGACAAGGCGTATTACACGTCGGTGGACAAGGTGTTCACGGCGGGCGACATGCGCCGCGGCCAGTCGCTCGTCGTGTGGGCGATCCGCGAAGGCCGTCAGTGCGCGCGTTCGGTCGACTCGTTCCTGATGGGGCATTCGGAACTGCCGCGCTAAGCGTCTTCAGCTGGTATGCGCGGGTTGTTCCAGACCGCGCACGCCGGCCACGATTTGCAGGAAGGCGTGGAGACGACAAGGCGCCCCATGAAGGGCACCTGTAGCGGTAAAGCGATGCAGTAAAAGAGAAACCGGGCTCGCCTGAAAGGGGGAGCCCGGTTTTCTTTTGCGTCGTCGCGGCGCGTTATGCTCGTCTCATTTGCGATAACGCGCGAGCGTCAGGCCATCGAGATCGATCTCCGGCTTGCGTTGCGTAATCAGATCCGCGACCACGCGCCCCGAGCCCATCGACATCGCCCAGCCCGTCGAGCCATGCCCAAGGTTCAGCCATAAGTTGTCGAGGTTGCACGGACCGAGCAGCGGCGCGCCATCGGGCGTCATCGGCCGGCGGCCGACCCAGAAATGCGCAGAAGTCGGATTGGCCGCGTGCGGGAACCAGTCGCGCAGCACCGTGAGCAAGGTTTGCAGCGCCTGTTCGCGCAGCGTCGTCTGGCGATTGCCGAGTTCGGCCGTACCCGCGATGCGCAGGTTGTTGCCGAAGCGCGTGATCGCCGTCTTCAGAGATTCGTCCATCAGCGCCGCGCGCGGCGCTTTTTCGTCGTCGGTTACGGGCAGCGTGGCCGAATAGCCCTTCACCGGATAGAGCGGCACCTTCACGCCGAGCGGCGCGAGCAGCGCCGCGCTATCGACGCCGAGCGCGACGACCACCGCGTCGGCCGGCAGTGTCTCTGCGCCGCGCTCGCTTTGAATACGCACGCCGCGCACCGTCGCGCCCTCGATATCGAGTGACGTCACCCGAGTGTCGAAGCGAAAGCTCACGCCATTGCGCTCGCAGATCGCGCGCAGCTCGCGGGTGAAGCGCGCGCAGTCGCCGGCTTCATCGTCGGGCAGATAGAGGCCGGAGAACGGCGCCTGCTGTGCCCAGCGCAAACCCGGCTCGATCTCCACGCACTGCGCGGCGCTGACTTCCCGATGCGTGATGCCCGCATCACGCAGCACCGCGAGCGCCGGCTGCGCGAGCTCGACGTCGTACTCGCTGCGAAACAGTTGCAGATAACCCTGGCTGCGGCCGTAGTCGAACGGATGACGGCCGCGGAATTCGTGCAGGCACGCGCGGCTGTAGTACGCGATGCGCTGCATCCGCTGCTTGTTCACGCGAAAGCGTTCGAGCTCGCACTCGCGCAGCCAGCGCGCGATCCAGCGCCATTGGGCCGGATCGAGTGTCGGCCGGAAGATCAGCGGCGAGGCGGGCTTGAACAGGTACTTGAGGATTTTTGCCGGCATGCCGGGCGCGGCCCACGGCGTCACGTAGCCCGGCGCGATCACGCCGGCGTTGCCGAAACTCGTGGACAGGGCGACGTCGGGTTCGCGCTCGATCACCGTCACGTCGCAGCCTTGCTGGCACAGATAGAAAGCAGTGGCGACGCCGATGACGCCGCCGCCGAGTACGATCGTTTTCATGATTGGGAACTGCGGTTTCAGACGATCTCAAGCGGCGGAGCCGGCCGCCCCGAGCACCTTGCCCTTCGTTTCCGGCAGGCACAACGCGGCGACGATCACGAGCAGATATCCCGAGCCCGCGACGATGCCCATTGCCTTCACGAGCGTCATCGTCTGCGCGAAGGTGCCGACGAGTATCGGGAAGAACGAGCCGAGTCCGCGCCCGAGGTTGTAGCAGAAGCCTTGTCCCGAGCCGCGAATCTCGTTCGGATACAGCTCCGACAGATACGCGCCGATGCCCGCGAAAATGCCCTGCACGACGATGCCGAGCGGGAAGCCGAGCGCTAGCATCATCGTGTCGGTGATCGGCAGCATCGTGTAGACCATGCCGAGCACGAACGAGCCGACCGCGAACAGCACGAACGACGCGCGCCGGCCGATCCTGTCGCATAGAATCGCGCCGACGATATAGCCGGCGAACGAACCGACGATCAGCACGATCAGATAGCCGCTCGTGTTGAACACCGACAGATGGCGCTCCGTCTTCAGATAAGTGGGCAGCCACGTCGTGATCGCGTAGTAGCCGCCGAGCATGCCGGTGCACAGCGCGCTGCCGAGCAGCGTCGTCTTCAGATGCGCGGCCGAGAAGATCTGCATGAAATGCGATGTATTGATACCGCTTTCGCGCGCGCGACGCGTCGCGAGAAAGATGTCGGGGTCGCTGACGTTGCGCCGGATATAGATGATCCATGCGGCGGGCAGCAGGCCAACCCAGAAGCACGCGCGCCACGCGTATTGTTCCGGCAGCAACGCGAAGGCCGCCCAGTAGACGATCGCCGCGGCCGCCCAGCCGAACGACCAGCTGCTTTGCACGGTGCCGACCGCCTTCGCGCGATGCTGTGGCGAGCGGATCGTCTCGGCCATCATGATCGTCACGACCGACCACTCACCGCCGAAGCCGATGCCCTGCAGCGTGCGGGTGGTCAGCAACTGCCAGAACGACTGCGTGAAGCCGGACAGGAACGTGAAGATCGCGAAGGTGGCGATCGTCCATTGCAATACACGGATGCGGCCATGGCGATCGGCGAGAATCCCGGCGAGCCAGCCGCCGATCGCCGACGATATCAGCGAGCTGGTGGCGATCATGCCGGCTTCGCTTTTGCTCATGCCCCACGTCGCGATCAGCGTCGGAATCAGGAACGAGTAGATCATGAAGTCGAACGCGTCGACGGCGTAGCCGCCGAAACCGGCGTACAGGGTGCGGCGCTCGCGCGGGGTCAGCTCGGCGAACCATTGGAGAGAAGACATATTTTGTTGTGGTCTCCAGGTTTCTTTTGCCTGCGGGGCTGGATGGGAGGGTGTCCGTATTCTACGGGGATGCGGCGTGATGAGGGCAGTTGGGGTCAAAAATGGCATCGCTGCGACAACGGCCGATAAGGCAAAGCGGCCGATAAGGCAACGCGGCCGATAAGGCAACGCAAGCGAACGGAAATAAGTGACGCAAGCATGTGGCGTGACGAAGCGGATGCGTCGCTTGCTGGTGCGCCCGTGCGACGCGATCCGCGCGACTTTCATTGGTGCTCAACCGTCCCTCTTTTTTTCTTACTAACCACTACGATGTAACGCAAAACTTATTGGTCAACGTTAAACTGCGTCTGCAGCCGGGGCTGCCCCACTTACTCCTCCAATACACCTGTCGCTCCCGATGTCCGTTACCGCGAAAAACCGTTCGCCTTTCCGCGCCCTTGCGAGCACGACCGTGCCCGTGGAGCGCGGCATGCCTGGCGAGGCGTCGGCGGCGCGGCGGCGCTTTCTGAAGGGCTCGGCGAGTGCGATGCTGGCGGCGGGCTTCGGCAGCACGCTGCTATCCGCGTGCGGCGGCAGTCTCGAAGCCGATCAGCCGGCTACGCCGCGCCTCGTGTCGGTCAGCAATTTCCGCGATGTCGGCGGCGCGGGTGCCGGCTATCTGACCGTCGACGGCAAACAGATGCGGCGCGGCGTGTTCTATCGCGCGAACGCGCTGACGCTGAGCGGCACGGACGCCGCGACGCTCGACAAGCTCGGCATCGTGTCGGTCTACGACCTGCGCACGCCCGCCGAAATCGCGCGTAGCGCCGACGTGCTGCCGAACGGCGCGACATCTTCCACACTGAACGTGCTCGGCACGAACGACTTCAGCGCGCCCCCGGTCAATTCGCCCGTCGACGCCGTCGCGTTCATGCAGGCGCAGGCGCGCGCGTATGTGACGGGCGCCCCGCAGCGAGCCGCCTATGGCGCGTTGCTGAGCGCGCTCGCCAGCGGCACGGGCGCGCAGCTATTCCATTCGAACGCGGGCAAGGATCGCGCGGGCTGGGTCGCGGCGCTGCTGCTCAGCATCGCCAACGTCCCGCTCGACGTGATCATGCAGGACTACCTGCTGAGCAACGTCTATCTCGCGCCATCAATCGCCGCGCAAACCACCACGCTGCGTGCGCAGGAAGGCGCGGCCATCGCGACGGCGAGAGCGCCGTTGTTCGACGTCGACGAAAATTATCTGCAGGCGGGCTTCGACCAGGTGCAGGCGAGCTACGGCACGATGGCGAGCTACCTGACGCAAGGCCTCGGTCTTTCCACCGCGACGGTCGACGCGCTGCGCAATCGGCTCGTGCATTGACGCGTTTCGTGGTCGCGCTCCGCAAGTCCGGCGACAGCGCAAAAAAAGTCCGCCCCAGAGGTGCGGGCGGACCGAGAAGGGCGGCATCGAGGTTGCCGGGGGCGACTATAAGGCCGCAACCCGCGCGCCAGTCGATGCGGTAAGGGCAGGTAAGTGCCCCGGTCCGCGCCTCTTTGCCTGCGAGCATACCTACGACAGCGCCGGGTTCACCGGCAATTCGATCCGTACTTCGAGCCCGCCCTGCGCGTGGTTGCGCACGAGGCAGCGTCCGCCGCGATCGTGCGCGAGCCGCGCGACGATCGCGAGCCCGAGCCCGCAATGGCCTTCGCCACCGCGCGCCGCGTCGAGCCGCACGAACGGCTTCATCGCCGCGGCGATGCGGTCGTCGGGAATGCCGGCGCCATGGTCGCGCACGCTGATCGTCCAATGACGGTCGTTGCACGTAGTTGAGATTTCCACCGGCGGCATGCCGTGTTCGAGCGCGTTGTCGACGAGGTTCGTCACGAGCCGGTCGAGCAGCGTGCGCGGCAGCGTGAACGCGGGGCCGGCGCGCAAGTCGAGCGCGAATAGCGGGGTTTCGGCGGTGTCCGCGGCGTCTGCGGTTTCAGCGGCCTCCGCGTAATCGCCCGAGGAAAACTGTTCGCGCAGAAACTCGTCGACTTCGACGGGCGGTCCGGCGTCCGCCGATTGGCCCGCGAATTCGAGGAACTGCTGGACGATGTTGGTCAGCGAATCGACGTCGCGGATCAGGCCCGCGCGCTCGTTTTCATCGACCAGCACGCTTGCGCGCAGCTTCAGGCGCGTGAGCGGCGCCTTCAGATCGTGCGCGACGCCGGCGAGCATCACCGCCTGGTCGTCGCCGGCTTCGTTCAGGCGCCGCATCATGTCGTTGAACGAGCCGATCAGATCGCGCAGCTCGCGCGGGCCCTGCACCGGCACGGGTTCGGGCCGGCCGCCCGAGCCGAACGCGCGCGACGCATCGGCGACGCGCGACAACGGCCGTTGCATCTGCCACACCGCGAACAACGACAGGATCAGCCCGGCGAGCAGCATCGAGACCGATTCGAGCAGAAAGCGCGGCGGCGGCGGAACGTCGACCGGCACGACGACCCAGTTCGATTTGCCAGGGAACAATACCCACAGTTGCGGCGGACGCAGATCGTCGACGGCGATCTGTGTGCCAGCCGGCAGGTTCTCGCGCAGATGCCGGCTCAGTTCGACCAGCATATGCTCGTGCGGCTCGCGCAGATGCACGCTGGTCGGCATGTTCCAGGTGGGCACCAGATGCACGCGCATCGCGGGCGCGAGCGCGGCGCCCTTGATCGGCTCGCCGTTGATCGCCTGCAGCACGAGCAGAATGCCGCGCGCGAAGCCGTCGATTTCATGGCGCGGCGGCTGCATCGTCACGAGCACGAACCAGCTCGCCTGAATCGCGAACAGCACCGCCGCCGACAGCAACGCCATTCTGCCGAATAGCGTGTTCAGCGGATTTCTCATGCGCTCGGGGCGGCCCCGTCCTCGAAGGGCGTGCCGTTGGCGTCGGGCACGAACACGTAGCCCTTGCCGCGCACCGTTTGCACGTAGCATGGATTCGACGGATCGTCCTCGATCACGCGGCGCAGGCGCCAGATCGGCACGTCGAGGCTACGGTCGCGGAACGCCAGATTGTCGCGATGCACGAGATCGTGAATCAGCACGCGCGACAGCACCTTGTACGGATTGTTGACGAAGATCTTCAGCAGCGCGAATTCGCTGTCGCGCAGCGGCAGCTTGGCGTCGTCGCGGGTCAGCGAGCGCGTGGCGAAGTCGAGTTCGAACGGACCGAAGCGGTAGCGCTTGCGTGCTTCGGGCGCGCTCGTGGTGGACGGCCCGCGCCGGCGCAGTACGGTCTGGATGCGCACGAGCAGTTCGCGCGGATCGAATGGCTTGGTCAGGTAGTCGTCCGCGCCGAGCGACAGGCCGACGATGCGGTCGGCCACCGTGCCGCGCGCGGTCACGAAGATCACCGGGATGTCGTCGCCGGCGGCGCGCAACGCGGTGAGCGCGCGCAGGCCGTCGGTGTTCGGCATCATGATGTCGAGCACGACGACCGACGGCCGCTCACGCTCGAGACGACGCTGCAAATGGGTGCCGTCATGCAGCACGGACGCATCGAAGCCGTTCGACTGCAGAAACTTGCAAAGCAGATCGCGTACGACCGGATCGTCGTCGACGATAAGGACCTGTGGATTCATGGCGAAATTCTAGACTGGCGCGCCCGACGCGCGACCGGGCATTTCCTTACCAACGCTTACTGTGCGCCGAGTGGCGCTGGCGGGTTCGCGCCGGGGGCGGATCAAAGAAGGTTCAGCGCTTACTTTAGCACTGCCTGATCCGGTTCTCCGCAACGACTTGCACGCGAGAACAACAGTTCGCAAGCACTCGAAAGCACTCGCAAGCGCGCGGAACGGTTCGTAACAACCGCGCGAAAGCGTGCTTTGCTTCGCCCATCGTCGGCACCCGCGCGGCGCGATGATTCGTTCCGCAGCACGTCGCGCCGCCCCGAACGAGGTCCGCTGCCTCGGACGACGGCGCGCGGCGTTCAACCGACCCCGGTGCGCAGTGCGCGCCTTCGCGAGGCCCATCATGACGATTCACAATACGCTGAGTTCCACACCTTTCTCCTCGCTGGCGAAGACGCCTGCCACGGAGAAGGCCGCCAGTTCGAACTCCAGCGGCGCCGCGGCGAAATCGCAGCCGGCCGCCGCGCTCGCACAGCCCGCGCAACCGGCAGCCGGCACTGGGCTCGTCGGCCATCTGGTCAACACGACTGCGTGAGCTGACGAGGTCCGCGTGTCTTTATCAAGAACTACTGAGCAACGGCGGCGTGCCGTGGCGTGGCTCGTTGCCGGCGCACTACTGTTGCCGCTCGGCGGCTGCGGCGTCGCGGCGCTGCCGTGCCGGGTCACCGCGGCGACCCTGAAAGTGCTGCCGGTCGTCGGCCATGCGGCGGCGACGCCGTTCGACATGTGCGCTTCCGCGATCGATTGAATCATGACGCTCACACCGATGGTTGGTGCATTGATGCTGCTCGGCGGTGTGCTGACGTGCGCCGCGCATGCGCAGCCCGTCGCGCGCGGTGCGAAGGCGGCCAGTGCGGCATCGACTGGCGTTGTCACCGACACGCACCGGCGCTCGCCGGACGCGCCGTTTTCCTTTCGCGGCGTCGCGCTCGGCATCACGATCGACGAATTCCGCGCGGGCTCGGCCGTACGCGCGACGCCGGTCGGCAGCGTGCCGATCTGCGAGACGGACGTGCAGGCCGGAGCGCTCGGCATGCGGCTGAAGTCGCGCGATAGCCTGAGCGTCGCGTGCCGCTGGGCGCATCGCGATGATGAGCGCTGGGCCGTGTCGCAGGCCGTGGTCGATGGCGCGCCGGCGCTCGAACACGTGATGCGCTTCACGCGCATCGACGGGCAGGGCGCGCTGCGTCTCTACGAGATGTCGTTCGTGATCGACGAGCTGACCGCCGAGGATCTGCGCGACGCGCTCGAAGAGCGTTACGGGCCGCCGCGTCTGGCGACACGCAACGCCGCGGCGCCGGGCGCACTGCCGATGTACGTCTGGGAGAACTCAGTCAGTTCGATCACGCTGTGCTTTCTGCCGGGCAGCCGCAACGGCACGCTCACGTATCTGCTGAAGGGCTCGGATGCGTGGATGAAAGCGGTCGTGCGGCAGTGGCAGGCGAGCGGCGCCGACGCGGGCTGACGACTGCCTGGCATGCCTGAGCAATGCGAGCCCAACGCCGAAACCGGGCGGCGCCGGCTAACGCCGCCCGCTCCAACTCCATTTCATCTTTCTCGTCACGGAGCCAGCATGACCGCGCTACGTCTCACTCTCGTGCTCGGTGCCGCAAGCTGTCTCGCGGCGTGTTCGAGCACGCGGACACAGTCGATCGTCGAAACGCCGATGGCGCCGCCGCTCGCGTCCGTGCCTTTGAACGTGAACACGCAAGGCGCGATCTATCAGGCTGGCGCGCCGCTGCTGCTGTATGAGACGCCGCGCGCGCAGCACATTGGCGACGTACTGACGATCCGGCTGTCGGAATCGTATAGCGGCAACAACAGCGCGAGCGCGTCGGCGAACCGCGCGAGCAGCATCACCGCGACCGCGGCGGACCAATCGACGAACGCCGCCGCGCGACTCGCGAAACTGTTCAACATCGGCTCGGCCAGCACCGATTACAAAGGGCAGGGCAATCTGAGCGACATCAGCGACATGACGGGCACGCTGGCCGTAACCGTGATCGGCACGGTGTCGGGCGGCAATCTCGTCGTGTCGGGCGAGAAGGTGATCGCGATGAGCGGTACCCGCGACCGTCTTCGGCTGTCGGGCATCGTCAATCCCAAGGATATCGAAGCGGGCAATTACGTTGCGTCGAGCAAAGTCGCGAACGCGCGCATCGAACAGGCGGGCCTCGGCATGGTGAACGATGCGACGACGATGGGCTGGCTGCAAAGAATGTTTCTTAGCGTGCTGACGTTTTGACCGTCAGCCGCGTCAGCGCGGTGCGCACGGCGCCGCGCGGCGCGTTACATGCGAAGCATGGCTCGGCTTCGACCGGCAGTGCGCCGCTAGCCGAGCGGCGGAGCAAGCCCGCGTTCGGCCGCACCGATCTCGCCGTCCGGCACGAACACATAGCCGCGTCCCCACACCGTTTGCACGTAGCGCGGTTCCGACGGGTCCACTTCGATCAGCCGGCGCAAGCGCCAGATCGACACGTCGAGGCTGCGATTGCGATGCGCTTCGCTATTGCCGTGCAGTTTTTCGAGCAGCTGCGCGCGTGTGAGCACCGTCATCGCGTGCGTGACGAAGACCTTCAGCATCGCGAATTCGCTCGAACGCAGCGTGATGCGTTCGCCGTCGCGGCGCAGTTCGCGAGCGGGGAAGTTCACTTCGAAGCGGCCGAAATGATAGGGCGCGCGCTGCTCGGGCGCACCCGGCGCGATCGAGCCGCGACGCCGCAGCACCGTGCGAATCCGCGCGACGAGCTCGCTCGGTTCAAAAGGCTTGCCGAGATAGTCGTCGGCACCGAGTTCGAGGCCGATCACGCGATCGATCGGATCGGCGCGCGCGGTCAGCAGGATCACGGGAATGTCGTCGCCGGCGACCCGCAAGGCGCGCAGCGCGCTGATGCCGTCGAGCTCCGGCATCATGATGTCGAGCACGACGAGCGCGGGACGTTCCTGCTGTAATCTGCGCTGCAACGCCAAGCCATTTTCGAGCGTGGCGACGTTGAAGCCGCGCCCGTGCAGATATTCGCTGACGAGTTCGCGTACGACGGGATCGTCATCGACGATCAGGATGGTCTGGTTCATTCAGGTCATCTTAGTGATGCGCACGGGCCGCGCAAAGCGCATACCGCTTTCCAATCCTTTCCCCTGTAAGGCGCTGCAAGCAAGAACAAAGCCGCTGGGACTCAGTGGGTTGGCGGGAAGGCCTGCGAGGTTTGCAGGGTCTGCTGTTGCTGCGCTTGCCGCGCAAAGTCGGTTCGATCGACGACCATCCGCTCGATCAGACCGCCGAGCTTCACCGAGGCCGACGAGAAGCGATCGGTGTTCAGGCCGCCGGTCTGATAGCGCGCGGTGACGAGAATGCGGCCGCTCTGGATCAACGTCAGATCGATGATCGACAGGTACTGGATCGATTCGTCGCTGAACGTGCGACGACCGTAGTCGATCGCGGCGTTGTAGACGAGCCGCGCCTCGCAGCCGGCCGGCGAGGTGCCCGGATTGTAGACGTCCGAACGAATGCCGCGCCGCTCGAGCGCGAGCTGCAGCGCCGGCACGAAATCGCCGACCGACACCGTCGGATTCACTTCGATGCAGACGTGCTGCACATCCGCGGGACGGCCGTTGACGAAGGTCGGCGACGAGTAGTTCGACGCGATCGCGTAGCCGGCCTGGATCACCGAGCCGGTCGCGTCGGCTGCCTGGATCAGCGTCCACGCGCAGCCGTCGAGCGCGAGCGTCAGCGTCGCGGCGCAGGCGGCGAGGGCAGCTCGCGCGCAACGACGCCGGGATATCACCGAAGCAATCAGACATGTGCGCGAGTGCCTGGATGCCGCTGGCGCGCGCACGATCGGCGACGAGGTCATGAGGCAGCGCCCGATAGCGGTCGCAAGAGCATGCGATCAGTCACAAGCAACGACGGCCGCGCGCTCAGCGCGTCACGCGCAGTCGTAGTTCGTTCGGACCTTGCACGCTCGCGGTGACGTTCACGCGGCGCGCGTCGGTGGTTACGACGAAATGCTGGCGCACCGGCGTATTGACGTCGTGCACGACGCGCGGAAAGCAGGCGGCGATATCCGCGCCGAGTTCTTCGAGCGGATCGTTGATGACGCCGTCGGCTTGCCAGTGCGCGCGCCAATGGCAGTCGTACGCGTGTGGGCTGGCGCGGCAATCGTCAGTAGCGGAGACGCCCGGCAGCTGTGCTGCGGTCTCGTTCGGCAGTTGCCGGAAATCGCTCGCATCGACGATGTGCGTGAGCGCCGCGCAAACATCGGCGGGCTGGTTCGGCTCGGCCGTTTGCGCGGCTTCGGCGGCGTTCGTGAGCAGCAGCGCCGCGCCGCAGGCGAGCGCGATGCTTGAGAGCAAGGACGGGAGCAAAGGTGAAACACGGCGGGCGAATGACATGGGCGAGGAGTCCGAAGAGCGGTTGCGATGAAAGGCGTGTCTGACATCAACGAAGGCCGACGCATGGCGCGGCCGGTACGACTATCGTCGCTGCCCACGGGCATTTTCAAAGCGCGGAACAGCTTGCCCGCTTCGCAAGTGCTTTCGAACTCTTCTCGTGTCTTTCCGGATGTTGCGCCGGCTCGTCCCCGGCGCGCAGGCGAGGCTTAACCGAGCGTCAAGCCGCCGTCGATGTGAATCACCTGGCCGGTGATGTGGCGTGCCGCGTCGGACAGCAGGAATGCAATCAGCGCTGCGACGTCGTCCGGCTCGGCGACGTGGCCGAGCGGCGTCGCTTCGGCCGCGTGCGCCCATACCGCCGCGTTGTCGGCGCTTGGGCCGCGATCCTTGCGCGTGTAGCCCGGCGCCACGCAATTGACGGTCACGCCGAGTGGCGCGAGCTCCGCGGCCGCCGTTTTCGCGAGCGCTTCGAGTGCCGCTTTGGCGGCTGCTGTCGCGGCGAACGGGGCATCCGCGCGATAGCGATGCGCGACGAACGAGCTCAGCGCGACCACGCGACCGCGCTTCGATGTTTCGAGCGCGGGCATCGCGCGCCGCACTAGCGCGGCGAAGGCGGCCGGCATCGCGGCGAAGGCTGCGCTAAACGTATCGGGATCGAGTGCGGCTAGCGTTTGACGCTGCGCATGGCCGGCGTTCGCGACCAGCTGATCGAGCGCGCCGAAGCTCGCGAGCGTCTGATGGATCAGGTGCTCCGCCGCGCCGCGCTCGGCGAGGTCGCCGAACACGGTCGCGCAGCGTGCGCCGCTTGCCGTGCAGTCGGCGGCAACCTGCACGAGCCGTCGACGGGAGGTGTCGTCGGCGCCGCGAGCGTGCAGCATCAACGACGTATGCGGCGCCGCGAGGCGCCGCGCCAGCGCCGCGCCGATGCCGGAACCGGCGCCGGTGATCAGCACCACGCGAGGGGCGGCGCCGTGCGCTTCGCCGATGTGAGCGCCGCTCGCGTCGCTCACGCCGCTACCGCTTCGGCCGAACGCTCGACGTCGAGCGTTTCGTCATGGAACGCCGCAAGCGATTCGCGATGCGCGACGCTGACGATTGCCGCCTTCGGCAGCCGCTCCGTGAACAACCGATAGAGCCGCGCCTCGTTTTCCGCGTCGAGCGCGCTGGTCGCTTCGTCGAGGAACAGGTAGTCGGGCTTGTGCAGCAGCACGCGTGCGGCTGCGAAGCGTTGCTGCTCGCCAGGCGACAGCACACGGGTCCAGTGCGCGGTTTCCTGCAGCCGGTCCGCGTATTCCGACAGATGGCAGGTAACGAGCGCGTCGTGGCATTCGTCGTCGCTATAGGTGTTCGCCGCCGACGGGTACGCGAGCGCCGCCTTCAGCGTGCCGATCGGCATGTAGCTGACCTGCGGGATGAACATCATGCGCGCGTTGACCGGTGCGTCGATCGAGCCGTCGCCGAACGGCCACAGACCTGCGAGCGCGCGCATCAGCGTGCTCTTGCCCGCGCCCGAAGGACCGCGCACCAACCAGCGCGAGCCCGGCAGGATCGCGATATCGCGAATGCGCGACAGCGGGTTGCCATTCGGCAGCGCGAGCTTGAGGCTGTCGGTGGTCAGCGTGTTGCTGTCGACGAAATGCAGGTTGATGCCGCCGTGTTCCGTGGCCGGCGACACCGATTCCTTCAGGCGCGGCGAATGCACGACACGCTTGAATTCGCGCAACCGGTTCACGGTCGCGCGCCATTCGACGAGGCTCGTATAACTGTTGATGAACCACGAGAACGAATCGCTGACGGTGCCGAACGCGCTCGAGATCTGCATCAGCACACCGAACGTGAACGCGCCCGCGAAATAGCGCGGCGCGGCGACGACGATCGGGAAAATGATCGCGATCTGGCCGTAAAAGCTCAGCACGAAGGTCAGGCGCTTCGTGTACTTCATCACCTGCCACCAGTTGTCGCGGATGCGGCCGAACAGCGTGCGCGCGTTCGTCTTCTCGGTTTCCATGCCGTTGTAGAACGCGATCTGCTCGGCGTTCTCACGCAGCCGGATCAGACCGAAACGGAAATCCGCCTCGACTTTCTGCGCCTGATAGTTGATCGACACGAGCGGATGGCCGACCTTCTGCGTAACGAGCGAGCCGACCACCGCATACAACGCGGCGGCCCACACCATATAGCCCGGGATATGCAGCGGCATGCCGCCGAGCGAAATGCTCAGCGCGCCCGCGAGCGACCACAGGATCGTGATGAACGACACGAGCGTGACGACGGTCGACAGCAGATCGAGCGTCAGCGAAAGCGTCGTGGTCGCGAACGACTGCAGGTCGTCGCTGATCCGCTGGTCGGGGTTGTCGGCGAGGCGGTCGCGCTCGATGCGGTAGAACGCGCTGTCGTCGAGCCACTCGTTCAGGTAGCGGGTGGTCAGCCACTGGCGCCAGCGGAAGCCGAGCATCTGGCGGAGATAGCGTCCATACACGGCGAGGATGATGAAACCGAACGCGAGCCCGGTGAATATCATCAGCAGGTGCGGGAAGTCGTGGACGTTCTTCGCTTGCAGCGCGTTGTAGAAGTCCGCGCTCCAGCGGTTCAGGCGCACGTTGATCCAGACGACGAGCAGGTTCATCACGATGATCGCGACGAGCAGCCCCCACGCGGTGCCTCGTTCCTCGGAAACCCAGTAAGGCTTGATCAGGCTCCAGGCGGAGACCTTGTCGTCGGGTGGCAGCGCGGGGCTGGCAGAAGTATGTGATGTCATGAGCGTCCTGATGAAGTGCTGACCCGAAGTGCCATTCCGGCGTACGGGTCCGATCTGGTTGACCCATGTCGGGCGATCCCGAACAGCCGGCCCTTTTGCGGGGGCGCCGCTGCGGCGGGTCTGCGATATCTGGCCGGGCATCGCGCCATCGCGATCGATGAACGCGAGTCCGGACGGGCGCCCGATTCTGGCGTGACGCCCTTAAGCGAAAATTAATTTTCGGGGCCGGCGTCCGCTGGGGTGTCGCCGCCACGCATGCGGCCTCGAGCGCCGCGCGCGCCGCGTTTTTGCGGCACCTGTCACGGCATTGTGCCAGAGCGTAGGGTCGCTTCGCAGCGGCATCTCGACAGACGGTGCCAGATCAAAATCGCGGCAACGACGACGGACCGCTGGTTTGCGGGCGCCGCGCCTTTTATGGTCTAATGACCTGCGACGAAACAGGGGTGCTTCGCCCACAAGCGGCATGACTTTCATGCCGGGGCGGCGAGGCTGAGAGAGACCCTTTGCACCCGATCCGGGTAATACCGGCGCGGGAAGTTTCCGGAAGCAACCGTCTTCCATTCCCCGCCGGGCGGCGAGCGCAACTCACATGCGCACGTCGTGACCGGCCGGCTTCACCCGCCGGTTTCGTCCTGGGTACGTGCGTTTTTGGCCGTACGGAAAGGACTCGATGACCGCCTATTCTTCAGACATGTATTTTTCTCTTCGTCACGCCGCCTCGGGCGCGCCGTGCCGCCCCGGTTTTGCTCGCCGCATTCAAACGGAGCGTGTGCGATGAACCGTTCCGCTCGACCTGATTTCGCCGTGCTCGGCGGCGGTTTGTGCGGCCGGCTGGTCGCGTGGCGCCTGGCGGGCGACGGGCATCGCGTGGCGCTCTACGAGCGCGGCGATGCCGCCGGTTCGAAGGCTGCCGCATGGGTCGCCGCGGCGATGCTCGCGCCGCTGGCTGAAGCCGCGAGCGCCGAACTGCTGATCACGCGGCTCGGCGCGAGTTCGCTCGAAAGCTGGCCGCGCGTGCTCGCCGAACTGCCGGAGCCGGTGTTTTTCCAGCGCAACGGCACGCTCGTCGTCTGGCATCACGCGGATCGCACCGAGGCGCCGTTGTTCGAGCGCCGCGTGCGTGCGAACGCGCCAGCCGAGTTGCTCGACGGCGGCTTCATCGCGCTTTCGGGCGCGCAACTCGGCGCCACCGAACCCGCATTGGCCGGTCGCTTCAACCAGGGCTGGCTGCTGCCGCGCGAAGGGCAACTCGACAACCGTCAGGTGCTGTCCGCGCTCGCGGCGGGCCTTGCCGAGCGCGGCGTCGACACGCACTGGAACACATCGATCGACGAAGCGTCGCTGCCCGACGCCGGAATCACGATCGATTGCCGCGGGCTCGGCGCGAAGCCGGTGCTGCCGACGCTGCGCGGCATCCGCGGCGAAGTTGCGCGCGTGCATGCGCCTCATCTGCAACTGACGCGCCCGGTGCGGCTGCTGCATCCGCGCTACCCGCTGTATATCGCGCCGAAGCAGAACGGCCTCTACGTGATCGGTGCGACCGAGGTGGAGGGCGAGGACATGTCGCCCGTCAGCGTGCGCTCGGCGCTCGAGTTGCTGAGCGCTGCGTTTTCGGTGCATCCGGGCTTCGGCGAGGCGCGCATCCTCGAGCTGAATTCGCAGTGCCGGCCGACCTTGCCCGATCACCGTCCCGCGCTGCTGTGGGACGGCGCGCGCACGCTGCGCGTGAACGGCCTGTACCGGCACGGCTATATGATCGCGCCCGAAGTCGCCGATGAAGCCGTGCGCTTCGCGAGCGCGCTGCTCGACGGCCGCGTCGGTGATGCCGACGCATTCGCCGGCTGGCGGCGCGACGCACGCTGGAGCGAGCTGTTCCAGCAGCATTTCGCGCGAGAGCTGGCCTGAGCGTAGCGGCCAACGTGCCGCGCGCGATGCCGCTTTCGCCATCGATTGAACCGTATTCGAACACCATGAACATTCAAATCAATCAGAAGCCGTTATCGCTGCCCGAGGGCGCGACCGTCGCCGATGCGCTCGCCGCCTTTGGCGCGCGTCCACCGTTCGCGGTCGCGCTCAATGGCGATTTCGTCGCGCGTACGCAGCATGCGGCGCGCGCGTTGCAAACGGGCGACCGGCTCGACGTCGTGCAGCCGGTTGCGGGTGGCTGAGCGCGCTCGCGCCAGCCCGTCGCTTACCGAACGCAACAACCGTCGCCGAAAACCCATTGCCCCAGCGCGGTCGGATCCACGCCGCGACGGCAAACCAGGATGATGCAAATGACTTCTCACGAGAGCGCCGACGCGCTGACCCTATACGGTCAAACTTTCGCAAGCCGCGTGCTGCTCGGCACGTCGCGCTACCCGTCGCTGCAATCGCTGTCCGATTCGATCGACGCCGCGCGTCCCGGCATGGTGACCGTCGCGCTGCGCCGGCAGATGAACGAGGGCAACGCCGAAGCCGGCTTCTTCGATCTGCTCAAGCGCCACGGCGTGCCGCTCCTGCCGAACACGGCGGGCTGCCTCACCGTCGGTGAAGCAGTGACGACCGCGCACATGGCGCGCGAAATCTTCGAGACCGAGTGGATCAAGCTCGAACTGATCGGCGACGATTACACGCTGCAACCCGACCCGGTCGGCCTGATCGAGGCGGCCGCACGGCTCGTCAAGGACGGCTTCAAGGTGCTGCCGTACTGCACCGAAGATCTGGTGATCGGCCGTCGTCTGCTCGATGCCGGCTGCGAGGCGCTGATGCCGTGGGGCGCGCCGATCGGCACCGGCAAGGGTGTGATCAATCCGTACGGCCTGCGCGTCTTGCGCGAGCGGCTGCCGGACGTGCCGCTGATCGTCGATGCCGGGCTCGGCGTGCCGTCGCATGCGGCCCAGGTGATGGAGTGGGGCTTCGACGGCGTGCTGCTGAACACGGCGGTGTCGCAGGCGACGCACCCCGACGCGATGGCGCGCGCGTTCGCGCTGGGCGTCGAGGCGGGCCGGCAAGCCTATCTCGCGGGCCCGATGGCCGAGCGCGAGAGTGCGCACGCGAGCACGCCTGTGGTCGGCATGCCGTTCTGGCATCAGGATGGAGGTGCCGTATGACTCAGTCGTTGACGCTAAAGGACCGCGATCTGTTCTGGCCGACAGCCGACGAACTCATCGAAGCCGCCGAACGCATTCGCGCGCGGCTCGGCGACTGGCCGCCGACGCACGCGCCGTGGCGCATCTGCCTGACTGCGCCGGACGAACCGAATGGTGGCGACCTGATCGTGATCGCCGACGCGCAGCAGCACGGCGAGCAGATCGCTCGCTGGCTGACGCAGGGCGCGGGCGTGATCGTCGCCGCGGAAAATCGCGCGACGCTGCATCTGGGCGGCGAGAAGTACGGCCTCGAAGGCCATCTGGCGGAAGACTGGATCCCCGCGCTGGCCGCGTTCCTCGACTGCGGTTTCGATCCGCACGACGCGCTGGTGCTCGCGCTCGCGTGGCGCGACGGCGACGAGACCGGCGCCGACGACGCGTTCCCGGCCGACCTCGGCCGGTTTCCGCGCCTTACCGGCCTGCCACCGGCGCCCGCCAGGGCGTTCCCGCGCTGCCCGGACAAGCTCGGCCTGTACCCGGTGCTGCCGACCGCGGACTGGGTCGAACGGGTGGTCGGCTTCGGCGTGAAGACGGTGCAATTGCGCCGCAAATCGGCCGAACCCGCCGACGAGCTGAAGCGTGAAATCGCCCGCTGCGTGGCGGCCGGCCGCGCGCACGACGCCCAGGTGTTCATCAACGATCACTGGCAGGCGGCGCTCGAGGCGGGCGCGTACGGCGTACACCTCGGCCAGGAAGACGTGCATACCGCGGATCTGTCGGCGCTGGCGGACGCGGGCATCCGCCTTGGGCTGTCGACTCACGGCTTCTACGAAATGCTGAGGGCGCTGCATTTTCGTCCGAGTTACATTGCGTTGGGGGCGGTGTTCCCGACCACGACGAAGGTCATGCCGACCGCTCCGCAGGGCTTGCGGCGCCTCGCACGCTACGTGCGGCTACTCGACGGCGTAGTGCCGCTCGTCGCGATCGGCGGGATCGATCTGCAGGTGCTGCCCGACGTGCTCGCGACCGGCGTCGGCTGCGCGGCCGTGGTGCGCGCGGTGACCGAAGCGGCCGATCCGGCCGCCGCCGTTTCTGCGCTGCAACACGGGTTTACGCGATAATCGTCAGGCATAGTAAAGGGACGGGGCACCTCAAGGCAGCTTTTGCATGATGGCCCTATAATTCGGCCTTCCCTGTAAAAGGATTGTCAGTTTGGTGCCTTCCTCCCCCGAGTCCTTACTCGAGCTGCGCGACGTCGACTTCGGTTACGGCGACCGGCTCGTCCTGTCGAATCTGAATCTGCGCTTTCGTCGCGGTCAGGTCGTCGCGGTCATGGGCGGCTCGGGTTGCGGCAAGACCACGGTGCTGCGGCTGATCGGCGGCCTCGTGCGCGCGCAGCGCGGCCAGGTGCTGTTCCATGGCCAGGACATCGGCGCGCAGACGCGCGAAGGCCTTTACGCGCTGCGCCGCAAGATGGGCATGCTGTTCCAGTTCGGCGCGCTGTTCACCGACATGTCGGTGTTCGAAAACGTCGCTTTCTCGCTGCGCGAGCATACCGATCTCCCCGAAGAACTGCTGCGCGACCTCGTGCTGATGAAGCTCAACGCGGTCGGCCTGCGCGGTGCGCGCGACCTGCTGCCGTCAGAGATTTCGGGCGGCATGGCGCGGCGCGTGGCGCTCGCTCGCGCGATCGCGCTCGACCCCGAACTGATGATGTACGACGAGCCGTTCGCCGGCCTCGACCCGATCTCGCTCGGCATCACCGCGAATCTGATCCGCACGCTGAACCAGGCGCTCGGCGCGACGTCGATTCTGGTCACGCACGACGTGCCGGAATCGTTCGCGATCGCCGACTACGTGTATTTCCTCGCCAACGGCGGCGTGCACGCGGAGGGCACGCCGAACCAGCTGCGCGCGTCGACCGATCCGACCGTGCGGCAATTCATCGACGGCGCGCCGGACGGCCCGTTCAGATTCCACTATCCGGCGAAAGCTCCGCTCGCGGCGGACTTCGGCATCGGCGGGGGCCAGTCATGATCAGTACGCTCGGTCGCTCGGTCATCACCGGGCTCGGCACCGCCGGCTACGCGACGCGCTTCTTCCTGCGCCTTTTGCTCGAATTTTTTCCGCTGCTGCGCAGACCGCGTCTTGTCACGAAGCAGATCCACTTCGTCGGTAATTATTCGCTCGTGATCATCGCGGTGTCGGGGCTGTTCGTCGGCTTCGTGCTCGGGCTGCAGGGCTATTACACGCTGAACCGTTACGGCTCCGAGCAGGCGCTCGGGTTGCTGGTCGCGCTGTCGCTCGTGCGCGAGCTCGGGCCGGTCGTGACCGCGCTGCTGTTCGCCGGGCGCGCGGGCACGTCGCTCACGGCCGAAATCGGCCTGATGAAGGCGGGCGAGCAGCTCACCGCGATGGAAATGATGGCCGTCGATCCGGTCAAGGTCGTGATCGCGCCGCGCCTGTGGGCGGGCATTGTGTCGATGCCGATCCTCGCCGCGATCTTCAGCGCCGTCGGCGTGCTGGGCGGTTACGTGGTGGGCGTGCTGCTGATCGGCGTCGATGCCGGCGCGTTCTGGTCGCAGATGCAAAGCGGCGTCGACGTGTGGCGCGATGTCGGCGCCGGGGTCGTCAAGAGCGTGGTGTTCGGCCTCGCGGTGACCTTCGTCGCGCTGTTTCAGGGCTATGAGGCGAAGCCGACGCCGGAAGGCGTGTCGCGCGCGACGACCCGCACGGTCGTGTACGCGTCGCTGGCGGTGCTGGGGCTCGATTTCCTGCTGACCGCACTGATGTTCAGCTAAGACCGCGCAGCGTGCCGGCTGCCGGCGGCGCATGATGCGCGTTGCACGGCGGTATGTGGCGGCGGCGCGGCGGATTCACTTTGGGATGACGATGAAAAAGAATGTTCTCGACTTCTGGGTCGGCCTGTTCGTGGTGCTGGGTTTCGTGGCGTTGCTGTTTCTGGCGCTGAAGGCCGGCAACATGAGCTCGTTGTCGTTCCAGGCAACCTACCCGGTCAAGCTCAAGTTCGACAACATCGGCGGACTGAAGCCTCGCGCGCCGGTGAAGAGCGCGGGCGTGACGGTCGGCCGGGTCGCGTCGATCGGCTTCGATAGCAACACCTACCAGGCGCTCGTCACGATCGATATCGACAAGCAGTACCAGTTTCCGAGGGACACCTCGGCGAAGATCCTGACCTCGGGTCTGCTCGGCGAGCAGTACATCGGGCTCGAGCCGGGCGGCGACTCGGAAATGCTGAAGGCGGGCGATACCATCTCGATGACGCAATCGGCGATCGTGCTGGAAAATCTGATCGGCCAGTTCCTGTATAGCAAGGCCGCGGATTCCGGTGCGGCGAAGCCCGCTGCATCGGCCCCCGCGCCGGGCGCGCCGGCCTCCGGCGCTGCCGGCCAATGAGGCCAACAAGGAGAACAACGATGCAGACCACACTGCAGACCTCGCACAGCGGTGCGCGCGTCCTACAGTTCGGCAAGGTCGCCGTGGCGGCTGCGCTGCTGGCCGGTTGCACGACCGTGCAGACGCCTACCAAGGGCGACCCGTTCGAAGGGCTGAACCGCACGATCTTCACCGTCAACGACAAGATCGACCAGTACGCGATCAAGCCTGTCGCGCAGGGCTACGTGTTCGTGACGCCGCAGCCGGTGCGGGACAGCGTGACGAACTTCTTCTCGAACATCGGCGACATCTATATCGCGGCGAACAATCTGCTGCAGTTGCGTATCGCGGACGGCGTGTCCGACATCATGCGGATCGTGATCAACACGTTGTTCGGCGTCGGCGGCTTGTTCGACGTCGCGACGCTCGCGAAGCTGCCCAAGCACGACAACGACCTCGGTCTGACGCTCGGCCACTACGGCGTGCCGTCGGGCCCTTATCTGGTGCTGCCGCTGTTCGGGCCGAGCACGGTGCGCGACGCATTCGGCTCGCTCGGCAACTACTACGTGAACCCGATCAGCTACATCAGTCCGTCGGGCCTGAGCTGGGGCCTGTGGGGCCTGAACATCATCAGTACGCGCGCGAACCTGCTCGGCGCGAGCAACCTGCTGGAAACCGCGGCGCTCGACAAATACTCGTTCGTGCGCAGTGCGTATCTGCAGCGCCGCCAGTATCTGCTGTCGGATAACCGCCGGCGTCCGCAGGAGTTGCCGAGCTACGACGAGGAAGCGCCGCTGCCGAAGTACGACGAAGGCGAGACGGGGGCGGCGGGCGCAGCGACTGGCGCGGCCGCGGCGCCGGCCGGTGCAGCGACTGGCGCGGCCGGGGCCGCCGCGGGCACGCAGGGTACCGCGGCCACGACGGCTCCCGCATCTGGCGCGGCGGCTACGCCGCTAGGCGCGTCGGCACCCGAGGCGGCCTCGGGCACCGCAACCCCGCCGCTCGACATCAACGGCGGCCCTGAAACCCAGATTCCGGCCGGTCAGTTGGTGCCGCCCACGCGCTTCAACTTTCCGTCCTTCAGATTGCATTGAACGTGCAGCCGTAACAGATCGATACGACTCTCGCAGTTTGCGCATGGATTGCCGTCAAACTCGCGTGATAAGGTCGCTCACACTGTTGCACTATTTTTGAGGCAGAGCTCGATATGAAAAAATTCTTCCTGATTCCTTTGTTTGCCGCGTTGTTTTCATTCGTCAGCGTCGGCGCATCGGCGCAAACTGTCGATTCCAACGCACCCGACGCGCTGATCAAGACCGTCACCCAGCAGGTGATGGACTCGATTCGCGGCGACAAGTCGATCCAGCAGGGCGACATCACGCACATCACGGCGCTCGTCAACGAAAAGATCCTGCCGTACACCGATTTCCGCCGCACCACGCAGCTCGCGATGGGCCGCAACTGGCGCACGGCGTCGCCCGAGCAGCAGAACCAGGTGGTCGAGCAGTTCAAGATGCTGCTGATCCGCACGTACTCGGGCGCGCTCGCGCAGGTGCGCGACCAGCAGATCCAGTACAAGCCGTTCCGCATGAACCCGGACGACACCGACACGGTGGTGCGCTCGGTCGTGATGAACAACGGCCAGCCGATCGAACTCGACTACCGCCTGTACAAGACGCCGCAAGGCTGGCGCGTGTATGACATCAACGTGCTCGGCGCCTGGCTGATCCAGGCATATCAGCAGCAGTTCAACGAGCAGATCCAGCAGAAGGGCGTGGACGGACTGATCCAGTTCCTCACGCAGCGCAATCAGCAACTCGCCGCGGGCAAGCAGTCGTGAACGACGCGCGAAAACCGGTCGCGAACCGCTTCGACAGCGGTGCGACACTGACCCATGGGAGCGCGAAGGCCGCGCTCGCGGCGGGTCTGCAACGCATCGCGGCGGGCGCGGGCGGCGTCGATTGCGCGCCGCTCACGCAGTTCGATTCGTCGGCGCTCGCGGTATTGCTCGCGTGGGTGCGGGCCGCGGCGGCGCGTGGCGGCAAGTTCGAAATCATCAATCTGCCGGCTGGTCTCGCCAGCCTCGCGCAGGCCTACGGCGTCGATACGCTTCTCACTTCCGGCGCCTCCAGCATGGTTGCGTCAGCGCGACATTGACGCTGCTCTAGCGTCGTCTCCCTCCTTCCGGCGAGGCCGGGGGTCTCAGTTTTTGCCCTATAATCAAACGTTTTTTTGGGGCGTTGAACTGGCCCCGTAATCGGCCCAAGTTCCGTTTCTTCCAGCATTTGCTCGTCCCCAGGCTCCATCGGGGCTACTTCAGGCGCCGCAACGCACGCGGCCCATAGTCATGTCAGCCATAGAAATTCGTAACGTCAAGAAGCGCTACAAGGACTTGCAGGCGCTCAAGGGCGTCAGCCTCACGGTCGAAGAAGGCGAGTTCTTCGGACTGCTCGGTCCGAACGGCGCGGGCAAGACGACGCTCATCAGCATACTCGCGGGTCTCGCGCGCGCCGACGAAGGCAGCATCGCGGTGCGCGGTCACGACGTCGTCGACGATTTCCGCAACGCGCGCCGCGCGCTCGGCGTGGTGCCGCAAGAACTCGTGTTCGATCCGTTCTTCACGGTTCGCGAAACCTTGCGCATCCAGTCGGGCTACTACGGGCTGCGCAACAACGACGCGTGGATCGACGAGATCATGGCCAATCTCGATCTCACCGAAAAAGCCGATGCCAACATGCGCGCGCTGTCGGGCGGCATGAAGCGCCGCGTGCTGGTCGCGCAGGCGCTCGTGCACCGTCCGCCGGTGATCGTGCTCGACGAGCCGACCGCGGGCGTCGACGTCGAGTTGCGCCAGACGCTGTGGAAATTCATCTCGCGCCTGAATCGCGAAGGCCACACGATCGTGCTGACCACGCACTACCTGGAAGAAGCCGAATCGCTGTGCGACCGCATCGCGATGCTGCGCCGTGGCGAGGTGGTTGCGCTCGATCGCACCAGCACGCTGCTGCAGCGCTTCGCCGGCATGCAGCTGTTCGTGCGCTTCGCGCAGGGTGTATTGCCCGCCGAGCTGCGGCCGCTCGAAGCGGAAAGCGGCGCGGGCAACGGCAGTGGCCGCCAGCATCTGCTGCGCCTGACGAGCTACGACGACGTCGAGCGCATCCTCGCGCAATGCCGCGCGGCCGGTTGTACATTCGAAGAAATCGAGGTCCGCAAGGCCGACCTCGAAGACGTATTCGTTCAGGTGATGAACGGTCCGGAAGTGATCGAGGGGCTCGCATGAGCGGCTACAGTGGATTCAGCACGCTGTTTTATAAAGAACTGCTGCGTTTCTGGAAGGTGTCGTTCCAGACCGTGCTCGCGCCGGTCATCACCGCGCTGCTTTACCTGACCATCTTCGGCCACGCGCTGCGCGGCCACGTGCAGGTCTATCCGGGCGTCGAATACACGAGCTTCCTGATTCCGGGCCTCGTGATGATGAGCGTGCTGCAGAACGCGTTCGCGAACAGTTCTTCTTCGCTGATTCAATCGAAGATCACCGGCAACCTCGTGTTCGTGCTGCTGCCGCCGCTATCGCACTACGAGATGTTCGCGGCCTACGTGCTCGCGGCCGTGGCGCGCGGGCTGTGTGTCGGCTTCGGCGTGTTCATCGTGACGATCTGGTTCGTGCCGCTCGCCTTCACCGCGCCGCTCTACATCATCGTGTTCGCGATGTTCGGCGCGGCGATTCTCGGCACGCTGGGTCTGATCGCCGGCATCTGGGCCGAGAAGTTCGACCAGCTCGCCGCGTTTCAGAACTTTCTGATCATGCCGCTCACGTTCCTGTCGGGCGTGTTCTACTCGACGCATACGCTGCCGCCCGTGTGGCGCGAAGTATCGCGGCTCAATCCGTTTTTCTACATGATCGACGGCTTTCGCTATGGCTTTTTCGGCGTGTCGGATATCGACCCGCTGGTGAGCCTCGCGATCGTCGCCGGTTTCTTCGTGGTGCTGGCTGCCGTGGCGATGCGCATGCTCGCCACCGGCTACAAGCTGCGCCACTGACGAGGAGCTTCTCTCATGCTGCCGACTCCCGAACAGGTCAAACAGTACATTGCGGCTGGACTCGCGTGCGAGCATCTCGAAGTCGAAGGCGACGGTCAGCATTTCTTTGCGACGATCGTTTCGCCGAACTTCGAAGGCAAGCGCCTGATCCAGCGTCACCAACTCGTGTATGCGGCGCTCGGCGACCGCATGCGCGAAGAAATCCACGCGCTCAGCATGAAGACGCTGACGCCCGCCGAATGGCAGAACGCGTAATCTGGAAATTTAGTGCGAATCACTCAGGAAGGGCGCGACACCGCTAGCGGCGCGCCGAACACAGACAAAGCAGGTCCGGGCGTGAACCGGGCCGATCAGGAACCGACAGGCATGGATAAACTCATCATTGAAGGTGGCTACCCGCTCTCCGGTGAAGTTGTCGTCTCGGGTGCGAAGAACGCGGCATTGCCGATCCTGTGCGCGGGTCTGCTGAGCGCCGATCCGGTGCATCTGGAGAACGTGCCCGATCTGCAGGATGTGCGCACGATGCTCAAGCTACTCGGCCAGATGGGCGTGCGTATCGAAGCAGGCGAAGGGCGCGTCGCGCTCGACGCGTCGAAGGTCGACAACCTCGTTGCGCCGTACGAGATGGTGAAGACGATGCGCGCATCGATTCTCGTGCTCGGTCCGCTCGTCGCGCGCTTCGGTCATGCGCGCGTGTCGCTGCCGGGCGGCTGCGCGATCGGCGCGCGTCCGGTCGATCAGCACATCAAGGGTCTGCAGGCGATGGGCGCCGAGATCACGATCGAGCACGGCTTCATCGAAGCGCGCGCGAAGCGTCTGAAGGGCGCGCGCATCGTCACCGACATGATCACCGTGACCGGCACCGAGAACCTGCTGATGGCGGCGGTGCTCGCCGAAGGCGAGACGGTCATCGAGAACGCGGCGCGCGAACCCGAAGTGGTCGACCTCGCGCATCTGCTCGTCGCGATGGGCGCGAAGATCGACGGCATCGGCACCGATCGCCTCGTGATCCACGGCGTCGACAAGCTGCACGGCGCGCAGCACGCGGTGATTCCGGACCGCATCGAAGCGGGCACGTTCCTGTGCGCGGTCGCGGCCGCCGGCGGCGACGTCACGCTGCGCAAGATGCGTCCGCTTCTGCTCGAAGCCGTCACCGAAAAGCTGCGCGAAGCGGGCGTCACGGTCGAGGAAGGCGACGACTGGATGCGCGTGCGCATGGACAAGCGGCCGAGCGCGGTCACGTTCCGCACCTCCGAATACCCGGCGTTCCCGACCGACATGCAAGCGCAGTTCATGGCGCTCAACACGATCGCGGACGGTACGTCGCAGGTCGTCGAGACGATCTTCGAAAACCGCTTCATGCACGTGCAGGAGCTGAACCGTCTCGGCGCGAGCATCACGATCGACGGCAACACCGCGCTCGTGAACGGCGTCGAGAAACTGTCCGGCGCCAAGGTGATGGCCACCGATCTGCGCGCGTCCGCGAGTCTCGTGATCGCCGCGCTGCGCGCCGAGGGCGAGACGCTGATCGACCGCATCTATCACCTCGATCGCGGCTACGACCGCATGGAAGCGAAGCTCAACGCGATCGGCGCGAAGGTGCGCCGCGTTTCCGGGAGCGAGGCATGAGTTCGATGCCGCAAACGTCGTCGTCGCCGGCGGTGAGCGCGCCGCTCACGCTCGCGTTGTCGAAAGGGCGTATCTTCGAGGAAACGCTGCCGCTGCTCGCGGCGGCCGGCATCGAAGTCGCGGAAGATCCGGAAACGTCGCGCAAGCTGATCCTGCCGACCACCGACCCGAACCTGCGCGTGATCATCGTGCGCGCGACCGACGTGCCGACCTATGTCGAGTACGGCGCGGCCGACTTCGGCGTGGCCGGCAAGGACGTGCTGCTCGAGCATGGCGGCAGCGGTCTGTATCAGCCGGTCGACCTCGACATCGCGCGTTGCCGGATGTCGGTCGCGGTCGCGGCGGGTTTCGATTATGCGAACGCGGTGCGCCAGGGCGCGCGTCTGCGGGTCGCGACCAAGTATGTTGAAACTGCACGTGAGCATTTCGCCGCCAAGGGCGTTCACGTCGATCTGATCAAGTTGTACGGTTCGATGGAACTCGCGCCGCTGGTCGGTCTCGCCGATGCGATCGTCGACCTGGTCAGCTCGGGCAGTACGCTGCGCGCGAACAATCTGGTCGAGGTGGAGGAGATCATGCAGATTTCGTCGCGCCTCGTCGTGAACCAGGCAGCGCTGAAGCTCAAACGCGCCGCGTTGCGGCCGATTCTCGACGCGTTCGCCAATGCGTCGTCGCCAGCCGGCGCCCCGGCGGCCTGACTGACGATGGCGATGTGACGTCGCTCTGATAGCGCGCCTTACCGAAACGGATACCTGTATGTCTACCAAGATTCGCAAACTCGATTCCACCGCTCGCGACTTTCAAAAGTCGCTGCATGCGGTGCTCGCGTTCGAGGCGAGCGAAGACGAAGCCATCGAGCGCGCGGTCGCGCAGATTCTGAACGACGTGAAGGCGCGCGGCGACGAGGCGGTGCTCGAGTACACGAAGCGCTTCGACCGCATCGATGCGAAAAGCGTGGCCGCGCTCGAACTGCCGATGTCGGAGCTCGAAGCGGCGCTCGAAAGTCTCGAGCCGAAGCGGCGCGCTTCGCTCGAAGCGGCGGCGGCGCGCGTGCGCGGCTATCACGAGAAGCAGAAGATCGAGTGCGGCAGCCATAGCTGGCAGTACACCGAAGCCGACGGCACGGTGCTCGGCCAGAAGGTCACGCCGCTCGATCGCGCGGGGATCTACGTGCCGGGCGGCAAGGCCGCGTATCCGTCGTCGGTGCTGATGAATGCGATTCCGGCGCGGGTGGCCGGCGTGCGTGAAATCGTGATGGTCGTGCCGACGCCGGACGGCGTGAAGAATCCGCTCGTGCTCGCGGCGGCTCTGCTGGGCGGTGTCGATCGCGTGTTCACGATCGGCGGCGCGCAGGCGGTGGGCGCGCTCGCGTACGGCACGCAGACCGTGCCCGCGGTCGACAAGATCTGCGGCCCCGGCAACGCGTACGTCGCGTCGGCGAAGCGTCGCGTGTTCGGCACGGTCGGCATCGACATGATTGCCGGACCGTCGGAAATCCTCGTGCTGTGCGATGGCACCACCGATCCGCGCTGGGTCGCGATGGACCTGTTCTCGCAGGCCGAGCACGACGAACTCGCGCAGTCGATCCTGCTGTGCCCGGACGACGCGTTCATCGCGCGCGTGCAGGAAGCGATCGACGAACTGCTGCCCACGATGCCGCGCCAGCAAGTGATCCGCACGTCGCTCGAAAACCGCGGTGCGCTGATCAAGGTCCGCGACATGGCCGAAGCCTGCGCGATCGTCAACGACATCGCGCCGGAGCACCTCGAAATTTCGGCGCTGGAGCCGCATCAATGGGCGCAGCAGATCCGTCACGCGGGCGCGATCTTCCTTGGCCGCTACACGAGCGAGAGCCTCGGCGACTACTGCGCGGGCCCGAACCACGTGCTGCCGACGTCGCGTACCGCACGGTTTTCGTCGCCGCTCGGCGTCTATGACTTCTTCAAGCGTTCGAGCCTGATCGAGGTCAGCGCGGAAGGTGCGCAGACGCTCGGCGAGATCGCTGCTGAACTCGCATACGGCGAAGGTCTGCAGGCGCACGCACGCAGCGCCGAATACCGGATGCGGCAAAACAACAACGAACGCGGCTGAGGCAGACTGCCGATCACGCGGGCGCGCGGCGGAACTCAAGCAGGCATGAGCGGGAGCAGGAGAAGCGGCGATGGCGGCAAGCGCCGCCGCATCGACCGGCTTCCATATTTTCCTGCTTCCACCCGCGCGAGCGACGGATCGAGCCCACCCGGCCCGTTCAATAACGACCAGAGAGACCAACCCGAGCGCCCTGCGCCGACGACGCCGGTCCGGCGTTTTTCGCACGGCTGCGCCCCCGAAGCTATGACGACACCTCAAGACATCATTCGCAGCGACGTGCTCGCAATGACGAGCTATCCGGTTCCGGACGCCACCGGCTTCATCAAGCTCGACGCGATGGAGAACCCGTTTCCGCTGCCACCGGAACTCGCCGCGCATCTTGGCGAACGTCTCGCCGGCGTCGCGCTGAACCGTTATCCGGCGCCGCGCCCCGAGCAGTTGATCGAGCGCATCCGTCACGTGATGGGCGTGCCGGCGGGGTGCGACGTGCTGCTCGGCAATGGTTCGGATGAAATCATCAGCATCATGTCGGTCGCGTGCGCGAAGCCGGGCGCGACGGTGCTCGCGCCGGTGCCGGGCTTCGTCATGTATCAGATGTCGGCGAAGCTGGCGCATCTCGAATTCGTCGGCGTGCCGCTCAAAGCCGACTTCACGCTCGACACCGACGCGATGCTCGCGGCGATTGCCGAGCATGAACCGGCGATCATCTATCTCGCGTATCCGAACAACCCGACCGGCACGCTGTTCGATGACGCCGAAATCGAGCGCATCATCGCCGCGGCGGGCAAGAGCCTCGTCGTGATCGACGAGGCGTATCAGCCGTTCGCGCAGAAGAGCTGGCTGCCGCGCGCCGACCAGTTCGACAACGTCGTCGTGATGCGCACGGTGTCGAAGCTGGGTCTCGCCGGCATCCGCCTCGGTTACCTGGTCGGCAAACCCGCGTGGCTGACCGAGTTCGACAAGGTGCGTCCACCGTACAACACCAACGTGCTGACGCAGGCCGCCGCCGATTTCCTGCTCGACCACATCGGCGTGCTCGACGCGCAGGCCGCACAATTGCGCGACGAACGCGAGAAACTCGCGCAGGCTGTGGCCGCGCTGCCGGGCGCCGAAGTGTTCGCTAGCGCGGGCAATTTCCTGCTGGTGCGGGTGCCCGATGCGTCGGTGATGTTCGAAACCCTGCTAACGGCGCGGATTCTGATCAAAAACGTGAGTAAAATGCATCCATTGCTCGCCAATTGCGTGCGTTTGACCGTCGGTTCGCCGAACGAGAACGCCCAGTTGCTCGCCGGCCTTGAACTCGTGTTGCGGTAACCCGCCGCATTGAACGGCTGCCCTGCGTAGCCAGCCAGTTTGCCCACCCCACATTACTAGCGCTTTTAAGCCAGATTCGAGGAATTGCCATGCGCCTTGCGGAAGTCGTTCGCAACACCAGCGAAACGCAGATCCGTGTGAAGATCAACCTGGACGGCACCGGTCAGCAGAAGCTGGCCACCGGTGTGGCGTTCCTGGACCACATGCTCGACCAGATCGCCCGCCACGGGCTGTTCGACCTCGAGATCGAAGCGCATGGCGACCTGCACATCGACGATCACCACACGGTCGAAGACACCGGCATCACGCTCGGCCAGGCCGTCGCGAAGGCGATCGGCGATCGCAAGGGCATCCGCCGCTACGGTCATTCCTATGTGCCGCTCGACGAAGCGCTGTCGCGCGTCGTGATCGATTTTTCCGGCCGTCCGGGTCTCGAATTCCACGTGCCGTTCACGCGCGCGCGCATCGGCACGTTCGACGTCGACCTGTCGATCGAATTCTTCCGCGGCTTCGTGAACCATGCCGGCGTGACGCTGCACATCGACAACCTGCGCGGCATCAACGCCCACCACCAGCTCGAAACGGTGTTCAAGGCGTTCGGCCGCGCGCTGCGCATGGCCGTCGAGCTCGACGAGCGCGCGGCCGGACAGATTCCGTCGACCAAGGGCAGCCTCTGACGTAACAGGTATAGCAGGCTTCAACACGGGTTTCACCGCCTCCAACGTCTTCAGGCCGCTCACCTTCAAGCGATTCATCGGGCAGAACCGAATTTGCCGGCACGTCGTTCTACGCCGTGCGGCGGGATCGATGGATCGAGGGCAGAGCGGCCAAACTTGAAATGAAAACTTCGATAGCGATTGTGGATTACGGAATGGGCAACCTGCGCTCGGTTGCCCAGGCACTGCGCAAAGCCGCGCCGGAAGCGGACGTGGCGATCGTCGGTCGTCCGGAAGCGATCCGCTCGGCCGACCGCGTGGTGCTGCCGGGCCAGGGTGCGATGCCCGACTGCATGCGCAGTCTCGGCGCGTCCGGATTGCAGGAAGCGGTCGTCGAGGCGTCGCGCAGCAAGCCGCTGATGGGCGTGTGCGTCGGCGAGCAGATGCTGTTCGACTGGAGCGCCGAGGGCGACACGCCGGGTCTGGGTCTGTTGCCCGGCAAGGTGGTGCGCTTCGAGCTCGAAGGCCAGGTGCAGGACGACGGCTCGCGCTTCAAGGTCCCGCAGATGGGCTGGAACCGCGTGCGTCAGGCGCAGCCGCATCCGTTGTGGGACGGTGTCGCCGACAACGCGTTCTTCTACTTCGTGCACAGCTACTACGTGGTGCCGGACAACCCGGCGCATACGTCGGGCGAGACGGTCTACGGCGTGCCCTTTACCTCGGCGGTAGCGCGGGATAACATCTTCGCCACCCAGTTCCACCCTGAAAAGAGTGCCGAGGCGGGTTTGCGCGTGTATCGCAACTTCGTGCACTGGAACCCGTGAACGCCATTCTTCAACCCGTTGCCGCGCGTGCGTCGCGCGGTGCCGCGGTCCCGCATCCGACCGGCGCTCCACTGGAGCGCCGAACGAGTTGTACTAAACTAGCGAGACGGTATTGCGGCGGGATCACTCGCCAGCCGCTGCCGCCGACCTTCAATCCACTCCCAGATAACACCCGATTGCTATGCTGCTGATTCCCGCCATCGACCTGAAAGATGGTCAGTGTGTACGCCTCAAACAGGGCGATATGGACCAGGCGACGATTTTCTCCGAGGAACCGGCGGCAATGGCCCGACATTGGGTCGACCGCGGCGCGCGTCGTCTGCATCTCGTCGATCTGAATGGCGCGTTCGCCGGCAAGCCGAAGAACGGCGACGCGATCCGCGCGATCATCGATGAAGTGGGCGGCCAGATTCCGGTTCAGCTCGGCGGTGGCATCCGCGACCTGAACACGATCGAGCGCTATCTGGACGACGGTTTGTCGTACGTGATCATCGGCACGGCGGCGGTGAAGAACCCCGGTTTCCTGCAGGACGCGTGCACCGCGTTCGGCGGCCACATCATCGTCGGTCTCGACGCGAAAGACGGCAAGGTCGCGACCGACGGCTGGAGCAAGCTGACCGGCCACGAAGTGGCCGACCTCGCGCGCAAGTTCGAGGATTACGGCTGCGAGTCGATCATCTATACCGACATCGGCCGCGACGGCATGCTGCAAGGTATCAACATCGAAGCGACGGTGCGCCTCGCGCGCGCGGTCAAGATTCCGGTGATCGCGAGCGGCGGACTGTCGAACCTCGCGGACATCGAATCGCTGTGCGAAGTCGAAGGCGAGGGTATCGAAGGCGTGATTTGCGGTCGCGCGATCTATTCGGGCGACCTCGACTTCGCGGCCGCGCAGACGCTCGCGGACAAGCTGCGCGAAGCGGACGACGCTTAAAGCGCGGCGTCGGCTGCGCTTGCTGGGAGGCTTGCGTCGTGCGCCGCGCGGCGCTCACCTCGGCTTGCGGCATTCGCTCGACCGAGGCTGGCCGGTAGCGCGCGTCGCACGATCACGCAACCGGAACCTCGTCAGCTTGCGGCCAGTACACCACTCGCGGCGCGACGCAACCGCTCGCGCCGGCACCGTGCCGCTTGCCTGCAAGTGAGCGGCCTCATCAGCGGTATTGGCAGAATTGCACGATCATGGCTCTAGCTAAACGCATCATCCCCTGTCTCGACGTCACCGCGGGCCGCGTGGTCAAGGGCGTCAACTTCGTCGAACTGCGCGACGCGGGCGACCCGGTCGAAATCGCGCGCCGCTACGACGACCAGGGCGCCGACGAACTGACGTTCCTCGACATCACCGCGACCTCGGATCAGCGCGACCTGATCCTGCCGATCATCGAGGCGGTCGCCTCGCAGGTGTTCATTCCGCTGACGGTCGGCGGCGGCGTGCGCGCGGTCGAAGACGTGCGGCGCCTGCTGAACGCGGGCGCCGACAAGATCAGCATGAACTCGTCGGCGGTCGCCAATCCGCAGCTCGTGAAGGATGCGACCGACAAATACGGCTCGCAGTGCATCGTCGTCGCGATCGACGCGAAGCGCGTGTCCGCCGACGGCGAGACGCCGCGCTGGGAGGTGTTCACGCACGGCGGCCGCAAGGCCACCGGCCTTGATGCGGTTGAATGGGCGCGCAAGATGGCCGAGCTCGGCGCGGGTGAAATCCTGCTGACCAGCATGGATCGCGACGGCACCAAAAGCGGCTTCGATCTCGCGCTGACGCGCGCGGTGTCGGACGCGGTGCCGGTGTCGGTGATCGCCTCGGGCGGCGTCGGCAATCTGCAGCATCTCGCCGACGGCATCAAGAGCGGTCACGCTGACGCGGTGCTCGCCGCGAGCATCTTCCACTATGGCGAACACACGGTCGGCGAAGCCAAGCGCTTCATGGCCGATCAGGGTATTTCGGTGAGGTTGTGACGTGACGAATCCCTCGGCAGTGAACTGGCTCGACAAGGTCAAATGGGACGCGAACGGCCTCGTGCCGGTGATCGCGCAGGAAGCGTCGACGAACGACGTGCTGATGTTCGCGTGGATGAACCGCGAGGCCCTGGCGAAGACCGTCGAGACCGGCCGCGCGGTGTACTTCTCGCGCTCGCGCCAGCGCCTGTGGTTCAAGGGCGAGGAATCGGGTCACGTGCAGCACGTGCATGAAGTGCGACTCGATTGCGACGAAGACGTCGTGCTGCTGAAAGTCGAGCAGGTGTCGGGCATCGCATGCCACACCGGCCGCCACTCGTGCTTTTTCCAGAAATTCGAAGGCTCGGTGGACGACGGCGACTGGCAGGCCGTCGATCCCGTGCTGAAAGACCCAGAACACATCTACAAATGACGCAATCCATGCAAAACCCGTCGTCCGCCGAGGCTTCCACGCTCGATACGCTGTTGCGCCTCGCGGCGGTGATCGATAGCCGCAAGGGCGGCGATCCGGACCTCTCGTACGTATCGCGCCTGTTCCACAAGGGCGACGACGCGGTGCTGAAGAAGATCGGCGAAGAAGCCACCGAAGTCGTGCTGGCCGCCAAGGACGTGCGCCAGGGCGGCGCGCCGAAGGCGCTGGTCGGCGAGGTCGCGGACCTGTGGTTCCACTGCCTCGTGATGCTGTCGCATTTCGATCTGAGCCCCGCTGAAGTGATCGCCGAACTCGAGCGTCGCGAAGGCCTGTCGGGCATCGAGGAAAAGGCGCTGCGCAAGAGCCGCGAGCGCGAGGAAAACGGCGACTGAGCAGCTGGAGCGGAAACCAGGCGTTTCCGCTTGAAGTCGCGCGCGCGGGCACCTATATAGCGGTAACCTCACCTTCGGGAGGACGCAAGCATGGAACAGCCGCAAGGAAGCTATCCGCCGCCGGTCTACCGCCACGCGATGGAGCCTGAGCGCGAGCGCAGCCTGCGCACGCTCACGCACGTGCTGTACGCGCTGTATGCGGTCCACTGGCTGACCGGCGGGCTCACCATTCTGATCGCGATCATCATCAACTACATCAAGCGGCCGGACGTGGCGGGCACGCCGTACGAAGCGCACTTCGAATGGCAGATCCGCACGTTCTGGCTGGGCCTCGTCGGGTACGCGATCGGCGCGTTGCTGCTGCTCGTCGTGATCGGCATTCCGGTGCTGTGGGCCGTCAGCATATGGATGTTGTACCGTATTATCAAAGGCTGGCTGTATCTGTACGATAACAAGCCGTTCGCGAATCCGGCCAGTTGGGTCTGAACGCCAGCCGGTCCGAATGGGCGGGCCGGCTTTCGGGTCGAACTTCGGCGCATGCGGTTTCGCTCGCCTAAGTCATACCCCGTCAGGAATACGATGAGTCACGATCCGAACTGTCTTTTCTGCAAAATCGCCGCTGGCGAAATCCCGTCGACCAGGGTCCATGAAGACGAAGAGTTCGTCGCCTTCCGTGACATCCGTCCGGCGGCCGAAACGCATGTGCTGGTGATTCCCCGCAAGCACATTGCAACGCTGTCGAACTGCACCGAAAGCGACGCGCCTCTGCTTGGTAGAATGCTTGTCCTTGCCGCGCGCCTGGCCGAGCAATTGGGAGTCGCGTACAGCGGCGGCCAAACGGGCTTTCGAACGGTAATCAATACCGGGCCGGGCGGTGGTCAGGAGGTGTATCACCTGCACGCGCACATTCTCGCGGGACCGCGCCCGTGGCAACGCATGGGGTGAGCGTGGGTTCGCGTGTCATGCGCGCTGCGTCGCGAATGCACACCGCCGCGAGTTTTGGTCGAGGACAATAGCGCCGCCGTTGTTTTTTACCGCTGTGTAATAACGTCGACGCGATCGTCCAGCCACAATGGCAGCCGTGCAGACGACGGTCGCGACGCAAGCGAGGCGGGGCGAGCTGCGGTAACGTAGAGAGATATGGAGACGAAGCGCACGCGCTTCAGGTTATGCAAAATTGCCGCATCGAGATGCGGCGTCGGGGTTAAGGAGAGTAGTCATGGGTTCGTTGAGCATTTGGCATTGGTTGATCGTTCTGTTGATCGTCGCCCTCGTGTTCGGCACGAAGAAGCTGCGCAACATCGGCAGCGATCTGGGCGGCGCGGTGAAGGGCTTCAAGGAAGGCATGAAGGAAGCCGATTCGCCGTCGGCCGACGCGCAACAGCAGCGCGAGCTGCCGCGCAACGGCGCAGTGGACGTCGAAGCGAAAGAAAAGTCGCCGCAATCGGGCGACTACCGCTAAGCCGCGGCCCTCGAGCCGTTCCCGCGTTTCTGACGGACATTCCACTTCATGCTGGACCTCGGTCTAACCAAGATGGCGCTGATCGGCGTCGTCGCGCTGGTCGTCCTCGGGCCTGAGCGCCTGCCGCGCGTCGCCCGCACGGCCGGCGCGCTGTTCGGCCGCGCCCAGCGGTACATCAACGACGTGAAGGCCGAAGTCACGCGCGAAATCGAGCTCGACGAATTGCGGCGCATGAAGACCGAATTCGAGAAGGCCGCGAGCAATGTGGAAACGACGGTTCATGACAATCTGCGCAAGCACGAGAATGAACTGAACGAAGCATGGAATAGCGGTACGTCGGTGTCGCCGAGCATCGCCGGCGGGGCGCTCGAAGACGCCGCCGGCGGGGCCAGCGGCAGCACCGGCGCCACCTCCTGGCCGGTCACTACGCCAGCCGCCACACCCAAACGCAAGAACTGGCGCGTCCAGCAGAGCGCCATGCCCACGTGGTACAAGCGAGCGAGCCTGCGCCGCACGCGTGTGCAGTCGGGCGCCGCGCGCGTTGCGCGGCACACACCTGTCAACCTGCGTCGTCCGACGCGGTTTTTCTGATGTTCAGATCGACAATCTCTAACCGAGGGCCGGTGTGAGCGACCCCCAGCAATCCCAGAACGAAGGCGCTGAAGAGACCTTCATTTCCCACCTCGTCGAACTGCGTGACCGCATCATCCGTGCGGGGCTTGCCGTCATCGTCGTGTTCATCGGGCTCGTGTACTGGGCGCCGGACATCTTCAGACTGCTCGCGCGTCCGCTGATGATGAATCTGCCGAAGGACGGCAAGATGATCGTCACCGACGTCACCGGCTCGTTCTTCGTGCCGATGAAGGTGACGATGCTGGTCGCCTTCGTGATCGCGCTGCCGGTCGTGCTGTACCAGATCTGGGCGTTCGTCGCACCGGGGCTCTATCAGCACGAGAAGAAGCTGGTCGCGCCGCTCGTCGCGAGCAGCTATACGCTGTTTCTGTGCGGCATGGCGTTCGCGTACTTCGTCGTGTTTCCGACCATCTTCCGCGTGATGGCGCACTACAACGCGCCGCTCGGCGCGGAGATGACAACCGATATCGACAATTACCTGAGCTTCGTGCTGACGATGTTCATCGCGTTCGGCGTCACGTTCGAGGTGCCGATCATCGTCGTGCTGCTGGTGCGGATGAACGTGGTGACGCTGAAGAAGCTGAAGGAGATCCGGCCGTATGTGATCGTCGGCGCGTTCGTGGTGTCGGCTGTCGTGACGCCGCCGGACGTGTTTTCGCAGCTGATCCTCGCGGTTCCGCTGATTCTGCTGTACGAAGCAGGCATCGTCGCGGCGCGGTTGATCGTCGGCAAGCAGCCGGTAGTCGTCGAGGATGCGAGTCCGCCGTCGAGTTGAGGTGTCGCGAGTCGATGTCGTCGATCAAATGAAAAGGGCAGTCCATCGCGGACTGCCCTTTTTCGTTGCGTGGCGTCGCCGCCTTAGCGTCAACCGCCTTCGTCATCCGGCTGATCGCCGCCGTTTTCGTCTTGCGCCTGTTTCGGCGGCGGCGGGCGTTTGCCGATCATCACGTCGAGATCGATCTGATGACCCTTGCGCACCAGATGCACTTTCGCCGCCGTGCCCGGCTTGATCTGCGCGATCACGTTCAACAGGCGCGTGGTATCGGTGATTTCCTGGCCGTTCACGCTCGTCAGGATGTCGCCGGGCTTGATGCCCGCGCGGTCGGCCGGACCGCTCTTCAGCACGCCCGCGACGATTGCGCCTGACTTCTGATCGAGCCCGAACGATTCCGCGATTTCCGGTGTCACGTCCTGCGGTTCGACGCCGATCCAGCCGCGCGTGACCGTGCCGGTCGTGATGATGCTCTCGAGCACGCTGCGCGCGGTCGACACCGGAATCGCAAAACCGATGCCGAGCGAGCCGCCCGAGCGCGAGTAGATCGCGGTGTTGATACCGAGCAGATTGCCGTTCACGTCGACGAGTGCACCGCCCGAGTTACCGGGATTGATCGGCGCGTCGGTCTGGATGAAGTTTTCGAACGTATTGATGCCGAGGTGGTTGCGGCCCAGCGCGCTGACGATGCCCATCGTCACGGTCTGCCCGACGCCGAACGGATTGCCGATCGCGAGCACGACGTCGCCGACGCGGGTCTGGTCCATCCGGCCGAGCGTGATGGTGGGCAGATTGGTCATATTGACCTTGAGCACGGCCAGATCGGTTTCGGGGTCGATGCCGATGACCTTTGCGCTGGCGGTGCGGCCGTCGGCGAGCGCGACTTCGATCTGATCGGCGCCGTCGACGACGTGCTGGTTCGTTAGAATGTAACCTTCCGAACTCACTATCACGCCTGAGCCTAGATTCGAGGCAGGCTGCTCCTGCTGCTTGCGATTGTTCCTGTCGCCGAAGAAGTAGCGGAACAGCGGATCTTTGGCGCGCGGGTCGGGAGGCAGTGAGCCATCCTTGCTGGAGAACACGTTGACGACCGCGGGCATGGCCTTTTGCGCGGCGTCGGCGTAGGACGTTTCGGCATGGCCATGGCTGATGCCCGGCGCCACTTCCCGCAGCGCGACGATCGGTTCGGCGAGTTGTCTGCCGAATTGTCCTTGACGCTGCAGCCACTGCGGTTTGAGGGTCGCAATGATGAACATTAGCGCCAACAGCACCGTCACCGCTTGGGCAAATAACAGCCAGAAGCGTCTAAGCATCTGAAGACTAGAGGTCTATATGGATCGGATAGAACTTGAATTGTACTTGAACAATCTCCTTGAAACCGCGCGCTTCAAGGACTATTGCCCGAACGGATTGCAGGTCGAAGGACGCCGCCGGATCAACAAACTCGCGACCGGCGTGACCGCATCGGTGGCCTTTCTGGAGGCCGCGCTCGACTGGGGCGCGGACGCGGTGCTGGTCCATCACGGCTACTTCTGGCGCAACGAGGCTCCGCAGATCACCGGCCGCAAACATGCCCGATTGAAGCTACTGCTCGCCAACGACCTGAACCTGTTCGCCTACCATCTGCCGCTCGACGATCACCCCGAGTTCGGCAACAACGCGCAGATCGGCGAGAAGATGGGCTGGATCAGCGACGCGCGTTTCGGCGACAACGATCTCGGCTGGCTCGCCACGTTGCCGATGCCGATCACGCTGTCGCACCTGACCGCGGAAATCGAGCAGACGCTGGGCCACACGCCGCTCGTATTCGGCGATCCGGATATGGAGCTACGCCGCATCGGCTGGTGCACGGGCGCCGCGCAAGGCATGTTCGACGCGGCGATCGACGCGGGCGTCGACGTCTACGTGACCGGCGAGGTATCGGAGTCAGTGATGCATACGGCGGCGGAAAGCGGCGTCGCGTTTCTGGCTGCTGGCCACCACGCGACCGAACGCTTCGGTGTGCAGGCGGTGGGCAAGCATCTGTCCGAATCGTTCGATATCGAACACCTCTTTATCGATATCCCCAATCCCGTTTGAATTGCGAATTGCATTAGCAAAAGAAAAGGCATGAATACCGCAGAAGGCACTTAAAAGGAGGTGCGAAAAAGTTTGCGATCGGTACGGACAAACCCTGAGTTATCAAGGGCTTCGCACGGTTTTTGGCAATCGGCCCTTGTAAATGGCGACTCCATTCGAGCAAACTAGCGGCGGTAGAAGCGAGGTGAAGGAAAAATCCAACTCAGAAGTGGGGCGTGTGATGCGAGACAAAGAAGAGGAACGCGTCGATGGCAGCCGCCGTAACTGGCTGGTAGCGACGACCGTAGCAGGCGGCATAGGAGGAGTTGCCGTTGTCGTACCCTTTGTTAGTTCGTTTGCACCATCCGAAAAGGCCAAGGCAGCAGGTGCCCCGGTCGAAGTCGATATCAGTAGTCTGAAGCCCGGCGACATGATGACGGTCGCCTGGCGTGGCAAGCCGGTGTGGATCATCAACCGCACCGACCGCATGCTCGCCGATGTTCAAAAAGCCGATAGTCAGCTCGCGGACCCCCACTCGCTGAATCCGTTCTCGATGCCGCTGCCGGACTATTGCAACAACGAATTCCGTTCACGCGCCGAGAACAAGCATCTGCTGGTTGCCGTCGCCGTTTGCACGCATCTGGGCTGCACGCCGACGCCGCGCTTCCAGGAAGGCCCGCAGCCCAATCTCCCCGACGACTGGCCAGGTGGCTTCCTGTGCCCGTGTCACGGCTCGACCTACGACATGGCCGGCCGCGTCTTCAAGAACAAACCCGCTCCGCAGAACCTCGACATCCCGCGCTTCATGTTCACGTCGGCGACGGCCCTTGTGATCGGGAAGGACGAAAAAGGAGAAGCGTAATGGCGAGCGAACACGAAGTAGAGACGACCGGACTGGCTGGTTGGATCGACCAGCGCTTCCCGATGACTGCCACGTGGAAGAAGCACGTTTCCGAGTACTACGCGCCGAAGAACTTCAACTTCTGGTACTTCTTCGGTTCGCTTGCGTTGCTGGTGCTGGTCAACCAGATCGTCACCGGCATTTTCCTGACGATGAACTACAAGCCCGACGCGACGCTCGCGTTTTCGTCGGTCGAGTACATCATGCGCGAGGTGCCGTGGGGCTGGCTGATCCGCTACATGCACTCCACGGGCGCGTCGATGTTCTTCGTCGTCGTGTATCTGCACATGTTCCGCGGGCTCATGTACGGCTCGTACCGTAAGCCGCGCGAACTCGTGTGGATTTTCGGCTGCCTGATCTTCCTGTGCCTGATGGCCGAGGCATTCTTCGGCTACCTGCTGCCGTGGGGCCAGATGTCGTTCTGGGGCGCGCAGGTGATCGTGAACCTGTTCTCGGCGATCCCGTTCATCGGGCCGGATCTGTCGCTGTGGATCCGCGGCGACTACGTGGTCTCCGACGTCACGTTGAACCGCTTCTTCGCCTTCCACGTCATCGCAATTCCGTTGGTGCTGGTCGGCCTCGTGATCGCGCACCTGGTCGCGCTGCACGAAGTCGGCTCGAACAACCCGGACGGCATCGAGATCAAGGCGAAGAAAGGTCCGGATGGCGTGCCGCTCGACGGCATTCCGTTCCACCCGTACTACTCGGTGCACGACTTCATGGGCGTGGCGATCTTCCTGCTGATCTTCGCGGCGATCATCTTCTTCGCGCCGGAAATGGGCGGGTACTTCCTCGAAGCGAACAACTTCATTCCCGCGAACCCGCTGCAGACGCCGCCTGAAATTGCGCCGGTGTGGTACTTCACCGCTTTTTATGCGATGCTGCGCGCCACTACCGATCCATTCAAGATCGTGCTGATGATCGTCATCGCGCTGCTTGGGTTGCTCGCGCTGGTGCGCGCCCGCGGCAAGTGGAAGCTCGGTTTGCCGGTGCTCGCGGTGCTGGTGATCGTCGCGATGGCGTTCACCGAATCGAAGTTCTGGGGCGTCGTGGTGATGGGCACCGCGGTGATTTCGCTGTTCTTCCTGCCGTGGCTGGACCGCTCGCCCGTCAGGTCGATCCGCTACCGGCCGTTCCTCCACAAGGTATTTTTCGGGATCTTCGTGATCGCGTTCCTGACCCTCGGCTTCCTCGGCACTCGACCGCCATCACCGGCGTCGACGCTGATCGCCCAGATCTGCGCGCTGATCTACTTCGCGTTTTTCCTCGGGATGCCCTTCTGGACGCGGCTTGGCAAGTTCAAGCAGCCGCCGGAACGGGTGCGGTTCAAGCCTCACTAATCGCGAGCCAGGAGAACAGAAGATGAAAAAACTGCTTTCGATGTGCGCGCTGGTCGGCGCAACCGTGCTCGCACTGTTGGCCGCTCCGGTCCACGCGGACGAGAATTTCCCGCTCGACCGCGCGCCGGACAACACGAACAATTTCGCTTCTTTGCAGCGCGGCGCGCAATTGTTTGTAAACTACTGCCTGAATTGCCACAGCGCGAACCTGATGCGCTACAACCGCCTGACCGATCTCGGTATTACGCCGACTGAAATTCAGGCGAACCTGCTGTTCACCACCGACAAGGTCGGCAACACGATGACCGTGGCGATGCGCCCGGATGACGCGAAAGCGTGGTTCGGCGCGACGCCGCCGGATCTGTCGGTGGAGGCGCGGGCGCGCGGCACGGACTGGCTGTACACGTATCTGCGCAGTTTTTACCGCGACGATACGCGGCCAACCGGCTGGAACAATCTGGTGTACGAAAACGTGAGCATGCCTCACGTGCTGTGGCAGCTTCAGGGGCAGCGGGCGGCGAAATTCGGGGATGAAACCGACGAAAAAACCGGCGAAACGGTACACAAATTCCTCGGCTTCCAGCAACTGACTCCGGGGACGGTGTCGCCGGTAGATTATGATTCTGCTGTGGCCGACCTCGTGTCGTACCTGTCATGGATGTCCGAACCGACGCAGCAAACCCGCAAGCAACTTGGCGTGTGGGTGCTGTTGTTCCTCGGTATCCTGAGCTTTTTCGCCTGGCGACTGAACGCCGCGTACTGGAAACATATCAAATAATCACGCCGCTACACGGCGTGGGGCCGGCGCCAGGAAAGACCTGCTGAACGGTTTTTCCGCGCGCTGGCCCTTCAGCTTTTTGAGGAAACGTAAACATGATGGTTCTGTATTCCGGCACTACTTGCCCGTTCTCCCAGCGTTGCCGGCTGGTGTTGTTCGAAAAGGGCATGGACTTCGAGATCCGCGACGTCGACCTGTTCAACAAGCCGGAAGACATCGCCGTGATGAATCCGTACGGTCAGGTGCCGATTCTCGTCGAACGGGACCTGATTCTGTACGAATCGAACATCATCAACGAATACATCGACGAGCGCTTCCCGCACCCGCAGCTGATGCCGGCCGATCCGGTGCAGCGCGCGCGGGCCCGCCTGTTCCTGCTGAACTTCGAGAAAGAGCTGTTCGTCCACGTCGGCACGCTCGAAAACGAGAAGGGCAAGGCTGCTGAGAAGAATCACGAGAAGGCGCGCCTCGCGATCCGCGATCGCCTGACGCAGCTCGCGCCGATCTTCCTGAAGAACAAGTACATGCTCGGCGAAGAGTTTTCGATGCTCGACGTCGCGATCGCACCGCTCTTGTGGCGCCTCGACCACTACGGTATCGAGCTGTCGAAGAACGCCGCGCCGCTGATGAAGTACGCCGAGCGCATTTTCAGCCGCCCGGCCTATATCGAAGCGCTGACGCCGTCGGAAAAGGTGATGCGCCGTTGAGTTTGGCTTTGGCGCGCGGGCGCCGCATCGCTCTGATGCGCGCTCGCGCCCGCAAGAGGACTGTTGATGCAAGAGATTTCCACGAAGCCTTATCTGTTGCGCGCGCTCTACGAGTGGTGCACGGATAACGGCTACACACCGCACATCGCGGTCCGCGTCGACAATCAGACGCGCGTGCCGCGTCAGTTCGTGCGCGACAACGAGATCGTGTTGAACATCAGCTTCGAGGCGACCAGCCAGCTGCAGATGGGCAACGAGTGGATCGAGTTCAATGCGCGGTTTTCCGGCAAGTCGCACAAGATCGAAGTGCCGGTCGCCAATATTCTCGCGATCTACGCGCGCGAAAACGGCCAGGGCATGGCGTTCCCGGTCGAATCGGCGGGCGGTGAGGCGCAGGATTCGGGCGCGGATGCCGCGGACGAAGCCGACACGCCTACGGCCCCGCACGCTGTCGAGACCGCGCCGGCCGACCCGGCGCTGTCCACCGAGGCCGACGCCGACGACAAACCGCAGCCCGACGACGATGGCTCGAAAGGCGGCGGAAGGGCTCGCCTTAAGATCGTGAAATGAAGTAGAATCACGGCCTCATGCCGGCTTAGCTCATCAGGTAGAGCGCTTGACTTGTAATCATGAGGTGGCGGGTTCGAGTCCTGCAGCCGGCACCAGATTGCGTTATCAGCAGTAGCTGGAAATGCTGGAAAACCCCGTCGAAGCACACGCTTCGGCGGGGTTTTTCTTTTGTCGGCGTACGAACCGCCGAGCTAGATCGATTTGACCTCGCCGCCGTCCATCCGCAGCGTCGAGCCGGTCATCCAGCGTGCCGCGGGCGACACGACGAAAGCCATCAGCTCCGCGATTTCCTCGGCCGTGCCATAGCGTGAGATGCCTGCTTCGGCGGGAAACTTCGCGGTTGCCTCTTCGACGCTCATGCCATGCAACGGCGCCCAATGCTCGAGATACGAGCGGCGCCGGCCGGTCATCACCGCTCCGGGCAGCACGCTATTGACCTGTACGCCATCCGCGATGCCGCGATCTGAAAAGGCCTTGGCGAGCGCTACGATTGCCGCGTTGATCGTGCCGACCGCTGCATAAGGCGCTTTCGGGAACAGCGCCGAGTTGCCGGACATCAGCACGACCGACCCCGCGCTTGCCTTCAACGCGGGCCATGCCGCCACCGTTAACCGGCGCGCGCCATGCAGCTTAAGCGCCAGTCCTTGATCCCATTGCTGATCGGTCATCTCGAGGATGTCGATCTGCGGCACCGCGCCGGCGATGTTGAGCAACGCGTCGATCTTCCCGAACGCCGCCAGAGTGCGCGCGACGACTTGCCCAGCGGCATCGGGCTCCGACAGATCGAGATCGACGACGAGCGCTTTCGCGCCCGCCTGCTCGACGTGAGACGCCGTCTCGTCGAGGTTGGACCGATTGCGCGCAACCAGCACGATCGAATCAAAATCCCGCGCCAATCTGATGGCGGTGGCGCGTCCGATGCCTTGGCTCGCGCCGGTGACGATAGCAACTCTGCTCGACATTTCGCTTCTCCTGAAGGATAGGGGGCTGGGTTGGCAACGGCCGTGAAAATCACCAGGCGTTCCCGGAATCAACGGCCAAGAAACTCGCGGATCGCCGCCGCGATCTCGGCCGCATGCGTTTCAAGCGCGAAGTGGCCTGTATCGAGAAAACGCACCTGCGCATCAGGCAGATCACGCCTGAATGCCTCGGCGCCCGCCGGCAGAAAGAACGGATCGTTCTTCCCCCACACGGCCAGCAGCGGCGGTCGGTAGGTGCGGAAATACTCCTGAAACGCCGGGTAGAGCTCGACGTTGTGGCGATAGTCGCGGAACAGATCGAGCTGGACCTCGTCGGCGCCAGGGCGACGCAGGTAGAAGTCGTCGAGCGAGTAGCCGTCCGGCGATACCGATGCCGTGTCCGGCACGCCATGGGTGTACTGCCACACCGTTGTCTGATAGGCGAGCAGTGCCCGCAACGCTTCGCGATTGGCCGGCGACGCGTCCCGCCAGTAGGCGCGAATCGGGTTCCAGCCGTCGCTGAGCCCTTCTTCGTAGGCGTTGCCGTTCTGCGAGACGATCGCGGTGATCCGCTCGGGATGCTCGAGCGCCAGCCGGAAGCCAGTCGGCGCACCGTAGTCGAAAACATAGACGGCAAAGCGGTCAAAGCCGATCACCTCGGTAAATCGGCTGATCACTTCCGCCAGGTTGGCGAACGTGTAGGCAAAGTTCTCGCGCGCGGGCATGTCGGACTGCCCGAAGCCGGGCAGATCGGGCGCGACGACGTGAAAACGGTCGGCGAGCCGCGGGATCAGCTCGCGAAACATATGGCTCGAACTTGGAAAACCGTGCAGCAGCAGGAGCTTCGGGGCGTCCTCGCGGCCGGCGTGACGATAGAACACCTTGAAACCGTCGACGTCGGCATGGCGATAGGTGATTGCGGTCATGATGACTCTCCGTGCGAAAAGTGGCGGATGGTGGAGGTACATACGGACGCGTGACGTGGTAGCAGGGACCACGCAGGTTTCACGCGATGGCGAGGCTCAGCCGGCCGAGACCGCCTGCGCCGCCTCGACGATGACCTCGACGACGGCGTCGGGCGCGGTGACGCTCGGCGTGTGATCGACGTCGAACGTGTGGATGCGTGCGCCCATGCGCTGGGCGGTCGAACGCTGGGTGTCGGGCGCGATCATCCGATCCTGCGCGGCGATGAGGAACCAGCTCGGCAGGTCTTTCCACAGCGGCCGTCCAACGGGTTCACCGATGCACGCGGCCGCGATCGGACGCTGTATCGCGGCGAGCACGCTCGCTTCGCGCGCAGTCGCTTGATGCGCAAACGCACTGGCGAACGCGTCGCGTGGGAGCCAGACCAAGCCGTCGCGATCGGGCGCGAGGGTTGGCGCTTGCGGATGCGCTTCACCGCGGTAGAACACGTCGGCCACGGTTTCGCCTTCGTCGGGCGCCAACGCCGCGACGTACACCAACGCCTTCACGTTTGCGGCACGCACGGATCCGATCACCGCGCCCGCGTACGCATGCCCAACCAGCACGACGGGTCCCTCGATTCGCGCGAGCGAGCGCTCGAGCGCAGCCGTGTCGTCGCCGAGCGACGTCAGCGGCAAGGGCGCCGCGACCGCATCGATATGCCGGTCGGCGAGCCGCTCGATGACCCGGCTCCAACTCGACCCGTCTGCCCATGCGCCATGCACGAGTACTACGTTCACGTTGCGAAGAGACATCTTGTTGCTCCTTTGAGCGAAGAAAACGCTCGGTTCAGGCCCCGAAATGGAATGCAGCTGTTGTTTTGGTAACCTGCAAAATGCATTTATACAGGTTACTAATCGCGGATGTAACTTGTCAAGCGTCATTTAGATGGTTACGATTGAGCCGTCATCACCAGCTCCGTCACTTGAAAAATGGACTACCTCCAGATTCCCGCGCTGTTCTTGGCCGACGCACCGGGCCTCGATTTCCTGAACTCGGTGGCCACTCCCGTGGATGAGCAAATCGACTGGATCGTCGACGGTGTGGGCTTGCTGGACTGGCTGGAGCAGGCCGGTATGGTGCCGGCCGAGGCGCGCGCTGAAATGCGCGAGCGGTTTGCATCGGCTGAGCTCGACGTCATGGCGGCTCAGGCGCGCGAGCTGCGCGAGTGGTTCAGGCGCTTCGTCAACGCGAGGAAAGGGCGGCCGCTCACGGCCGCAGACTTAGGCGAACTCGAGCCATTGAATCGATTGCTCGAGATGGACGAACGATACGGCGCGCTCGTTCCCGGCGGGGATGCAGCATTCGAATTGCGCGAGCGACGCAGGTGGAAGTCCCCGGAATCGTTGCTGATGCCGATCGCGGAAGCCTTGGCGAGGCTTGTTTGCGACGAGGACTTCACGCAGGTGAAAGCGTGCGAAGGTCCGCGTTGCACGCTGCTGTTTGCCGACCACACGCGTGGACACGCGCGGCGCTGGTGCAGTATGGCGGTCTGTGGAAATCGTGCGAAAGTCGCGGCGCACCGCCAGCGGCGCAAGGACCAGCAGGACGCTTGATGCCTGTTGCCAGACCAGGCTGAGATTGCAACCGCATCGCGCGCGGACCGACACGGCATCAGGTTTCGGTTCACCGATGAGGCGCATGCCTCGTTCCATCCCACCGAAACCAGTCACCGTAACTCGGCGACAATCCCAAACCCCGTGAAGCCAATGGCTTTGCGGGGTTTTTTTATCGTGCGGAGCGAGTCCCTCGGTACGCCGCGCGATAGCGGCGGCCACACCATTCATTACGAAAACTTTTCGCGCAAGTTATCGTATGTCTTACATCATGCAATGCGTGAGGGAAAACGCGTATACCCTGTATTTGCGGGCTAAAACGAAAATTCAGGTTGCAAAATGCGACTGTTTGGCGACTTTCCTGCTAACGTAAACGCCGGCAGTTTGTACGTCGTCTTACAAGATGACATTAAGAATATCCGCGCGCGCAATTCGCGGCGTGCGCGTCCAACCACAAAGCAACAGGAGACGATGGTTTTATGACCAGGAACGTGGAAGATTCACAGAACGACGTGCAGCAGCAGCGTCCGCAATCGCCGGCTCGGCGCAGCTTTCTCGCGTTCGCGGGCGTCACGGCTGGCGCAGGGCTGATCGCCGGTCTGCCCGGCTGCGGCGGCTCGACCAACGCGCCTGCCGCTAGCGGCGGCACCACGGGCGCCACCACGACGCCGCCCACCACTGCGGCGGCCGATCCGATCTGGGGCCCGAGCGGCGAAGCCACCACGATCATCAACAAGCTCGCCGGCATCACGACGTCGATGTTCCCGTCGGTCGATTTCAAGGTGGCCACCTATGGCGCGCAACCGCTGCCCGCAGCGGCGCTGATCCAGTCGACCGCATGGCCGGGCGGCCTGATTCCGTGGGTCACGGGCGGCAGCGAGCAGACTGCCTATCCGAGCAACGACCTGCAGAGCCCCGGTTCGAACATCATGGTGCCGTGCGACTACACGGACACCGCATACGACGCGTGCGCCGCGTTCAATGCCGCGATCCGCGCCGCGAATCAGGCGGGCGGCGGCCGCGTGGTCGTACCGGCCGGCAACTGGTATTGCGGCGGCCCGATCGTGTTGCTCAGCAACGTGAATTTCCACCTGACTTCGGGCTGCACGATCTATTTCAGCCCGAACCCCGCCGACTACGCAAAGAACGGTCCGTACCCGACGGCAAACGGCAACCTCTACTGGACGCGCTGGCAGGCCAACGACTGCCTGAACTTCGGCTCGCCGATCTACGCGTATCAGCAGAAGAACATCGCCGTGACCGCCGACGACAACACCTGCGTGCTGAACGGTCAGGCAATGACGCCGATGCAGCTGAGCACCCAGACGCCGACCTCATGCTGGTGGACCTACAAGGGTTCGAGCAACACGTACGGCTCGACCAGTTCGACGACGACCACGCAGGCCTACGCAAACGCGAACAACGTCGCGCTGACGAGCCTGCCGGCGTCGCAGGTCACGAATCCGAAGGCGAACGTGTCGTTCACGAACCAGGACGGCGTGACGACGACGCTGCTGACGCTGCTGACGGCAACGGGCTGGAATCAGGACCAGAACTACCTGCCGGCGCTGTCCGAACTCGGCGTGCCGGTTCTGAACCGCGTGTTCGGCAATGGCCACTACCTGCGTCCGTGCATGGTCGAGTTCATCGGCTGCACCAACGTGCTGCTGCAGAACTACCACACGCAGAACACGCCGTTCTGGCAGCACCACCCGACCGGCAGTTCGAACGTCGTGATCGACGGGGTGTTCGCCGATAGTATCGGCCCGAACAACGACGGCTTCGACCCGGATGCGTGCAACACGGTCCTCGTGCAGAACGTCCAGTTCAACACCGGCGACGACTGTATCGCGATCAAGTCGGGCAAGTGCCTCGACACCGAATACGGCCCGATGCAGAACATCGTCGTGCAGAACTGCACGATGCAAAGCGGCCACGGCGGTCTGACGATCGGCAGCGAAATGAGCGCGGGCGTGCAAAACGTCTACGCTCGCAACCTGACGATGCAGAACGAGAACTGGGCAAGCAACCCGCTCAATATCGCGCTGCGCTTCAAGACCAACATGAACCGCGGCGGCTTCATCAACAACGTGTGGATCAACGGCGTGACCCTGCCGAACGGCGTGAACCTCGCCGGCAAGTTCGGCGGCGGCGCGCTGGGCGCGGCCTATCCGGGCTCGGTCCCCGGCACGGGCACGGTCGGCACGGTAACCAATCCGTCGACGGGTCAGGGCGGTCTGATCACGTTCGACTGCGATTACAGCGCGTCGGGCGATGCGGTGCGCTGGAATCCGGCGACGATCAACAACGTCAACATCTCGAACGTGAACGCGACCGACGTGTCGGGCAGCGTCAAGTACGCGATGACGTCGGGCTACACGGCCGGTACGAACTCGTGCTTCCAGGCAATCGTGGCGCAGGGCCCGATGGCGGCCGACTACAACGGTCCGCTGCCGGTGCCGACGGTCTCGCCGATCACCGGCGTGACGATCTCGAACTGCAACCTGGGTCACCCGGTTTGCGTGGGCCCGGCTTCGTCGACCGTGGCGGGACCGATGTTCGTGGTCAACACGAACGGCATCACGCTGAACAACGTGGTGGTCGCGGGTACTACGTACAACTCTGTGCTGACCGGCTGATCGGCTGACCGGCTGACCGGCTGACCGGCTGACCGGCTGACCGGCTGACCGGCTGACCGGCTGACCGGCTGACCGGCTGACCGGCTGATCGGGCGTCGGCGCCGGCGGAGCCTGGTTCCGTTGGCGCTGATGGCTGAACGTTTTACCGCAGCAAGCATGCCTCGTTATGAGCGCCGTCCGATTGGACGGCGCTCTTTTTTTGCTTTTGGCCGCTGCCGAAAAGGGGCTCCCGATGGCGTGAGGTGAGGCACTCTTTGGCTCAAAGATCACGATATCTCTTTCACCTTGTCTATAGTGGACGATGTGGTCCATATTTGGCGTGCGTAAACTCAGCTCATCGTCATCACCGAGTCATGTGCGCCACGAAGGCTCGCGATGGCGTAAGGTGAGTTGTCTTATGGATCAAAAAATCACAATATCTCTTTCACCTTGTCGACAATGGACATCTTGGTCCATGTTTAGCGTGAGTAAACTCAGCTCACCATCATCACCGATCCATGTAGCATCGACGAATACTCGCGATACCACAAGGTGAGCCGCTCGATGGCTCAAAAATCACGATATCTACTTCACCTTGTCTATCGCGGACTTTTAAGTCTATATCTGGCGCACGTAAACTCAGCTCACCACCACCACCGAGCAATGTCACGCCGCGAACGCTCGCGATGGCATGAGGTGAGCCGTCGAATGGCTCAAAAATCACGATATCTATTTCACCTTGTCTATGGTGGACTTTTTAGTCTATGCCGGGCGCGCGTAAACTCAGCTCGCCACCCTCATCGAAGCGTGCCGCGCCGTGAATCCGCACGGCGCCGGTACGGTACTATTCGGGCGTCGCCCGGGATGGCGGGTAGCCGCCGGACATTCCGGTCCGCTGCCGCGGTCCACGTCGCCGGCGACGTCACATCGACTCCATTGCACCATGACCAGCCCAGCAACTCTCTCCTGGCCCGAAGCCGACGGCCCGCGCACCGCACGCTGGCGTTCCGAAGCGGCCGTGCCGCCGCCGAAGCGCGTCGTCGTCGCCGACGATCGCACCACCGCCGATTCGGCCTACCGCCTGGCCTGTGAAGGCACCGCGCTGCTGTGGCACGGCGACTTCCAGAACGCGCGCCAACTACTGCAGGCGGTCACACGCCGGCTCGAACGCAAGCCGCGCAAGCACGGAGCGACGCCGCTCGACGCGTTCAACCTGCATCGGCAGGCGCAGTCGCAGCGCGCGCGCACGCTCGGCATGATCCTGATTCCGCTGGATGCCGACTACGCCATTCCGCTGCGCCGCGCGCCCGACGTGCGGCAGGCCTGCATCGAAGCGTATGGACCCGCGACCGGCGACACGTCGGTCGTGTCGTTGCGCGAGTTGCTCGGGTTGATCGGCGCGCACGAATGGCGCAAGAAGGGTGTCGAGATTGCGGCGCTCGGCGAGCGCATCCATCCGCACTATGGCGTGTTCTCACCGGTGCGCGGCGAGTATGTCGATCTGGTCGCGCGCACGGCGCTGCCATCGCTGGAGCTTGCGTTCGATATCGGCACCGGTACGGGCGTGCTGGCCGCGCTGCTGGCCAAGCGAGGCGTGCGGAAGATCGTCGCGACGGATCAGGATCAGCGCGCGCTTGCGTGTGCTCGTGAAAATCTCGCGCGTCTGGGCTGCGTCGAGCAGGTCGAGATCGTGCAGACCGATCTGTTTCCCGACGGCCGGGCGCCGCTCGTCGTCTGCAATCCGCCGTGGGTGCCGGCGCGGCCCGCGTCGCCGCTCGAATACGCGGTCTACGATCCGGACAGCCGCATGTTGCTCGGCTTCCTGAACGGCCTCGCGGATCATCTGACGCCAGGCGGCGAAGGCTGGCTGATCATTTCGGATTTCGCCGAGCACCTCGGGCTGCGCACGCGCGAGTGGCTGCTGGCGGCGATCGAGCACGCGGGGCTCACCGTCGTGGGACGCGAGGACATTCGTCCGCGGCATCCGAAGGCCAGCGATCAGAACGATCCGCTGTATGCCGCGCGAGCGGCCGAACTCACGTCGTTGTGGCGACTCAAGGTGCGGTGAGCGCGACTGCGCGCGTCACGCCGACGTGCCGCGCGCTTCCAGATACGCGCATACGCCCTGGCCAGCCACCAGCCCGCTGGCAAAACAGGCGGTCAGCAGATAACCGCCGGTCGGTGCTTCCCAATCGAGCATTTCGCCCGCGCAGAATGCGCCGGGCATCCGGTCGATCATCAGATGCGCGTCCAGCGCCTCGAACGGGATGCCGCCCGCTGTGCTGATCGCTTCGTCGATCGGTCGCGCACGCAGCAGTCGCACCGGGAGTGCCTTGATCGCGTGGGCGAGGCCGCGCGCGTCGGCGAATGCTTCTTTCGACAGAATCTCGTGCAATAGCGCCAGCTTGACGCCGCCGATCCCGATCCGCCCATGCAGATGACTTGCGATCGAGCGTGAGCCGCGCGGCCGTGTCACTTCTTCGACGACCCGCTCGAGCGCCAAGCCTGGCGCGAGATCCAGCGAGATCGTGAGCTCGCCGTCGGCGACAATCCGCTCGCGGATCGGCGCCGACAAGGCGTAAATCAGGCTCCCTTCGAGGCCCGTTTCGGTCAAAAGTATTTCACCTTGTCGATTGTGGACTTTTCCGTCTACATCGGTGAGCGAGATCGCGACCGGCTTGATCGGCTGACCGGCGAAACGCTCGCGCAGATACGGGCTCCAGTCCGCGTCGAAGCCGCAGTTCGCCGGCCGCAGCGGCGTTACCGGCACGTCGCGCGACGTCATCAGGGGCACCCATGCGGCATCGGAGCCGAGCCGCGGCCAACTGGCGCCGCCGAGCGCGAACACGACCGCGTCGCAGCTAACCGTCTGCTCACCGTCGGGCGTGTCGAAGCGCAGCGCGTGCGCGGCGCCGGCTTCGGACGTGGGTGCCCAGCCTCTCCACTTGTGACGCATATGGAACTGCACGCCCGCTTCGCGCAGCCGATGCAGCCACGCGCGCAGCATCGGCGCGGCCTTCATGTCCGACGGGAACACGCGCCCCGAACTGCCGACGAACGTCTCGACGCCCAATTCGGCGAGCCATGCGCGCAGTGCGTCGGGCCCGAACGTGTCGAGCAATGGCGCGATGCGCTCGCGACGCGCGCCGTAGCGGTCGAGAAAAGGCTCGAGGGCTTCCGAATGCGTGATGTTCATGCCGCCTTTGCCTGCCATCAGGAATTTGCGTCCAACCGACGGCATCGCGTCATACACGTGCACTTGCACGCCGCGCCGGGCAAGCGTTTCGGCGGCCATCAGGCCGGCGGGGCCGCCGCCGATCACGGCGACGCGGGCGGAATCGAGCGAGGATGGCATGCGGTTCAGCGGATCAGGGGGAGAACAGGCGGTGCGCCGCGGCGACCGGGCGGACGGGCGGCGCGAAGGGCGCTATTGTCACACCGCGCGCGGTGGCCGGCAAACGACGTCGAACGCTGTCGAACACTGCTGAACACAGCGCGGTGCAGGCCAGCAGGGGGAGCCCCGGTTCAGCTGGCCGATGCGATCGCCGCAGACCGGAAAATACTCGATTCAGTCTTTCTCCCGGCCGTTGCGCATTGCGTTCACCGCTTGGCTCGCGCCGCACGCGACCTATACTTTCAAATATCTTCCATCGGACGCCGTTCGCGTCGTTCCGCGCGTCAATCCCCAATCACGTCACTTTCGACGCAGCCGCTGCGGCGCGCTTCCCTGCCGCACGCCGGTCGCCGACGCGCATCGTGCGTTGAATCGGTGGAAGGGTCGTTCGTCTGAATAAAGGAGGTTGCCATGGCCCGCAAATATATCGACTGTCGCGAGTTTCCGAGCGAAACGAACTGCACTGTCGCGCTATCCGCCGACAGCGACAGCGAACTGCTCGAAGCCGCGGTCCAGCATGCCGTCAGCGTTCACAAGCACACGGATTCGCCAGAGCTGCGCGCGCAACTGAAGACGCTATTTCACGACGGCACGCCACCCGCGGAGGCGCCGCGCGCTTGACACAACCGTGGAGGGGGAGAGCGGAGGCCTGCTTCGCGAGCGGCATCGAGCCACCCGCGCGCGATCGTGTTGCAGCAGTATTGGCGTGACACGAGAAACGCGATACCAGGCCATCCTGATCAACATGCCGGGGCGCTAACCCGGATAGGCTTCGTCGACCTTCAGCCCGGCGAGCTTGAAGATCACCCGTAGCGTCTGCGGCTTGATGTCGCGTCGCGACGCGAGCGTCGTCATCACGAAATCGAGCACCTTCGCGTACTTGAGCATCGTCAGGCAGGTCTCGAGGTCGACGCTGCCGTCGCGCATGACTTCGGCGAGCCGCAGCATTTCCGTGGAGATGTCGCGTGCCATCTCCAGCTCGAGTTGCTGTTTCTCCGACCATGCCGGCGCGGCGGTGAGCTTCGCCAGCAATTCCTGGAACTTCTGGTCGACATTTCCGTTGGGTACCGTATCCATTGCCGCCTCATCTGTGATCATCCGAGCGCGCGACCGCTTGCAAAGCCGGCCGCTGCTGGTTACGTAACGTTCGGCCCGTGTTCCGGGGCCGCTCTCCCCACCTGCATCCGGTTCGCGTGTCCGGTCGCACGGCCGGACAGCCTCCTGTTTTCGGCAACATGGCTTGCACTCGCGGGATCAGCCGGCGCGCAAGCTCTTTTCAGCCATTATCGAGACACTTCCGCGCACCGCGTTTCGGGCAGGAAGTGTTCCCCGTGGATCGCTTGTCCCGCGCGGTCCGCGCGGCGTGCTCGCTGGGAATGCCGCACTTTGGGTAAACTGGCAGCAACTTTTCCCTTTTTCCGTCATCTGTCGCACGTTCGCGCTGCAATTGATGGCGGCCCACATGATGTCCGGCAAAACTCACGAAATCCGTCCCAACCAGTCCGTCGAGCTGCTCAAGGAACTCCACATCCTCACGCGTGACGGGAAGATGAATCAGGACAGCCGTCGCAAGCTGAAGCAGGTCTACCATCTGTTCCAGTTCATCGAGCCGCTGCTCAAGGACCTGAAAGACCAGCAGGGGTCGCTGACGCTAGTCGACCACGGCGCGGGCAAGTCATACCTCGGTTTTATCCTGTACGACCTGTTTTTCAAGGAGTTTCAGGATGCCGCAGGTGGGGCTTCGCACATTTACGGCATCGAAACGCGCGAAGAACTGGTGACGAAGTCCGAAGAGCTGGCAGCGCGGCTCGGCTTCAAGGGAATGTCGTTTGTGAATCTGTCGGTGGCGGAATCGATCACGTCGACGCGTCTGCCTGCCGAAATCGACATCGTGACCGCGCTGCACGCGTGCAATACCGCCACCGACGACGCGATCCGTTTCGCGCTCGAAAAGCACGCGAAGTACATCGTCGTCGTGCCGTGCTGCCAGGCCGAGGTGGCCGGCGTGCTGCGGCAGAACAAGGGCCGAGACCTGAAGAACGCGCTGACGGAAATCTGGCGGCATCCTCTGCACACGCGCGAATTCGGCAGCCAGATCACGAACGTGCTTCGCTGCCTGCAGCTCGAAGCGCACGGTTATCAGGTCAGTGTCACCGAGCTGGTCGGCTGGGAACATTCGATGAAAAACGAGCTGATCATCGCGCAATACAAGGATCTGCCGCGGCGCCGGCCGGCCGAGCGGCTCGGCGAAGTGCTGGACACGCTCGGGCTCGACGCGCTGAAGGAGCGGTTTTTCGTGTCAGCCTGAGGCGAGGCACAGCGCGCTCCTAGCGCTTCATCAGCGCATCCCAGCCCGCGAGGCCGATGCGCCGCAGCGTTTCCTGATTGCGCTCGTAGATCTCTTCCGCGTCGGGAAAGGCCTGCACGGCCCGCTCGATGCTGTCTTCACGCAGCAGATGCAGGATCGGATAGGGCGCCCGGTTCGTGTAGTTTTCGATATCGTCGGGCTCGCTGCCCTCGAACTGGTAATGCGGATGAAAGCTCGCGATCTGGATCACGCCTTCGAGGCGCAACTGCCGGATCAGCCTGTCGGCGAAGAACAGGCAGTCGTTGAAGTCGAGAAAGTCGCCGAACGCGCGCGGCAGGATCAGCAGCGTCGTGTCGATCGCGGCGGGGTCGGCCACGACGAGCGTCTGCAGTTCGGCTTCCAGATCGGCCAGCACCGCTTCGAGCGTGTCCGCTTCGCTGACCGCGTAGCGAATCTGCCCCTTCACATGCACGGCCTTCGCGAACGGACACAGGTTCAGCCCGATCACGGCCTCCGTCAGCCAGTGACGGGTTGCGGCGATAACGGCATCGTGGGATTCGGCGGGCAACGGCATGGCGGACGGACGTAACGGGGACATCCGCAATTCTAAAGGACCCAGCTGACGGACTGGCTCAGCGAGCCCGCGTCTGCCCGCAAGCGGCCGCGATCAACTGCGCGGCGACTTTCGGCGCGGCGAGGATCGGCCCGCATCCCGGCCCGTAAGTCTGGCTCGCCGCATACACACCTTCGATCAGCAGACCGAGCCCATCGGCGAGCGCTTGCGGATCGCCGGCGCCGGCCGCCGTCGACAGCTCGACGAGGCGCGCCATCAGGCGCTGCTTGTTGCGGAACACGAACTGCCGCGCCGGATGCGCGGGATCCGCAAACTCCACCGACACGTTCACGAACGGGCAGCCGCGGTAGTGGTCGACCGAGGCGCGCACCACGAGGTCGTCGAAGTATTGCTGAAGCTGCTTCGCCGGCTCGCCCGGATGCTTCGCGAAACTCTTTTCGACGTAGCCGAAGAACTGCTCGTCCTTCTGTTCCAGATACGCCATCACCAGTTCGTCCTTCGACGAAAACTGCCTGTACAGGCTCATCTTGTTCACGCCCGCGCGCTCGACCACCGCATCGACGCCGACCGTGCGCACGCCCTCGCGATAGAACAACTCGCTGGCCGCGCGCAACAGATGCTGCTGCGCCTGCGGCCCGGCGGTCTGCGCGCTGCGCGCGCGCCGCGCGCGAGCAGCGGCGGGCTTGGGAGTTTCGCTGGCGGACATGGCAAGTCACCCGAATGAAATTGACGCCTTGACATGTTACCGATCAGTAACTAAGATCGCAACACCATTGTGACTGATCTGTCACAAATCATTTACCGAAGCCGTAATAATGCGAACGATGCCGCCACCGGGCAGCGTCGATGGGAGAACCGATGAACTGGGCTGCGCGACTGATAGGCGGACGTTTTCACTATGGCTGGTTGACCGTCGCCGTGGTGTTCCTGGTGTTGCTCGCGGCGGCGGGGACGCGCGCGACACCGAGCGTGATGATGGTGCCGCTCGAGCACCAATTCGGCTGGAGCCGCGCGACGATTTCGCTCGCGATCTCCGTGAACATCGCCCTGTATGGCTTGATGGGGCCGTTCGCGGCCGCCGCGATGCAGCGCTTCGGTGTGCGTCCGACACTGCTGGCCGCGCTCGGCACGATGGCCGCGGGCGTCGCGCTGTCGTCGCTGATGACGCATCCGTGGCAGATGGTGCTGATCTGGGGCGTGATGGTCGGCGGATCGACGGGCGTTGCGGCGCTGTCGCTGTCGGCGACCGTGGTCACGCGCTGGTTCACGACGCGCCGCGGTCTCGTCATGGGTATCCTGACCGCCAGCTCGGCGACCGGCCAGCTGGTGTTCCTGCCGCTGCTCGCGGCCATCGCCGAGCATCACGGCTGGCGCCAGGTCGTGTGGGTCGTCGCGCTCGCGGCGGGCGTCGTGATTCCGCTCGTCGCGTTTCTGCTGCCCGAGCATCCGGCCAGCATGGAGTTGCGCCCATACGGCGAACCGCACGACGCGCCGATCACCACGACCGTCACTAAGCAGAACCCGCTCGCGATCGCGTTCGGCGCGCTTGCGTCGGCGAGCAAAACGCGCGACTTCTGGCTGCTTTTCTTCAGCTTCTTCATCTGCGGCGCGAGCACCAACGGTTATGTCGGCACCCATCTGATTGCGATGTGCGGCGACTACGGGATGACCGAAGTGCAGGGCGCGTCGCTGCTCGCGGCGATGGGCGTGTTCGACCTGTTCGGCACGACGCTGTCGGGCTGGCTGTCGGACCGCTTCAATAGCCGCTTGCTGCTGTTCTGGTACTACGGGCTGCGCGGCCTGTCGCTGATGTATCTGCCGCACGCGTTCGGTATCGACTTTTTCGGACTGCCGCTGTTCGCGGTGTTCTACGGTCTCGACTGGATCGCCACCGTGCCGCCGACCGTGCGTCTCGCCACCGACGTCTACGGCAAGGAGCAGGCGCCGATCGTGTTCGGCTGGGTGGTCGCGGGCCACCAGCTCGGCGCGGCGTTCGCGGCGCTCGGCGCGGGCATGCTGCGCGCGAGCCTCGGCACCTATACGGTCGCGTCGATGATTTCCGGCGGCTTGTGCCTGATCGCCGCGGTGATCGTGCTGCGCATCAACCGCCCGGCCAACGTGCCGACGCCGCAGGCAATCTGAGGCGCCTTCGCGAACAGCGCAGATTCACGCTCCAGCGAAGCAACGACGCACGGCCCCGTAACGGGGCCGTGCGGGGGCCGTGCGCGTTTTGGTAACCAGCGCGCATAGCGCCGCGCCGCAAGTTGGAGCGCGCACCGAAAGCCCGTTATGCTATGTGGCCCCGGGCAGCCGCCCGACGATCATGAATTTCCAACGAGAGAAGCGCATGGCCAACAAACCCGCCTCAACCGAAGTTGCCATTCACGAACTGATTGCAGGCCGCTGGAGCCCGCGTGCGTATTCGAGCGAGCCGGTGAGCCGCGACCAGTTGCGCGCCGTGCTCGAAGCGGCGCGCTGGGCACCGTCTTCGTATAACGCGCAGCCGTGGCGGTTCGTCGTGTTCGATCGCAGCGTCGACGAAGTCGCGTTCAAGAAGGCTTTCGCCACGCTGGTGCCGTTCAATCAGGGCTGGAATGCGCCCGCGCCGGTGTTGATCGCGGTGACCGCGCACACCCTGACCAACAAGGGCGACGTGAACCGCCTTGCGTCCTACGACGCGGGCGCGGCAGCGATGTCGCTGGTGTTGCAGGCGCACGCGCTCGGCCTCGCCGCGCACCAGATGAGCGGCTTCGACGTGAACGCGTTCCGTACCACCTTCGAACTGCCGAAGGACGTCGAGCCGCTCGCGATGATCTCGCTCGGTCATTACGGCGACATCGATAAACTGGATCCGGTCCTGCGCGAACGCGAGAAGGCCCCGCGTCAGCGCGCGGCGCTCGCGGATATCGCGTACGGCGGCGGCTGGAAGAAGGCGTTCTGAGCGACGCATTCGCAGCGCTTGCCGCGTGAGTTCGCGCAAGGCGAAGATTCAGTTTGGATAGCACCAATGCAGTCGAACACGCGCGGCATGGCCGCGCGTTTTTTATTTGAAGCGTTCGACCTCGTCCTCACCGTCCGCCACGCTCGACAGCGGCGCCGCCACATGTTCGAGCGACTTGCGCTCCGCATCGACACCCCAGATCGCCGCGACGAGCGCCGCCGCCAGCATCAACGCGGAGCCGACCAGATAGCCCGAAAACACCTCGCTGCGCTGATGCGTATCGATCAGCCGGCCGAAAAACGCCGGCCCGATGATGCCGCCGAGCGCGGTGCCGAACGCGTAGAAAACCGCGATCGCGAGTGCGCGGATTTCGAGCGGAAACGATTCGCTGACGGTCAGATACGCGGAACTGGCGGCCGCCGATGCGAAGAAGAAAATCACCATCCAGGCGACCGTCTGCGTGACGACGGTGAGCAGTTGCTGCTCGAACAGATAGCCGGACAGCGTCAACAGGATCGCCGACATCGCGTACGTGGCGGCGATCATCTTGCGCCGGCCGATCACGTCGAATAGCCGCCCGAGCACGAGCGGCCCCAGGAAATTGCCGAGCGCGAAAGGCAGCAGATACCAGCCTATGTCGCCGCCCGGCACGTGATAGAAGTCGGTGAGGACCAGCGCGTAGGTGAAAAAGATCGCGTTGTAGAAGAATGCCTGCGCGGTCATCAGCGTGAGACCGACCAGCGCGCGGCGCCGGTGCACGTTGAACAGCACATGGAACACCTCGCGCAACGGCGTATGCGCGCGCGCGCGCAGGCGCAATCGCGTGAGGGTATCGTCGGCGAGCGTGTGGCCGTCGTCGCGAAAACGCGTCTCGATCCCCTCGACGATCGTGCGCGCGTCGCGCTCGCCGTCGTGCGTGAGCAGCCAGCGCGGGCTTTCGGGCACCCACATGCGCATCGGCAGAATCGCGAGCGCGAGCACCGCGCCGATGAAGAAACACGCGCGCCAGCCCCAGTCGGAAGGCAGCAGATGCGGATCGAGCAGCACCAGCGAACCGGCTGCGCCGATCCCCGCGCCGACCCAGAACGTGCCGTTGATGCCGAGGTCGGTCCAGCCGCGCACGCGTGCCGGCGTGAATTCCTGGATCGTCGAGTTGATCGCCGTATATTCGCCGCCGATACCCGCGCCGGTCAGGAAGCGGAACAACATGAAGCTCATCAGGTTCCACGACAGCGCGGTCGCCGCGGTCGCGGCCAGATAGAGCGTCAGCGTGATGAAAAACAGCTTGCGACGGCCGAGCCGGTCCGTCAGCCAGCCAAAACCGAGCGCGCCGAGCACCGCCCCGGCAATGTAGGCGCTGCCCGCGAGGCCGACGTCGGCATTCGAAAAGCGCAGCGCCGGGCTGGTTTTCAGCGCGCTCGCGACCGCGCCGGCGAGCGTCACTTCGAGCCCGTCGAGCAGCCACGTCACGCCGAGCGCGACGACAATCAGCGTATGAAAGCGGCCCCAGGGCAGGCGGTCCAGCCGCGACGGCAGATCGGTTTCGATCAGCGTGGCATGATGGTCATCGACGGCGGCGGTGGTCGGCACGCTCATGACGCGAAGTCTCCTCGATGGCGAAATGGGACGGCACATCCGGTCGAGCGCAGCAAGATCCGTTCCGCGGTACGATTTCAAACAATGTTGCGGCCGTCCGACCAGCTTCAGTTGATACTGCCGGAGTTTTCGTGATACAAAGCCGCTCCCCTTTCTGTGCGCGCCAGCCGTGAGCGGCCATTCCTGCCATGAACTATTGCGCGATTGACTTCGGTACTTCCAATTCGGCCGTCGCGATTCCGACGGACTCGCAGCTGAAGCTGGCGCCGGTCGAAGGCGCGTACACGACGCTGCCTACCGCGGTCTTCTTCAATACCGACGAAAACACCAGCGAATTCGGGCGCGCGGCGCTCGCGGCCTACATCGACGGTTTCGACGGACGGCTGATGCGCTCGATGAAAAGCATTCTCGGCTCGCCGCTCGCCGAGAATACGACCGATCTCGGCGACGGCAGTGCGATCAAGTACACCGACGTGATCGCGACGTTCCTGACCCACCTGAAGCGCGCGGCCGAGGCGAGCGCCGGCGGCGCGATCGACCGCGCGGTGCTGGGCCGCCCGGTGTTCTTCGTCGACGACGACCCGCGCGCAGACCAGATGGCGCAGCAACAGCTCGAAGCCGCCGCGCGCACGGTCGGCTTGCGCGACATCCACTTTCAGTATGAACCGATCGCGGCGGCGTTCGACTACGAATCGCATCTGAGCGCCGAGGGGCTCGTGCTCGTGGCGGACATCGGCGGCGGTACGTCGGACTTTTCGCTGGTGCGAGTGGGGCCAGAACGGATGAAGCGCGTCGAACGCAAGGACGACGTGCTCGCGCACCACGGCGTGCACGTCGCGGGCACGGACTTCGATCGCCGCGTCGAACTCGTGACGATCCTGCGCGAGCTCGGCTACCAGTCGCTCGATCCGCAAGGGCGCGAAATCCCGAACCGGATTTATTTCGATCTCGCGACCTGGCATCTGATCAACACCGTCTACACACCGAAGCGTGTCAGCGAACTCGCGCTGATGCGGCACCTTTTCATGGAGACGAAGCATCACGACCGGCTGATGCGCGTGGTCGAGCAGCGTTTCGGCCACGCGCTCGCCGCGCACGCGGAAGAGGCGAAGATCGGCGTGGCGGCGGGCGGCGAGACCGTGATCGATCTCGAGCAGGTGGAAGAGGATCTGCGTCTCGCGTTCGACGAAGCGCAACTCGTCAAGGCCGGCGAGGAAGAGACGCGACGCATCGTGCAGGCCGCGCGCGATACGGTGCAGGCGGCGGGTGTCGCACCGCGCGACGTCGACGCGGTCTATTTCACCGGCGGCTCGACCGGCCTCGCGTTTTTGTCGGGTGCGCTGGCCGCGGCGTTTCCGGACGCGAAAGCGGTGTTCGGCGATCGCCTCGCGAGCGTGGCGACCGGCCTTGGTATTCATGCTCGACGCGTGTTCGGATAATCAAAAATAATCGGCAGATAATCTGCCGCGAATTGCGAAGTCGCGCGAATTTAATCGGCGCATTCAGATTTGCCGCCAATAATAAAAAACCCCGCCGAGGCGGGGTTTTTTTGCGTCCAGAAGGAAGCGGAGCGCTTACACCGGCTTGATGTTAGCTGCTTGCTTGCCCTTCGGGCCCGTCTTCACTTCAAACGTGACCTTTTGGTTTTCTTGCAGCGTCTTGAAGCCGTCGACGCGAATTTCCGAGAAATGCGCGAACAGATCTTCACCGCCGCCGTCCGGAGTGATGAAGCCAAAGCCCTTAGCGTCGTTGAACCACTTGACGGTACCGGTTTCCATATTACTTTTTCCTAAAGATGGTGAATAAGGCCGAAGCCCGGGGGTGCATGAAAATCAAGGAAGGGGTAATGGGACCAACCGGAGTACCGTTGATGGGCGAACTACGAAAGAACCACCTCACTCGCCACTTGAAATCCTGCCCGAACGTTATACGGCGAATTCAGACGAAGGTCAACAGGCTGCATGAAACTTTGCCGTACCGATGCAAAGATTTCTTACAAAGCTTGCGCGCCAGGCTAACTTTTTGCTAGGGAGAACCCTTAGTTGAACTGCGGTTTCACTGCAGTAACGCGGTGCAACCGTTAAACTACGCGCCGCGCGTCGGTTGCACCTATTCCGCATCTGCACGCGCTTACATGCACGTCACCCGTGTGCACCGCCATAAGCGATGTCACGCGGTGCCGACATGGTTCTGATTTAGGAGAAGACGTGAAAAGTTCTATACAACGGAACATCGGGCCTTTCGCGCTGATGCTGACCGGTCTGGGCTCGATCATCGGATCGGGCTGGCTGTTCGGCGCGTGGAAGGCTGCAAAGATCGCCGGTCCGGCTGCAATTTGCGCATGGATCATCGGCGCGGTCGTGATTCTGGCGATTGCGCTGACCTACGCGGAGCTCGGCGCGATGTTTCCGGAATCTGGCGGGATGGTGCGCTATGCGCGCTACTCGCACGGCGCACTGGTCGGTTTCATCAGCGCGTGGGCCAACTGGATCGCGATCGTGTCGGTGATCCCGATCGAGGCGGAAGCATCGATCCAATACATGAGCACCTGGCCGTATCCCTGGGCGCATGCGCTTTTCGTCGGCGGGTCATTGACCACCAACGGCCTGCTGTTGTCCGCAGGGCTCGTGATCATCTACTTCCTGCTCAACTACTGGGGCGTCAAGCTGTTCGCGCGCGCCAATTCGGCGATCACGATCTTCAAGTTCCTGATCCCTGGCGCCACGATCGCCGGCCTGATGATGACCGGCGTTCACACCGAGAACTTCGGCCAGACGACCACGTTCGCGCCGTACGGCTGGTCGGCGGTGCTGACCGCTGTCTCGACGAGCGGCATCGTGTTCGCGTTCAACGGTTTCCAGAGCCCGATAAACCTGGCCGGTGAAGCGCGCAATCCGGCCCGGAGCGTGCCGTTCGCGGTGATCGGCTCGATCCTGCTCGCGCTCGTGATCTACGTGCTGCTGCAGATCGCCTACATCGGCGCCGTGAACCCGGCCGACGTGATGAAGGGCTGGAGCCATTTCAACTTCGCTTCGCCGTTCGCGGAACTGGCGATCGCGCTCAACCTGAACTGGCTGGCGATCCTGCTGTACGTCGACGCATTCGTGAGCCCGAGCGGCACCGGTACGACCTACATGGCGACCACGACGCGGATGATCTACGCGATGGAGCGCAACAACACGATGCCGAAGATCTTCGGCCAGGTGCATCCGTTTTACGGCGTGCCGCGTCCGGCGATGTGGTTCAACCTGTTCGTGTCGTTCATCTTCCTGTTCTTCTTCCGCGGTTGGAGCTCGCTCGCGGCCGTGATCTCGGTCGCCACCGTGATCTCGTACCTGACCGGTCCGATCAGCTTGATGGCACTGCGCCGCGCGGCAACCGATCTCGATCGCCCGCTGCACATCGCAGGCATGAAGGTCATCGCGCCGTTCGCGTTCGTCTGCGCGTCGCTGATCCTGTACTGGGCGAAGTGGCCGCTGACCGGCGAAATCATTCTGCTGATGGTCGTCGCGCTGCCGGTGTACTTCTATTTCCAGGCCAAGCAGGGCTTCGAGGGTTGGAACCGTGATCTGAAGGCCGCCTGGTGGCTGGTCGCGTATCTGCCGATCATGGCGATCCTGTCGCTGATCGGCAGCAAGGAGTTCGGCGGCTTCGGCATCCTGCCGTACGGCTGGGACATGCTCGTCGTGATCGTCTTCTCGCTGGTGTTCTACTTCTGGGGCGTGAACAGCGGCTATCGTTCGGAGTATCTGGACGAGCGGCAAGTGCACGACGAAGTGCTCGAAGGTATCGGCGCGCACTGAGCGTCGGTCGAAACCCCGGTGGATCCGCTCGACGCGGGTCCTTCGCAATAGAAAAAGCCCGCCAGATCGACGATCAGGCGGGCTTTTTCGTTGGACGTCACTGCCTGGCGGTTTCCCCGCAGGTCAGGCAGTGCCAAACACGTAGTTCGTCATCGCGAGCGAGCGCTGGTAGGTGCCGAGCGACTGAATCGCGAGCGAATAGTCGTCGTCGGCGGCACCAAGGGCGGCGAACACCGGCAACAGATGCTCGTCGGTCGGATGCATCAGCACCGCGTGTGGCGCCTGGCGGCGATAGTCGAGCAGTGCATCGATATCGCGCGCGACGAGCTTGTCCTCGAACCAGTCCGTGAATTCGGTGACGCGCGGGTCGGCGTCTTCCGGTCGAGCTGAGAAATCGGCGGCGCGCAGGTTATGGGTGATCTGGCCCGAGCCGATCACCATCACGCCTTCGTCTTTCAGCGCGCGCAGCGCGCGGCCGACGCGGAAATGATGCGCGGCATCCTGATGGGGCTGGATCGACAACTGGGCGATCGGCACGTCCGCTTGCGGGAACATCAGCAGCATCGGCACCCACGCGCCGTGGTCGAGTCCGTGCGGCTGCACGTCCGCGGCGATGCCGCTCGCGCCGAGCAGCGCCGCGGCGCTGCGCGCGACGTCGGGCGCACCGGGCGCCGGGTATTGGATTTCGTAGAGCTGGCGCGGAAAGCCGTAGAAATCGTGGATGGTTTCAGGCGCCGTCGCGATGCTCGCGAGCGGCTGCGCGGTGCCCCAGTGGGCCGACAACATCAGGATGGCCTCGGGACGCGGCAATTGCGTGCCGAGTGCGCCGAACTCGGCGGACGGCATCGACGGATCGATCGGCAGCGTAGGTGCGCCGTGGGACAGGAAAAGCGAAGGTAGGCGGTTCATGACAGCAACGCGGCCGTTAAGCACGGCACGGAGAAATTAGGTTGCTACCAATATAGGTCCGCACGCCAGCTTGATAAATGGGTTCGGAGGGAATTGATTGTGTCGCGGGCGTTGTTAATCCGCATTGCCGCGATTAATCCTGCGCGCCCCGCAGTCCTTCCCACGCCGGCGACAACGCCGGCCCCAGCGCAAACAGATCGAGCACGCGTGCGACCGTGTGATCGACCATCTCGTCGATCGACGCAGGCTGGTTATAAAACGCGGGCAAAGGCGGAAAGATCACCCCGCCCATTTCGGTGACGGCCGTCATATTGCGCAGATGCGCAAGGTTGAACGGCGTTTCGCGCACCAGCAGCACGAGACGGCGACGCTCCTTCAGTGTGACGTCGGCGGCGCGGGTGATCAGGTTGTCGGCGAAACCGTGTGCGATGCTCGCGAGCGTTTTCATCGAGCAGGGCGCGACGATCATGCCATCAGTTGCGAACGAGCCGGACGCGATGCTCGCGCCGACGTCGCGCACCGAATGGACGACATCCGCGAGCGGATGCACGTCGTCCTTACCCAACTGGAGTTCATGCTGGATGTTCAGCCAACCCGCGCTCGAAATCAGCAGGTGGCTCTCGACGCCGCCCAGGCGGCGCAGCGTCTCGAGTAGCCGGATGCCGTAGATGGCGCCGGTGGCGCCGGTGATCGCGACGATCAGCCGGCGTGGCGCCGCGGTGCGTGCTTGCTGCATGGCTTGCGGCGCCTGATGAAGCGAACGAAGCGTAGAGCGCTCAGGCCGCGGCGAACAGCTGCTGCAGTTCGCCCGATTCGTACATCTCCATCATGATGTCCGAGCCGCCGACGAATTCGCCCTTCACGTATAGCTGCGGAATGGTCGGCCAGTTCGAGAACACCTTGATGCCCTGACGGATTTCGTCGTCTTCGAGCACGTTGACGGTCTTGATTTCACCGACGCCGCACGCCTTCAGGATCTGGATGGCGCGGCCGGAAAAACCGCACATCGGGAACTGGGCCGTGCCCTTCATGAAGAGAACGACGTTGTTGTCGTCGACGATTTGCTTGATGCGTTGTTGCGTATCCATGACTGACCTTGCGGTTCCGATAGATGAAGGGAATAGGCTGAAATGATAGCGGATTTCGCTACGAGCGGTCGCAGCCGCGTCGCGCCTGGGGTTTTAGCCGAGGCGACCGCGCTTAGGCCTCGGCGGCGCGCAGCACGCCTCCGCTGATCCGCTCGATGCCGGCGAGATCCCGCTCCGAGCGGACCTCGGCAAAGCCTCGCGCGCTCAGCAACGCACGCACGGCTTCGGCCTGGTCGTAGCCATGCTCGATCCACAGCGCACCGTCGGTGGCGAGATGCTGGGGCGCGCCGGCGACGATCGCGCGGATCGCGCTGAGGCCGTCGGCTTCGTCGGTGAGCGCGCCGCGCGGCTCGAAACGCAGATCGCCTTCGCGCAGATGCGGGTCGCCGCTCGCGATATATGGCGGATTGCTGACGATCGCGTCGAACCGCAGCGCGGCGTCGAGCGAGCCGTACCAGTCGCTGTGCAGGAACGTCACTATGCCGCCCGGACGCTTCGGGTCGAGCAGGCTCGCGCCGTTGCGCGTGGCGACCGCGAGGGCCTCGGCCGAGCGGTCGAGCGCCCAGACCTGAGCGTCGGGCCGCATCGACGCGATCGCCACCGCGATTGCGCCGGTTCCGGTCCCGAGATCGAGCACGCGCGGACGCGGCCGAGGTTCGATCGCCGTGAGCGCGGTTTCGACCAGCAGTTCGGTTTCGGGGCGCGGAATCAGCACGTGCGGCGTCACTTCGAATTCCAGTCCAAAGAATTCGCGCGCACCGACGAGTTGCGCGACCGGCTCACCGGCCATGCGCCGCGCCTCGAGCGCGCGATAACGCTCGACGCTCGCGCGCTCCAGCGGCTCCTCGCCGCGCGTGATCAGCTGCGTGCGCCGCCAGCCGAGCACGTGCGTGAGCAGAATGCGCGCTTCGAGCGGCGGCAGTGGCGATGCGCGCAATAGCGCGTCGGCCGTCGCTGGCGCAGCCGTGGGGCCGAGTGGAGCCGGGGACGCGTCGGTCATTGTCGGGTGTCAGTCCGCGTCGCCGAGCGATGCTAGCAGCTCGGCCTGATGCTCGCTGACGAGCGCCGCGATCAGTTCTTCGAGATCGCCGTCCATGATTGCGTCGAGGCGATACAGCGTCAGGTTGATGCGGTGATCGGTGAGGCGCCCCTGCGGGAAGTTGTACGTGCGAATGCGCTCCGAGCGGTCGCCCGAGCCGATCAGATTCTTGCGGGTCGCCGCTTCCTTCGTCTGCTGCTCGTGCGTTTGCTTGTCCTTGATGCGCGCGGCGAGCACCTTCAGCGCGCGATCTTTATTCTTGTGCTGCGAGCGGTCGTCCTGACATTCGACGACGATGCCCGTCGGCAAGTGCGTGACGCGCACCGCCGAGTCGGTCTTGTTGATGTGCTGGCCGCCCGCGCCGGACGCGCGGAACGTGTCGATACGCAGATCGGCCGGATTGATCTCGACTTCGCCGATCTCGTCGGCTTCGGGCATGACCGCGACCGTGCACGCCGAGGTATGAATGCGGCCCTGAGTTTCGGTGGCCGGCACGCGCTGCACGCGATGCCCGCCCGACTCGAACTTCAGCTTCGAATACGCGGCATCGCCGGCAATCCGCACGATGACTTCGCGGTAGCCGCCAAGATCCGATTCGCTTGCCGACATCATCTCGACTTGCCAGCGATTGCGTTCGGCATAGCGCAGATACATGCGCAGCAGATCGCCCGCGAACAGCGCGGATTCGTCGCCGCCGGTGCCCGCGCGGATTTCGAGGAAGATGTTGCGTTCGTCGTTCGGATCTTTCGGCAGCAGCATTTTCTGTAGTTCGACGCCGAGCGTCTCCATACGATCACGCGCCGCGCGGATTTCCTCTTCGGCGAAATCGCGCATCGACGCGTCGGCGAGCAGTTCCTGCGCGGTGGTCGCGTCGTTCTGCGCCTGGCGCCACAGCCCGTAATGCTCGACGACGGGACCGAGCTCCGCGTGTTCACGCGTGAGCTTGCGGTATTGGTCGAGGTTGGCGGTGATGTCCTCGCGGCTCAACAGATCGTTCAGTTCGGCCAGCCGGATTGTCAGCTGGTCGAGCTTGCGTTGCATGCTCGTTTTCATCGGGCGGGTAGCGGAGCGGACTCCGGAAAGGATGCGGCGAGAGGAACGGGCGAATGCCCGGGGCGGAAGCACTTCGCGGGCCACGGCGGTGGCGCGCGGGGTGCGGCGAGCACTGCGCCGCTAACGCTCGGAGGAGCCGGGGTGTTTGTAGAAGCCGCTCATCAGCTCGATCAGCTTGTCGCGGTTGTCGCTGCTCGCACGATTCAACGCGTGAGTAGGACCATGGATCAGCTTGTTGGTCAGCGCTTGCGACAGTGCTTCGAGCACCGCGGCGGGGTCGTCGCCGCGCGCGAGCATTTTCTGCGCGCGTTCGACTTCTGCGCGGCGCAGCGTGTCCGCCTGCGTGTGCATGTGGCGGATTACCGGCACGATGCTGCGCGCGTCGAGCCACTGCATGAAGTTCTGCACGCGGGTTTCGATGATCGCTTCGGCCTGCGCGACCGCCGCCTGACGCGACGCATTGCCTTCGCGGACGATCGCGCCGAGGTCGTCGACGGTGTACAGGAACACGTCTTCGAGCTGGCCGGCTTCGGGTTCGATGTCGCGCGGCACCGCGAGGTCGACCATGAAGATCGGCCGGTGACGGCGCGCCTTGACCGCGCGCTCGACCGCGCCCAGACCGATGATCGGCAACGTAGATGCCGTGCAGGACACGATGATGTCGAATTCGTGCATGCGCGCGGGCAGTTCGGAGAGCGGAATGGCGCGGCCGTTGAAGCGCTCGGCGAGCCGCATGCCGCGCTCTGCCGTGCGGTTCGCGACGACGAGTTCACGCGGATGCTGCGCGGCGAAATGCGTCGCGCAAAGCTCGATCATTTCGCCAGCACCGATGAACAGCACCCGCTGGTTCGCGATCTTGTCGAAAATGCGTTGGGCGAGGCGTACCGCGGCGGCGGCCATCGACACCGACTGCGCGCCGATTTCGGTGGTGCTGCGCACTTCTTTTGCAACGGCGAAGGTGCGTTGGAACAGCTGGTTCAGATAGGTGCCGAGTGCGCCGGCTTCGGAGGCGGTGCGCACCGCGTCCTTCATTTGTCCGACGATCTGCGTCTCGCCCAGCACCATCGAATCGAGCCCCGACGCGACGCGGAACGCATGCCGCACCGCTTCCGACTGCGGCAGCGCGTAGACGTGCGGTGCGAGTTCGTCGATGGGGAGGTTGTGGTACTTCGACAGCCACTGGACCGAGGCTTCGCGCGCGGCGAGGTCGTCGGTCGCGCAGTAAAGTTCGGTGCGATTGCAGGTGGACAGAATTGCCGCTTCGGGTGCGTTGGGGGCCATGCGGCCCACCCAGAGGCCTTTGAACGTATCCAGAGCGGGCTTGATCTGTTCGAGCGGAAACGCCACGCGTTCGCGCAAGGCGACAGGCGCAGTGTGATGGTTGATTCCGATCGTTAGAAGCTGCATTTGGGGGAGCTATCGTTCAGCCTCATATTATAGCGTTTCCACGATTCTCACATCCTGCACGCCGTATACCCCGCATGCGTCAGCTCGCGTCCGGCAGGGTCTCCGGCGGAATTGCGTCGAGCTGGTAACCGTAACCATAGACTGGCGTCAGCGCGTAGCCAAGCTCCGGGCGCAGCTGCAGCTTGCTGCGCACGCGCGACACGTGAGTGTCGACGGTGCGCGACTTTACGTCGCGGCGGCGCGCCCACACCGTTTCGAGGATATGCGCGCGCGACACCGGTCGCGCCAGATTGTTGAATAGCAGCAGAGCGAGGCGGAATTCCTTCGGCGTCAGGACGACCGTCAGATCGCCGAAGGCGACGGCGAAATGCGCCGTGTCGAACGTATAGCCGCCGATCACGTCGCGCCGTCGTTTGGGCGGCCGCCGCAGACCCGCGCGGCGCTGCAGCGCCTCGACACGCGCGAGCATTTCGGGGCCGCGCACCGGCTTGCTCAGGCAGTCGTCGGCGCCGGCGTGCAGCGCGGCGACGATCTGGCCTTCGCGCGGTGCCGCAATCAGCATCATGATGGGTAGGCCCGGCAAAATGGAGCGGGCGCGCGGGATCACGTCTTCAGCACAATGGTCGCCGGCCCAGCTTTCGGTGATCAGCAGGTCGAAAAATTCGTCGGTGGCGCGCTGCAGGAAGATGGCGCTGGTGGTGAAGTGGTGGCACACATGGCCGCCGGCGAAAATGAGCCGGTCGACCAGTTTGGCGTGTTGCACGTCAGGTTCGATAAGGGCGATGCGCATGGCGCGGCGTCAGCCTGGCGACGGGCGGAGCGTGAGGCGTTTTCGTCAGACTTACAACTTGCCTAAGCACACCCCGGCCCCTAAACTCAACCGCTATGCGGAAAGCGCCGTGCTGAACTTCTATAGTTAAGGAGGCAAAAATGCTAGCCTTGGCTGCTTCTTCCGCCTATGAGACGAATCCGAAATTGATTTTGCCGTGTTTCAGCGCCCAGTCTGGAGCCCACGCCTGATGGGTTGGCCAGGCATTCTCGTGCTCGGCGTCGTGATCGGCCTCGCGGGCTGGTGGTTGCACCCGCAGCGCCGGGCGAGCCGCGCCCGCTGGTGGGCCGCACTGGTGGCCGGCGTGCTCGGCGCGAGCGTCGCGCGCATGGCCGGCAACGTAACAGGTCTTTTCCATGATGGCGACATGCTCGAATGGCAGGTAAGCACCGCCGTCGCGCTCATCGCCGTCGCCGTGACGGTCGGCCTTTTTTCGCGTCGATGAAGAGTCGATGAACGCGCCGGTCGATCCGTCGATGAATCCTTGCAGGTAACTCCCATGAACGCCCGACTTCCCGAAACCTCCTCCGTTCCCGAGCGCCTCGCGAGCCTGCGCGCCGCGATGGCGCGCGAAGGCATCGCCGCTTACCTCGTGCCGTCGGCGGATCCGCACCTGTCCGAGTACCTTCCCGGGCGCTGGCAAGGCCGCCAATGGCTGTCGGGCTTCACCGGCTCGGCCGGCACGCTGATCGTCACCGCCGATTTCGCCGGCGTCTGGACCGACAGCCGCTACTGGGAGCAGGCCAGCGCGCAGCTCGCCGGCACCGGTGTCGAGTTGATGAAAATGACCGGCGGCCAGCTGACCACGCCGCATTTCGAATGGCTCGCGCAGAACGTCGCGAGCGGCGGCGCCGTCGGTGTGGACGGCGCGGTGCTCGGCGTCGCGGCGGCACGCGCCTTGAGCGCGGCGCTGAACCCGCACGGCGTGCAGCTGCGCACCGACGTCGACCTGTTCGACGCGATCTGGGCGCAGCGCCCAGCGCTTCCCGCCGACGCCGTCTTCGAGCACGCCGCGCCGCAAGCGGGCGTCGCGCGCGCTGAGAAGCTCGCGCAGGTGCGCCGCGCGATGGCCGACAAAGGCGCGCAGTGGCACTTCGTCTCGACGCTCGACGACCTCGCATGGCTGCTGAACCTGCGCGGCGCCGATGTCAGCTACAACCCGGTGTTCGTCGCGCATGCACTGATCGGCCTGGATCGCGCGTCGCTCTTTATCGCCGACGGCAAAGTGTCGCCGGCGCTCGCCGAAGTGCTCGGGCGCGACGGCATCAGCGTCGAGCCGTACGCGAAAGCCGCGGACGCGCTTGCCGCGCTGCCGGCCGGCAGCACGCTGCTGATCGATCCGCGTCGCATCACGTACGGCTCGCTGCAGGCGGTGCCGTCGTCGGTCAAGGTGGTCGAGGCGGTCAATCCGTCCACGTTCCTGAAATCGTGCAAGTCCGCGGCCGACGCCGCGCACGTGCGCGCGACGATGGAACAGGACGGCGCGGCGCTCGCCGAATTCTTCGCGTGGTTCGAAGGCGCGCTGGGCCGCGAGCGCATCACCGAGCTGACGATCGACGAGCGTCTGACGGCCGCCCGCGCACGCCGTCCCGGCTTCGTGTCGCTGAGCTTCGCGACGATCGCGGGCTTCAATGCGAACGGCGCGATGCCGCACTATCGCGCGACCGAGGAGTCGCACGCGGTGATCGAAGGCAACGGCCTGCTGCTGATCGATTCGGGCGGCCAGTACCTGAGCGGCACGACCGACATCACCCGTGTCGTCCCGATCGGCACGCCGAGCAGCGAGCAGCGCCGCGATTTCACGGTCGTGCTGAAGGGCATGATCGCGCTGTCACGCGCGCAATTCCCGCGCGGCGTTCGTTCGCCGATGCTCGATGCGATCGCGCGCGCGCCGATCTGGCAGGCGGGCGCCGACTATGGCCACGGCACCGGTCACGGGGTCGGCTACTTCCTCAACGTGCACGAAGGTCCGCAGGTGATTTCGCACTACGCGCCGGCGGAACCGTGGACCGCGATGGAGGAGGGCATGATCACGTCGAACGAGCCGGGTCTGTATCGGCCGGGCAAGTGGGGCGTGCGCATCGAAAACCTCGTTCTGAACGTGGCCGCCGAAAAAACCGAATTCGGCGATTTCCTGAAGTTCGAAACGCTGACGCTGTGCCCAATCGACACCCGCTGCATCGAGCTGTCGCTGCTGCGCGACGACGAGCGCGCGTGGCTCAACGCGTATCACGAGACGGTGCGCGCGCGCCTCGCGCCGCATGTCACGGGCGACGCGAAGGCGTGGCTCGAACTGCGCACGCAACCAATCTGAGCACGGCGAAAACCTTCCACACGGAGCGTGCATGGCGATCAAGGCAGTGGTGTTCGATTTCGGCGGTGTGCTGATCGACTGGAGTCCCGAGTATTTATACAGGGAGCTGATTCCCGACGAAGCCGAGCGCCGCTGGTTCCTCACGCACGTTTGCTCGATGGACTGGGTGATCCGCCAGGACGGCGGCCAGCCGATCGTCGAAGCCACCGACGAGCTGATCGCGCGGTTTCCCGATCACGAGCCGCTGATCCGCGCGTTCTACGAGCGCTGGCACCAGATGGTGGCGGGCGTGCTGGATGACGGCATCGCGCTGATGGAAAAGCTCGAAGCGGCCGAGGTGCCGCTTTTCGGACTCACCAACTGGTCGGCCGAGACCTTTCCGTATGCATGGGAGCACTATCCGGTGCTGCGGCGCTTTCGCGACATCGTCGTGTCGGGGCGCGTGAAGCTCGTGAAGCCAGACCCGGCGATCTTCGCCGAAATGCGCCGGCGCATCGAGTTGCAGATGCCCGGCGTCGAGTCGGCCGAACTCGTCTTCATCGACGACAACGCGAAGAACGCCGAAGCCGCGACGGCGCTCGGCTGGCACGGCGTGCATCACACGAGCGCCGCGCAAACCGAGACGAAGTTGCGCGAATTGGGCTTGCCGGTTTGAGCTGAGCGCTACCGCTACTGTCCCAACAGATTCTTCAACGCATTGCCGAGACCCTTGACGGTCTCGCCCGCGCCCTTCGCGACACCTTCGACGCTGACCCCGAGCGCCTGAGCAAACCCCGCGCCGATGCGCGTAAGGATCCCTTCGCGCACCGAGAACTTCGGATCGCGCAGATCGCCGTCGAGTACGAAGTGCAGCGTAATGTCGCCGTTATGCGTCTTCAGCGCGGCGACGGCGGCGCGGGTCGGAATCGACATGAACGTCTCGAGCGGATTGTCGGATTCGGCGAGTTGCAGATTGTGGACCGTCACCGTGCCCGGCGCGTGCAGGTGATAGTTGCGTACCGTCGATTCGATCGTCAGATCGACGGTACCGCCCGTCACCTGTGCGCGCGTCCCGGCCTTCTTCAGCAGATACGGATCGAGCATCGCGATATCGACACCGGTCAGCGCGCTCGTCGTCTGCGAATCGCGGCTGGCGATCTTGATCCAGCCGTCGAAAGTCACGGTGCCGATATGCGCCGGCCCCTTCAGCGTGCCGCGAACGCTGACGTTGGTCGGCTCGGCGAGCAATGGCAGATGCAGATTGTCGACGCTCGCGTTGGCGTTGCTGACCGTGACCTTGAACGCCGGCGGCCCGACGGTCATGTCGTAGAAATGGAAGTTGCCTTGCTCGAAGCGGATGTGGTCGACCTGCTTTTCGCGCGGGATCGACGGCGCCGTGCCGGCGCCGCCTGGCTGATCGTCGCGGTTCAGAGATTCGCGCAGGTTCGGCAACAGGTTGAGCGAGCCGTCTCTCGTGCGTAACACGGCCATGTCGAAGCCGCGCACGACGACCTCGCGAATATGCATGCGGCGCGCGATCAGATCGCGAACGTCGGGGGTGATGGTGATTTCGTCGGCGCGTAGCGGTTCGCCCGCCGGCCAGCCGGGCGGCGCTTTCAGCACGACGTGAGTGAGGTGTACCGAGGTGAGGCCGACTTCGATGCTGTCGGCGCTGCCGAGCGGCCCGAGCGCCGCGCTGACGCGATTCTTGACTTCCCGTTGCGCGAATTGCATCGCGCCGATCGCGATCACGATCAACGCCACAAGCGTTGCTCCCACGACGACGATCCAGCGCCTGCCCTTCGACATCGCCATGCCTGCCTCCTGTCGCGTGGCGTGCGCGGAACTTTCACTCGCGCCGCTGCCATCTAGCAGGTAGCAACGCACGTGCCTCGCGGCCCGTCCGGCATTGCGCCGGACGGGGCGTCGCATATCGCCTCTTAACGCGAGATCGGCTTGTAGCGCAGACGCTTCGGCCGCGCGCCTTCCTCGCCGAGACGCGCGCGCTTGTCCGCTTCGTATTCCTGGTAGTTGCCGTCGAAGAACGTAACTTGCGAGTCGCCTTCGAACGCGAGGATATGCGTCGCGATGCGGTCGAGGAACCAGCGATCGTGCGAGATCACGAGCACCGAGCCGGCGAATTCGAGCAGCGCGTCTTCGAGCGCGCGCAGCGTTTCGACGTCGAGGTCGTTCGACGGTTCGTCGAGGAGCAGCACGTTGCCGCCCGCGATCAGCGTCTTCGCCAGATGCAGACGACCGCGCTCGCCGCCGGACAGATTGCCGACGATCTTCTGCTGGTCGCCGCCCTTGAAGTTGAAGCGGCCGATATAGGCCCGCGACGGCGTTTCGTACTTGCCGACCGTCAGCACGTCCGCCCCACCCGAGATTTCCTCGAACACAGTCTTGGTGCCTGCGAGCGCTTCGCGGCTCTGGTCCACGTAAGCGAGCTTGACGGTCGGGCCCTTCACGATTTCGCCCGAATCGGGTTGTTCGCGGTCGGTCAGCATGCGGAACAGCGTGGACTTGCCGGCGCCGTTCGGACCGATGATGCCGACGATCGCGCCCGCCGGAATCTTGAAGCTGACGTTATCGAGCAGCAGACGATCGCCGTACGACTTGCTGACGTTCTTGAACTCGATCACTTCATTGCCGAGGCGGTCGCCGACCGGAATGAAGATTTCCTGGGTTTCGTTGCGCTTCTGGTAGTCCTGGCTGTTCAGTTCCTCGAAGCGGGCGATACGCGCCTTCGACTTCGCCTGGCGGCCCTTCGGGTTCTGGCGCACCCACTCGAGTTCCTTCTTGATCGCCTTCTGGCGGGCCGATTCCGACGACTCTTCCTGCTTCAGCCGCTCTTCCTTCTGATCGAGCCAGCTGCTGTAGTTGCCCTTCCACGGAATGCCGTGGCCGCGGTCGAGTTCGAGAATCCACTCGGCGGCGTTGTCGAGGAAGTAGCGATCGTGCGTGACGGCGACCACGGTGCCCGGGAAGCGCGTCAGGAACTGCTCGAGCCATTCGACCGATTCCGCGTCGAGGTGGTTGGTCGGTTCGTCGAGCAGCAGCATGTCGGGCTTTTGCAGCAGCAGCTTGCACAGCGCCACGCGGCGCTTTTCACCGCCTGACAGATGCTCGATCTTCGCGTCCCACGCGGGCAGGCGCAGCGCGTCGGCGGCGATTTCGATCTGCTGCTCGGCGCTGCCGTCGGTCGCGGCGAGGATCGCTTCGTACTTCGCCTGCTCGGCGGCCAGTGCGTCGAAGTCGGCGTCCGGCTCGGCGTAGGCCGCGTAGATTTCGTCGAGCTTCTTCTGCGCGTTGAACACGTCGCCGAGGCCTTCCTCGACCGCTTCACGTACGGTTTTCTGCGGATCGAGCTGCGGCTCCTGCGGCAGATAACCGATGTTCAGGTTCGGCATCGGCGTCGCTTCGCCTTCGATCTCCGTGTCCACACCGGCCATGATGCGGATCAGCGTCGACTTGCCCGAGCCGTTCAGGCCGAGCAGGCCGATCTTCGCGCCGGGGAAGAACGATAGCGAAATGTCTTTGAGGATCTGGCGCTTGGGCGGCACGATTTTGCCGACCCGGTTCATGGTGAAAACGTATTGGGCCATTTGCTTGCAGTAGACGTTGACGACGCCGGCCGCATCCGGGCGGGCAGTCGGGGGTGAATGGGTAATCGGTGTGAGCGCCGGGCGGAACACCCGGCGCCGGCCGGCGCGGCGTCGGATTCGACGACGCTGCCGCGCGCGGCATGTGGTTCAGGTGGCATTGTACTTCGCGGCGGCGGCCGGGCGGCAGGGGAGGCCCCGGCGGCGGGCCCGGTCGCGCGCCATCTCGCGCACCTTCTCGCCGCTCCTCAGAGCCATTGCGCGACGCCGCCGTGTCGCGAGCAGGTGCCGCTGTGATGCCGGCTGAAGCTGTAGCTGCCATCGCGGCAGAGCGCGCTCGCGCCTTCGGGGACCTTGCCCGCTAACGAATGGGCCGGCGCATGCACGGTGTTGCCGTCGCGGTTCGTGTACGTGTTGTGGTTACCGAGGTTCGATTCGTCAGGGTTCGTGCCCGGCGCGACGTAGGCGAATGCCTCCGCAGCGCCCAACAGCAGCGCCGCGGCGATGACCGCGGATGGGCACAAGGTCCTGAGGGCCAGGCTCGTCACAGGCTCCCCGAAGCGTGGCGCCGCGTTGTCGTTCGTTGTTGTTCGAGCTCCGGCGCGAGCCGCTCGAAGCCGCCTCAGTTTGCGCGCCGTCCCGTCGCCGGGTCGAAGAAGTGCAGATGCTGCGCGGGCAGCACGACCTGCAGCGCCTCGCCGGCCGCCGGACGATGCGCGTGCGGCAGCCGCGCGGTTACGTCGTGCTTGCCCCAGCGGCCGTGCGCGAGATTGTCCGCACCGAGAATCTCGCAGGAATCGACGCTCAGCGTCGCCTGCGGTGCGTTGGCCGTGCCCGGGCTCAGATGCTCGGGGCGAATGCCGAGCGTCCATTCGCGGCCCGTCGCGACTTCGCGGCCGATCGACGGCACGCCCGCGAGCGGCAGCTTCGGGCCGTTGCCGGCGACGTCGAAGCTCGAGCCGTCGTCGGATATGCGACCGTCGAGCAGATTCATCCCCGGCGAGCCGATGAAGCTCGCAACGAACACCGTGGCCGGCCGCTCGTAGACTTCGGTCGGCGCGCCGATCTGCTCAGCGTGGCCCTTGTTCATCACGATCACACGCTGCGCCAGCGTCATCGCTTCGATCTGATCGTGCGTGACGTACAGGCTCGTGGTCTTCAGGCGCGCATGCAGGCGCTGGATTTCGAGGCGCATCTGCACCCGCAGACGCGCGTCGAGATTCGACAGCGGCTCGTCGAATAGAAACACCGCCGGCTCGCGCACGATCGCGCGACCCATCGCAACGCGCTGGCGCTGCCCGCCCGACAGCTCGCGCGGCTTGCGCTGCAGCAGCGCGCCAAGTTCGAGAATCTGCGCGGCGGCTTCGACGCGCTTCGCGATCTGCGCGCGATCGACGCCCGCGATTTTCAGCGCGTAGCCCATGTTCTCGGCCACGCTCATATGCGGATACAGCGCATAGTTCTGGAACACCATCGCGATGTTGCGATCTTTCGGCTCCAGCTCGTTGACGACCTTGCCGGCGATCGAAATGCTGCCGTCGGAGATACGTTCGAGCCCGGCCACCATCCGCAGCAACGTCGATTTGCCGCAGCCGGACGGCCCGACCATTACGACGAATTCGCCGTCGGCCACGTCGACGTCAATGCCGTGCAACACGAACTGTTTGCCGTCGTAGGTTTTCTTAACGCTTTGCAGAGTCAGTGCAGCCATGCCGTTCTAGCCTTTGATTTTGAGTACTTGTCGCAGTCCGCCATACCGGATCATTTTTCCGTATCGACGAGGCCGCGCACGAACCAGCGCTGCATCGTCAGCACGACGACGAGCGGCGGCAGCATCGCGAGCAGCGTGGCCGTCATCACCAGATGCCATTCGGTCGCGGTATCGCCCGAGGCGATCATCCCCTTGATGCCGATCACCGCGGTGGTCAGCGACTGCTGGCTCGTGATCAGGATCGGCCACAGATACTGGTTCCAGCCGTAGATGAAGGTGATCACGAAGAGCGCCGCCATCGTGGTGCGCGACAGCGGCAGCACGACGTCCCAGAAGAAGCGCAGCGCGCCCGCGCCGTCGATGCGCGCGGCTTCCATCAGTTCGTCCGGCAACGTCTTGAAGAACTGGCGGAACAGGAACGTCGCGGTCGCCGACGCGATCAGCGGCAACGTCAAACCGGTGTACGTATTGCTCAGATGCATCGACGACACGACCTGCACGGTCGGGAAGATCCGCACTTCGACCGGCAGCATCAGCGTGATGAAAATCAGCCAGAAAGCGGCAGTGCGAAACGGAAAGCGGAAGTAGACGATCGCGTACGCGGAGATCATCGACACGGCGATCTTGCCGATCGCGATCACCAGCGCCATCACGAGGCTGTTGAACAGCATGCGATTGAACGGCGCCGCCGCATTGCCGGTGCCGTGCGTCCAGATCGTCGCGATGTTCTCGAACAGATGCGTGCTCGGCACGAGCGACAGCGGCACGGTGAACACTTCATGCTCACTCATCGTCGCCGCGCAGAACGCGACGTACACCGGAAACACCACCAGCGCGACGCCGACGATCAGCACCGCGTGACAGAACAGGTCGAACCCGCGTCGGTTCTCGATCATGAGTATTGAACCCTGCGTTCGATGAAGCGGAATTGCACGACGGTCAGCGCCACGACGATGATCATCAGCACGACCGACTGCGCGCCCGAGCTGCCGATGTCGAGTCCCTGGAAGCCTTCGGCGAAGATCTTGTAGATCAGCGTGCGGGTGGCCTGGCCGGGGCCGCCGCCGGTCGCCGCGTCGATCACCGGGAAGGTGTCGAAGAACGCGTAGGTGATGTTGATCACCAGCAGGAAGAACGTGGTCGGCGACAACAGCGGCAACGCGATGCCGAAAAAGCGGCGCACCGGACCGGCGCCGTCGATCGCGGCCGCTTCGATCAGCGAGCGCGGAATCGCCTGCAGGCCCGCGTAGAAGAACAGGAAGTTATAGCTGATCTGCTGCCAGACCGACGCGAGCACCACGAGGAACATCGCCTGACCCGGGTTCAGCGCGTGATTCCACACGATGCCGTATTTCGCGAGCGCATACGTGACGAGGCCGATGCTCGGGTTGAACAGGAACGACCACAGCACCGCGGCGATCGCGGGGGCGACCGCGTACGGCCAGATCAGCAGCGTTTGATAGGCCTTCGCGCCGCGCGTCACGCGATCCGCGCAGACCGCGAGCAGCAGCGAGATCACGAGACCCGACACGGTGACGAGCGTGCAGAACACGATCGTCGTGTTGAACGACGCCAGATACAGCGGATCGGCGAACAGCTGCTTGAAGTTCGTCAGTCCGACGAACTGGCTCGAGGTGCCGAACGCGTCCTGGCTTTGCGTCGATTGCCAGAGCGCGACCCCGGCCGGCCACAGGAAGAACACCAGCGTGATGAGCAACTGCGGCGCGACTAGCAGGTAGGGCAGCGTGCTGGTGCCGAAGTAGGAGCGCTTTTCCATCTGGATTTCCAGGGTGTGATGCAACGACCTCGGGTTCCGGCGCGGGAGCGTCGGAACCCAGCTGGCAGGCGATGCTTAGTTACCGGCCTTTTCGAAACGGCGCAGCAGGTCGTCGCCGCGCGCGACGGACGAGTCGAGCGCCTGTTGCGGCGTCTTCTTGTCCGCCCACACCTGCTCGAGTTCTTCGTCGATCACGGTGCGGATCTGCGGCATGTTGCCCAGACGCAGGCCCTTCGTGAACGGCAGCGGCGGCTTGTTCAGCATCTGGCGGATCGCGGTCTCGGTGCCCGGGTTCTTCTCGTAGAAGCCCTGCTGGCGCGTCAGATCATATGCGGCGGTCGTAATCGGCAGATAGCCGGTGTCCTGATGCCACTTCGCGGCGACCGGCGGCGTGGCCAGATACGCGAGGAACTTCGCGACGCCCTTGTAGACGGCCGGGTCCTTGCCCGACAGCACCCACAGGCTCGCCCCGCCGATGATGGCGTTCTGCGGCGCGCCCTTCACGCTGTCGTCGTACGGCATCATGCCGGTGCCGAAAGTGAACTTCGCGTATTTCTTGATCGTCGCGAGCGAGCCCGACGAGTTCGTGATGATGCCGCAGTCGCCGCTATAGAACTTCGACATCGCCTCGTCCTTGCGGCCGACATAGGTGAAGGTGCCGTCCTTCACCATGCTCTGCAGAAACTGGATGTGCGCGACCTGCAGCGGCTTGTTGAATTCGAGCTGTGCGTCCATGCCGTCGAAGCCGTTGTTACGCGACGCGAACGGCGCCGCATGCCACGCGCTGTAGTTCTCCAGCTGAATCCAGCTCTGCCAGCCCGACGAGTAGCCGCACGACATGCCGGAGGCCTTCAGCTTCTGCGCGTCGACGTGCAGCTCGGCCCAGGTCTTGGGCGGCTGGTTCGGATCGAGGCCGGCCTTCTTGAACGCATCCTTGTTGTAGTACAGCACCGGCGTCGAGCTGTTGAACGGCATCGAGATCAGTTCGCCGGTCTTCGAGTCGCTGTAGTAGCTGGCGATGGTCGGCACGAAGGCTTTCTGATCGAGCGGCACGCCCGCGTCCTTGAATACCTCGGTGACCGGGACGATGGCTTTCTTCGCCTGCATCATCGTCGCGGTGCCGACCTCGTAGACCTGCAGGATCGCCGGCGCGTTGCCGCTGCGATAGGCGGCGATGCCGGCGGCGAGGGTCTGGTCGTAAGTGCCCTTGAACACGGGCACGATCTTGTAGTCGCTCTGCGATTTGTTGAAGTCGTTCGCGATGTCGTTCAGGCGTTCGCCCAGTGCGGCTTCCATCGCATGCCAGAACTGGATCTCGGTCGCGGCGTGGGCCGCCTGGCTGACGCCGATGCTCAATACGGCGGCGACGGATAGTGATCGGAACAGCGGCTTGTAATTCATCGATTTATCTCCTGTTCGGAAGGGCGCGGACGCGAATCGCGCGATTCTATTTGTGTTCGATGACATTCCGGCGTCGGATGCCGGGCGGCGCGCGTCATGGGTGGTGGCGTGCCGGAAGCCGAAATTTAGCATTGGCTGTCACGGAAAGGAAATAAAGCGGCGGCCGGACGAGATCCGCGGCGCTCCGCTACATACAGGCGACTGCAATAAAAAAGCCCGCAAGAAGCGGGCTTTGCTGAGCGCAGGCGGAGGACGTTTCGCGCTTACACGTTGAACAGGAAGTTCATCACGTCGCCATCGTGTACGACGTACTCCTTGCCTTCCGCGCGCATCTTGCCGGCTTCCTTCGCGCCTTGTTCGCCCTTGTAGGTGATGTAGTCGTCGAAGCCGATCGTCTGCGCGCGGATGAAGCCGCGCTCGAAGTCGGTGTGGATTGCGCCGGCCGCCTTGGGCGCCGTGTCGCCGATGTGGATAGTCCATGCGCGCACTTCCTTCACGCCGGCGGTGAAGTAGGTATGCAAGCCGAGCAGCTTGAAGCCCGCGCGGATCACGCGGTTCAGCCCCGGCTCGTGCATGCCCATGTCGGCGAGGAACACTTCCATGTCGGCTTCGTCGAGGTCGGCGATTTCCGCTTCGATCGCCGCGCACACGGCCACGACCGGCGCGCCTTCAGCGGCAGCGAACTTCGTGACCGCGTCGAGGTGCGGATTGTTCTCGAAGCCGTCTTCCTTCACGTTGGCGACGTACATGGTCGGCTTCGCGGTAATCAGGCAGAACGGCTTGAGCGTGGCCTTTTCTTCATCGGTCAGTTCGAGCGCGCGGACCGGCTTTGCCTGGTCGAGTTGCGCGCGGACCTTCTCCAGCACGGCGACGTTCTTCGCAGCTTCCTTATCGTTGCCCGACTTGGCCGCCTTGGAATAGCGCGCGAGCGCCTTCTCGACGGTGGCGAGGTCGGCAAGCGCGAGTTCGGTGTTGATCACCTCGATGTCCGACAGCGGATCGACCTTGTTGGCAACGTGAATCACGTTCTCGTCCTCGAAGCAGCGCACGACGTGCGTGATCGCGTCGGTTTCGCGGATGTTCGCGAGGAACTGGTTGCCGAGGCCTTCGCCCTTGCTCGCGCCGGCGACCAGACCGGCGATGTCGACGAACTCGACCACGGCCGGCAGGATGCGCTCCGGCTTGACGATTTCGGCGAGCGCCTTCAGACGCGCGTCCGGCACCTCGACGATGCCGACGTTCGGCTCGATCGTGCAGAACGGATAGTTTTCGGCGGCGATGCCCGCCTTGGTCAGCGCGTTGAAGAGGGTGGACTTGCCGACGTTAGGCAAGCCGACGATGCCGCATTGGAGGCTCATGGAAATCCTTCAGTGAATCAGTAGGTTGCGTGATGCGCTCGACGCTGCGCGCGGATTCGGCAAGCCTTCGCGTAGGGTGGGGCGCGGCAGGCTCAGCGGAGCGGACACGTCACCGAATCGGGGCGTTGGCTCGACGATTGGGTGCGAGTTTTCACGGAAAGCGCAATTGTAACCCGTTCGCCCGCGCGTACCGGCCGGCGGATTTGCGCAAAGCCACGGTAGAATCGTCAGTTCAGAGCCGGCAGAGCTCAATTTCCGGGGGAACAGCGTGCGAATCATCAAATGGGTCGGAGTCGGCGTCGTCGCCGCGATCGTGGTGGGCGTTGTTGCGACATGGGTCGCGCCGAATTTCGACGAAGCACAGGCCACCACGGACCGTCAGACGATCGATTGCCTGACTGTCCATCTGTCGCGCGAAGATCGCGCCGACATCGCGCGGTTCGCTGACAAGAACGATTCCGACTCGCTGTGGCACGTGTTCGACCGCGTGTTCCCCGATTGCGCGGTGCGTGGCGATCAGCGCGATCGCAAGGCCGAGCTCGAAGCGGCCGCGTGGCGCATCCTTTCTTCCGATCGCGATTTCATGCGCATGCGCGAGGCGAACGCGGCGCTCGCGGCGAGCGCCGCGGCGCATTAGCACGACGCATCGCGGCCGCGCGCCCACCCGCACGGCACGCAAATGCGCGTGACCGCCAACGCCTGAAGCGCGGGTCGCGCCAGCGGCCGGCGTCAGAGCCGCGCAGTCCCGCCGACAACCTCGCGCTGCGACCCAACACGATGTCCGGCGCGGGCCCGCGAGGCCCCGCGCACAGAGCCCAAATGCCGCGCCCGTCGATCCGTCCCCCGCACCCCCCGCGGCTATAATGCGCGCATGAACGCACACCACCAGACCTTTGATGCCGTCGTGATCGGCGGCGGGCTCGTCGGCAAGACCGCGGCGCTCGCGCTCACGCAAGGCGGACTGCGCGTTGCACTGCTCGCGCAGCCTTGCGCGGCGCTGCCCGCCGGTGCCGTCTTCGACTCGCGCGTCTATGCGTTGTCGTCGAGTTCGCAGGCGTTGCTCGAACGGCTGCGGGTCTGGCAGGCGCTCGATCACACAAGGCTCGGTCCCGTCTACGACATGCGCGTCTACGGCGACGCGCATGCCGAGCTGCATTTCTCCGCGTTTCAGGCATCGGTGCCGCAGCTTGCGTGGATCGTCGAGTCGTCGGTGATCGAACGCGCGCTCGATGCCGCCCTGCGCTTCCAGCCGAACCTCACGTGGATCGACACGCGCGCACAGGCGCTCGATTTCTCCGTCGACAGCGCGAGCGTCGGCCTCGCGAACGGCAGCGTGCTCGGAGCGGACCTGGTGGTCGGCGCGGACGGCGCGCACTCGTGGGTGCGCGCGCAGATCGGCTCGAAGATGGTGCGCCGCGACTACCGGCAGACCGGCGTGGTCGCCAATTTCAAGGCCGCGAAGCCGCACGGTGAAACCGCGTATCAGTGGTTCCGCGACGGCGAGATCATCGCGTTGCTGCCGATGCCGGACGGCCACGTGTCGCTGGTCTGGTCGGCCCGCACCGAACACGCCGAGCAGTTGCTCGCGCTCGATCCCGAGCGGCTCGCCGCCGAAGTCGAGCACGTGAGCGGTGAACAGTTCGGCGCGCTCGACTGCGTGACGCCCGCGCAGGGCTTTCCGCTCGCGTTGCAGACCGTGGACCGGCTCGTCGCGCCGCGCGTCGCGCTGGTCGGCGATGCCGCGCATCTGATCCACCCACTGGCTGGGCAGGGCATGAACCTTGGCTTGCGCGACGTCGCCGCGCTCGCGGGCACGATCGGCAACAAGGAGTCGTTCCGCGATCTTGGCGACATGGTGCTGCTGCGTCGCTATGAACGTGCGCGTCGCGAAGACATCCGCGCGCTGATGATCGCCACCGACGGCCTGCAGAAACTGTTCTCGGTGCCCGGTCCGCTCGCGCGCGCCGTGCGCAATACCGGCATGGCGTTCGTCGGTGGGCAGCCGTTCATCAAGCGCTGGCTGGTGTCGGCCGCGCTGGGGTAAACCTCGAGGAGGCGCCGCGCGGATAGCCGATGGCCGGCCACGGGCGCCCGGGACAGGTATCATGATCGGATCGACGCGCTGCGATCCGCCCCTAATCCGATCCCGATCAACCTGATCGAGCCTGATTGAACCGATAGGCGGGCCGAAACGCGCGGCCGGAACGTAATAAACGCGCACGCTGCGCGACTGACCCAGGACTCCAGCATGAAAAAGACCTTTCGCATCGCCGCCGCCGCGCTCGCGATTGCTGCCGCCACGCTCGGCTGCTCGGCGCAGGCCGACCAGACCACCGACAAGCTCAAAGCCACGCTGCAATCGCGTCTGTCCGACGTGACGATCAAGAGCGTGTCGAAGTCGCCGATCGCGGGCCTGTACGAAGTGAACCTCGGCACGCAGATCGTCTACAGCGATGCGAGCGGCGATTACCTGATGCTCGGCGACATGGTGGACTCGAAGACGCGCAAGAATCTGACCGAGGCTCGCTTGTCGGAAACCAACCGCATCGACTTCGCGAGCCTGCCGTTCGGCAACGCGGTGAAGGTGGTGCGCGGCAACGGCGCGCGCAAGATCGCGGTGTTCTCCGATCCGAACTGTCCGTACTGCAAGCAGCTCGAAAAAACGCTGCTGTCGATCGACAACGTGACGGTCTACACGTTCCTGTACCCGGTGCTGTCGCCGGATTCAACGGCCAAGTCGAAGTCAATCTGGTGCTCGGCCGATCGCGCGAAGGCCTGGGAATCGTGGATGCAGGATCGTCAGGCGCCGACCGCCGCGGCCACCTGCGACACCGGCGCGATCGACAAGAACCTCGCGCTCGGCCGTTCGATGAACGTCGAGGGCACGCCGACGGTGTTCCTCGCCGACGGCCGCCGTCTGCCCGGCGCGGTGCCGGCCGACCGGCTCGACAAGGAACTGTCGGCCGTGCACTGAACAGCGCGCTGCACGCAGCGCCACGCACGCCCCGGGCGCGCAACAGATGCAACGTTCAAACGAAAGGAGGCGCACGCAGCGCCTCCTTTCGCATCGAGTCCCGAACTTCTTCGCCTCACTCTCCTGACACTCCCAAGCGCCGCCGATGAAGCCGATCCGCTACACCATCGTTCCGAATAATCCCGCCGCCCACCTGTTCGAAGTTACCGTGACCGTCGCCGATCCTGATCCGGCCGGCCAGCGTTTCATGCTGCCGGTATGGATTCCGGGCAGCTACATGGTGCGCGAGTTCGCGCGCAACATCGTCACGCTGCGCGCGGTCAACGACGCTGGCCGCAAGGTGCGCGTCGAGAAGATCGACAAGCACACGTGGCAAGCGGCGCCGGTCAAGGGCGCCTTGACGCTGCGCTACGAGGTGTACGCATGGGACATGTCGGTGCGCGCCGCGCATCTGGACGACACCATCGGCTTTTTCAATGGCACGAGCGTGTTCCTGTCGCCGCTCGGCCACGAAGACGCGCAGTGCGTGGTCGATATCCAGAAGCCGCAGGGCGCCGAGTATCGCGACTGGCGCGTCGCGACCGCGTTGCCGGAAGCGCGCGGCACAAAGCGCTACGGCTTCGGCGAGTACCGCGCGCAGAACTACGACGAGCTGGTCGACCATCCTGTGACGCTCGGCGAATTCGCGCTCGCGACGTTCAAGGCGCACGGCGTGCTGCACGACGTCGTGATTGCCGGTCGCGTGATCGGACTCGACATGGAGCGATTGTGCAAGGACCTCAAGCGCATCTGCGAGGCGCAGATCGCGTTGTTCGAACCGAAGTCGAAGCAGGCGCCGGTCGAGCGCTACGTGTTCATGACGCAGGCCGTCACCGACGGTTACGGCGGCCTCGAGCATCGCGCGTCGACCGCGCTGATCTGCAATCGCACCGATCTGCCGGTGCAGGGCCGCGACGCGATGAGCGAGGGCTACCGGACCTATCTCGGTCTGTGCAGCCATGAATATTTCCACACGTGGAATGTGAAGCGGATCAAGCCGGCCGTGTTCGCGCCATATGACCTCAGTGTCGAGAACTACACGTCGCTGTTGTGGCTGTTCGAAGGCTTCACGTCGTATTACGACGACCTGATCCTCGTACGCAGCGGCGTGATCTCGCAGGACGACTATTTCGGGCTGCTCGGCAAGGTGATCGGCGGCGTGCAGCGCGGCAGCGGGCGGCTGAAGCAGAGCGTCGCCGAAAGCTCGTTCGACGCGTGGGTCAAGTACTACCGGCAGGACGAGAACGCGCCGAACGCGATCGTCAGCTATTACACGAAGGGCTCGCTGATCGCGCTTGCCTTCGACCTGACGATCCGCGCGCAGACCGACAACCAGAAGTCGCTCGACGACGTGATGCGTCTGCTGTGGAAGCGTTTTGGCCGTGATTTTTATCGCGGCAAGCCGGTCGGCGTCGACGAAGGCGAGATCGAGGCGATTTTCGCGGAAGCGAGCGGCGCGCAACTGGCCGAACTGTTCGCCGAGGGCGTGCGCGGCACGCGCGATCTGGCGCTCGATACGCTGCTCGCGCCGTTCGGCGTGACGCTCGCGCCGGACCTCGACAAAAACGGCAAGCCGTCGCTCGGCGTGCGGCTGCGCGGCGGCGCGGATTGTGCGCTCGCGACCGTGCACGAAGGCAGCGCCGCGCAGAAGGCGGGCCTGTCCGCCGGCGATGTGCTGATCGCGCTCGATGGCCTGCGCGTGACCGGTGGGAATATCGATGCTCTGTTGACGCGCTACCAGCCGGGCGCGAAGGTCGAGGTGCACGCGTTCCGCCGCGACGAGTTGCGCGTCATGCAGGTGAAGCTCGACGGTCCCGAAGTGGCGCGCTACAAGCTCGCGGTCAGCGATCAACGTCCCGCCGAGCGCAAAGCCCGCGAGCGCTGGCTGGCGAAGTAATCGGCGCGGCGGTGGGCCGCATCGGGCGGCCCACCCATCGTCGCCCGTCCCGTCGTCAATCGACGGAGGAGGGCGGGGGATTGTTCTACCCATGCAACAATCCGTCGCTGCCGGACGGCTTTTTCGCCGGCCGGTAAAAAAACACAATGGCTCCACTCGCGCAACACAGCGCGCCCCCTACTGGAGTCAACCATGACCACGATCCTGCAAATCAACTCGGCAGCCCGTTCGCAAGGCGCGAATTCGACGCTTCTCGTCAACGAGCTGACCGAAAAGCTGCAACAGTCGAACCCGGGCGCGCAAGTCGTCGTCCGTAACCTGCAAGCCGAACCGTTGCCGCACCTCGACGACGCCGTGCTCGGCGCGTTTTTCACGCCGGCCGAGCAGCGCACGCCGGAACAAGCCGCGATCGCCGCGCGCAGCGAAGCGCTGATCGCCGAACTGCAAGCCGCCGACGTCATCGTGATCGGCGCGCCGATGTACAACTTCGGCATCTCGTCGCAACTGAAGACGTACTTCGACTTCATCGCGCGTGCGGGCATCACGTTCCGCTACACCGCGAATGGTCCGGAAGGCCTCGTGACGGGCAAGAAGGTCCACGTCGTGTCGGCACGCGGTGGCAAGTATCTCGGCACGCCGAACGATAGCCAGACGCCGTACCTGAAGAGCTTCCTCGGTTTCCTCGGCATGACCGACGTAAACTTCATCTACGCCGAAGGCCTGAACATGGGCCCGGACGCCGCGGACGCCGCGCTCAGCTCGGCGCGCGAAGCGATCGCCGCGGTTTAAGCGGGTTCGTCCTCCCGCGTTGCGCCGCTTCGAGGCGGCGCAAGGGCGTGAAACGAAAAAACGCCACGAATGGGTTCGCCCATCGTGGCGTTTTTGTTCTGTTTCGCGGTTTTCCGACGGCGACGTTGTCACGCAAGCATTTGCGCGTCATCCGGCAGACGCCAGTCGATCGGCTGGCGGCCGTGCTCCAGCAGATATTCGTTCGCCTTCGCGAAATGCCCGCAACCGAGAAAGCCGCGATGCGCGGACAGCGGCGACGGATGCGGCGCCTCCAGCACATAGTGCGACGTGCCGCCGAGCAGCGCGCGCTTCGCCTGCGCATGCGCGCCCCACAGCATGAACACGAGGTTCTGATGCCGCGTCGCGAGTTCGTGGATCAGCGTGTCCGTGCATTTTTCCCAGCCGCGTTTCGCGTGGCTCGCGGCGCTGTCGCGCTCGACGGTCAGCACCGTGTTCAGCAGCAGCACGCCCTGTTTGGCCCAGCTGTCGAGGCAACCGTGCTGCGGCGTCTCGTGACCGAGACTCGCGGCAATTTCCTTGAAGATGTTGCGCAGCGACGGCGGCGGCCGCACGTGCGGCGCGACCGAAAACGCGAGACCGTGCGCCTGCGGCGTGCCGCGGTCTTCGCCGTGGTAGGGATCCTGGCCGAGGATCACGACTTTGACTTCGTCGGGGCTCGTCAGGCGCAACGCGCGGAACACGTCGGCCGGGTAGACGGTTTTGCCGGCGGCACGCTCGCCGTCGACGAAGCGGCACAGCGGCGCGTAGGTGTCGCTGTCGGTGAAGGGTTTCAAATGCGCACGCCAGGCCGCGGGCAGCGCCGCGAATTGGGCTTCGAGCGTGGGCGGGGCGGTGGTCGAATCGGCCGGGGCCGTGGCGGGCGCAGCGGCGGGGGCTGCCGCGGCGTCGTCGAACAACGATGCCTGCGGCGAACTGGAGCGGGTACGGGAAGCGGAGGTCATGGCGGGGAAGTGTCGCAGCAAACGTGGACTAGCTCAAGTTGCGCGGCGCGAGCTTATACGGCGCCGCGGGTTTCCGCCAAACCTCGCCCATCCCACGCTCAACCCGCGCTCAACCCGCGCGCAACAGATAGCCGCGCTGCGCCTTGCTGATGTCGTCCGGCGCGAGGCCGGCAATCCGTTTGCCGAGTTCGGCGGCGAGCGTGTGAAGCGCCGCTTCGTCGCCCGACTTCAGTTCGAGCTCGATCTCCGAGATCGGCGCGCGGCGGGCTTCATCTTCGACTTCAGCGAGCACGTCGCCCTGATCGATCGCCGCCTCGATCTGAGCACCGTCGGTGTCGAGCAGCCATAGCGTACGCGTGAAATTCGTATGGAACAGTTCAATCAGCGCGGGCGCGGCCTGTTTCAGAGCGTCCGCGGCGGCGGGTTCGTCGCACGCGCTCAGCAACGATTCGATTTCGAGCTTCGCGCCCCCGACCGGCATTTCCCATTCGTGCCGGCGATGCAAGCCGTTGGTCGCCGTGCCCACCGTCTTGAAGGTCTGCAGCCAGCCGTCCGGCGTCTGCCGCAGACGCAGCGCGCTCTTCGACGACGCCAGCGTCAATTGCGGCGTATCAAAGTAAATGTTCACGAGCTTGATCGCGCGTCCGTCCTTGCCGGCGCGCGCGGCGAACCATTGCGTCGCTGCCTGCACCTGCGAAGCAGGCAGCGCCAGCTTGATTTCGCGTTCCATGCTCATCGTGCGATTCCTTGTTGCGAGTGTTTATCTGCGGCCGGGACGTCGATACGTCGATGCGGCGCTCAGAAAAACATCCGCGCAAGTTCCACGCCCGGCTCGTCCGCACGCATGAACGCTTCGCCGACGAGGAAGGTATGCACGTTGTGCGCATGCATGCGCTCGACGTCGTCGCGCGACAGGATGCCCGACTCGGTCACGACGATGCGATCGTCGGGAATCGCGTCGAGCATACCGAGCGTCGTGTCGAGCGAAGTCTCGAACGTGCGCAGATTGCGATTGTTGATGCCGATCAGCGGCGTCTTCAGCGTCAGCGCTTCTTTGAGTTCATCGCTGTCGTGCACTTCGACGAGCACCGCGAGACCGAGCGAATGCGCGAGCGCTTCGAGGTCCTGCATCTCGGCGGTTTCGAGCGCGGCGGCGATCAGCAGGATCGCGTCGGCGCCCATCGCACGTGCTTCGACGACCTGATACGGATCGACGATGAAGTCCTTGCGGATCACCGGCAGCTGGCACGCGGCGCGCGCTTGCTGCAGATAAGCGACGCTGCCCTGGAAGAACTGCACGTCGGTCAGCACGGACAGACACGCCGCACCGTGCTTCTCGTACGAACGCGCGATGTCGGCCGGTACGAAGTGCTCGCGCAGCACGCCCTTGGACGGGCTCGCCTTCTTCACTTCGGAGATCACCGCGGCGAGCCCCGCCGCGTGCTTGGCGCGCAATGCGCCGACGAAGTCGCGCAGATCGCGCGACGACGCTTCGAGCCGCAGTTCTTCGAGCGGCACGCTTTGTTCGGCGGCCCGGACTTCTTCGCGTTTGACCGCGATGATGCGGTCGAGGATGTCGCTCATATATTTCTCGCTACGTGATTACTGCTTGAATTGCTGGGTGAAGCGCACCAGTTCGTCGACCTTCGCGCGCGCCTTGCCGCTTGCGATCGCTTCGCGCGCGAGCACGATGCCGTCCGCGATCGTGGGCGCGACGTTCGCCGAATAGAGTGCCGTGCCGGCATTCAGCGTGACGATTTCGCGCGCGACGCCGGGCTTGTTGTCGAGCGCGTCGAGCAGCATGACCTTGGACTCCCCTGCGTTGGCGACTTTGAGCGTACGGTTCGACACCATCTGCATGCCGAAGTCTTCCGGATGGATCTCGTACTCGCGGATCTCGCCGTCGCGCAACTCGCCGACCAGCGTGGCTCCGCCGAGCGACACCTCGTCCATGCCGTCCATGCCGTACACGACGAGCACGTGCTTCGCGCCGAGGCGCTGCATCACGCGCACCTGAATGCCGACGAGGTCGGGGTGGAACACGCCCATCAGCTGATTCGGCGCGCCGGCCGGATTGGTGAGCGGCCCGAGGATGTTGAAGATCGTGCGCACGCCGAGTTCACGGCGTACCGGCGCGACGTTTTTCATGGCCGGATGATGGTTCGGCGCGAACATGAAGCCCATGCCCGTTTCCGCGATCGATGCCGCGACCTGTTCCGGTTGCAGATCGATGTTGACGCCGAGCGCTTCAAGCACGTCCGCGCTGCCGGACTTGCTCGACACGCCGCGATTGCCGTGCTTCGCGACTTTCGCGCCCGCCGCGGCCGACACGAACATCGTCGCGGTGGAAATGTTGAACGTGTGCGCACCGTCGCCGCCGGTGCCGACGATATCGACGAAGTTCGAGTTGTCCTGCACGTCGACGTGCCGGGCAAACTCACGCATCACCGTGGCGGCCGCGGTGATTTCGCCGATGGTCTCTTTTTTGACGCGCAGGCCGGTGAGGATCGCCGCCGACATCACGGGCGAGAGTTCGCCGCGCATGATGAGGCGCATCAGGTGCAGCATTTCGTCGTGGAAAATCTCGCGGTGCTCGATGGTCCGCTGCAAGGCGTCCTGGGGCGTAATGGACATGATCTCGTCTCTCTTTGGGTCAGGCATTGCGGGACGCAGCGTGATTCGGGGCCTTGCCGCCGACGGCGAGCTTCGACTGCTTGACGAAGTTTTCGAGCAGCGCGTGGCCGTGTTCGGACAGGATCGACTCCGGGTGGAACTGCACGCCTTCAACGGCCAGTTCCTTGTGGCGCACGCCCATGATTTCGCCGTCTTCGGTCCATGCCGATATTTCGAGGCAGTCGGGCAGCGATTCGCGTTCGATCGCGAGCGAGTGGTAACGCGTGACCGTGAAATGCTTCGGCAGGTCCGCGAACACGCCCTTGCAGTCGGTTTCGATCGTGCTGACCTTGCCGTGCATGATGGTCTGCGCGCGCACGACGCGGCCGCCGAACGCCTCGCCGATCGCCTGATGGCCGAGGCACACGCCGAGAATCGGCGTCTTGCCGGAGAATTCGCGCAGCACGTCGAGCGTGATGCCCGCGTGTTGCGGATTGCTCGGGCCCGGCGACAGGCAGATGCGCTCGGGGTTCAGCTTCGCGATTTCATCGAGCGTGATTTCGTCGTTGCGGTAGGTGCGCACGTCTTCGCCGAGTTCGCCGAAGTACTGCACCAGGTTGTAGGTGAACGAGTCGTAGTTGTCGATCATGAGCAGCATGGTGTGTCTCCGGTCAGAAGTCGCTATCGAGGCCGTCCTGGACCTGCTCGGCCGCGCGCATCACCGCGCGCGCCTTGTTTTCGGTCTCTTGCCATTCGGATTCCGGCACCGAATCGGCGACCACGCCCGCGGCCGCCTGCACATACAGATTGCCGTTCGCGATCACGCCGGTGCGGATCGTGATGGCCAGATCCATCTCGCCGGTGAACGACAGATAGCCGACCGCCCCGCCGTACAGCCCGCGCTTGACGGGCTCGAGCTCGTCGATCAGCTCCATCGCGCGCACCTTGGGCGCGCCCGACAGCGTGCCGGCCGGGAAGGTGGCGCGCAGCACGTCGAAATTGGTCATGTCCTTCTTGAGCTTGCCTTCGACCGAGCTGACGATGTGCTGCACGTGCGAGTATTTCTCGATCACCATCTTGTCGGTCACGACGACCGAGCCGATCTGCGCGATGCGGCCGACGTCGTTGCGCGCGAGGTCGATCAGCATCACGTGTTCGGCGATTTCCTTCGGGTCGTTCAGCAGCTCGGTCGCGAGCGCGGCGTCGCGCTCGGGCGTGTTGCCGCGCGGACGCGTGCCGGCGAGCGGGCGAATCGTGACGAGGCGATCCTCGCCGCGCTTTTCCTGGCGCACCAGAATTTCCGGCGACGCGCCGACCACGTGGAAGTCGCCGAAGTTGTAGTAGTACATGTATGGCGACGGATTCAGCGAGCGCAGCGCGCGATACAGCGACAGCGGATTGTCGCGGTACGGCTTGGTCAGGCGCTGGCCGACCTGCACCTGCATCAGTTCGCCGGCGGCGATGTATTCCTTGGCTTTGCGCACGGCGGCCAGGTAATCGTCTTTCGCGAATTCGCGGTAGATCTCGGTGCGCACGCTGGACGACACGACCGGCGGCTCGACCGTGACGCGCAGCCGCTGGCGCAGTTCGCGCAAACGCTGCTTCGCCTTCGTATAGGCCTCGGGCTGGGTCGGGTCCGCGTAGACCACCAGATAAAGCTTGCCCGCGAGGTTGTCGATGACGGCGACTTCCTCGGTCAGCAGCAGCTGGATGTCCGGCAGGTTAAGGTCGTCTTTCGGCGCGCTGTGCGCGAGCTTCTTCTCGATGTAGCGCACCGCGTCATAGCCGAAGTAGCCGGCGAGACCGCCGGTGAAGCGCGGCAGCCCAGGGCGTTGTGCGACCTTGAAGCGCGCATGGAACTGCTGGATGAACGCGAGCGGATCGCCATCGTGCGTTTCGACGACCTTGCCGTCGCGCACCACTTCCGATACGCCGTTGCGGGTGCGCACAAGAGTGCGCGCCGGCAGGCCGATGAACGAATAGCGCCCGAAGCGTTCGCCGCCCACCACCGACTCCAGCAGGAACGAGTTCGCGCCGTTGCGCTCGGTCTGGGCGAGCTTCAGGTACAGCGACAACGGCGTTTCGAGGTCGGCGAGCGCTTCCGCGATCAGCGGGATGCGGTTGAAACCCTCGTTAGCGAGGGACTGGAATTCGAGTTCGGTCATGTTCCGATCCTGTACGGTGGTCCGGCGGCAGCAAGCGTCGGGCAAAGCGGGGCGAAGCGCCTCCGGTCAGGCCGTGGGTCGACGTTCTCGACACGATAATACCGACCGGCGCGGGTCTTCCATCGGCGCGTGCGAGCGGTGCGGATGAGCAACGGTACCTTGCGGGTACACGCAGGCCCAATCAGCCGATGCAGCAGCGCAAATATAAGACGATGGAAGAAGCGCGTAAGCGCAGCGAAGTAAAAAACGGTTGCCGAAGACGAGCTTCAGCGTACCTCAGGCGAGGTTAGCGCGACCAGCGACGCCAGGGCCAGGCTCCCCGGTCGATGCTAATCAGACTCCGTTTTTTATTCAGAAACATGAGGATGAAGGACTGTTAAGTCGTGGATTGGTGCGCTGCGATCGCCCTTGCGGCGTCGAGCAGCGAGGCAACTATACCATCGGATTTTATCGTTTGTATAGCTTGGCCGTGGTTGTAGCCGTAGGGCACGGTCAGCGTCGCCATGCCGGCCGCGCGGCCCGCCAGCGCGTCGTTTTCCGAGTCGCCGATCGCGACCGTCGCGCTCGGCTCGACGCCGAGTTGCGCGGCGGCGGTGAGCATCGGCAGCGGGTCCGGCTTCTTCTTCGCGAGACTGTCGCCGCCGAGCACGACGCTGAAATACTGCGCGAGTCCGTACTGCTGCAGCAGCTCGAGTGCGAAGCGGTGCGGCTTGTTGGTCACACAGGCCAACTTCAGGCCCGCGTCGCGCAGCGCGCGCAGACCGGCTTCGACGTCCGGATAGAGCCGCGTGTGCACGCCATTGATTTTCGCGTACTCGGCCTGATAGATCGCGAGCGCTTCGTCGAAGCGCTCTTGCGCGTGCTCGGCTGCGAAGCGCGGTGCGAGCACGCTGCGGATCAGATGCTCCGAACCCTTGCCGACATAGCCGACCACTTCCTCGCGCGTCGTTTCTTCCGCGTCGAGTTGCGCGAGCATGCCGTTCAAGCCGGCGGTGAAGTCGTCGGCGGTGTCGATCATCGTACCGTCGAGGTCGATGATCGCGGCTTCGAGGCGCTGGCCGGTAAAGGCCGGAGTGGGGTACGGAGCAGTCATTGTCGGATCAGCGCTGGACGGTGGCGAGGGCAGCGCGCATCTTGTCGATCACGACCTTGTGATCGGGCTGGCCGAAGATTGCCGAGCCGGCCACGAACGTGTCCGCGCCGGCTGCCGCGATCTCCGCGATGTTGTCGACCTTCACGCCGCCGTCCACTTCGAGGTGGATGTCGCGGCCGGTGCGCTCGTTGTACGCGTCGATGCGTTTGCGCGCTTCGCGCAGCTTGTTGAGCGCCTCGGGAATGAACGACTGGCCGCCGAAGCCCGGGTTCACCGACATGATCAGCACGAGGTCGACCTTGTCCATCACGTGATCGAGATAGTTCAGCGACGTCGCCGGGTTGAACACGAGACCGGCCTTGCAGCCGTGGTCGCGGATCAGCGACAGCGTGCGGTCGATGTGATCCGAGCCCTCCGGGTGAAAGCTGATCAGGTTCGCGCCGGCTTTCGCGAAGTCCGGCACGATCCGGTCGACCGGACGCACCATCAGGTGCACGTCGATCGGCACGTCGACGTGCGGGCGGATCGCCTCGCAAACGAGCGGGCCGATGGTCAGGTTTGGCACGTAGTGGTTGTCCATTACGTCGAAGTGGATCCAGTCGGCGCCCGCGGCGACGACGTTGCGGACCTCTTCGCCCAGACGGGCGAAATCGGCGGAGAGAATGCTGGGGGCGATGCGAAATTGCGTCATGACGGGGGCGGATGCAAGCGGGAAAGCGCCATTTTACCGTTTTTGCGCTTGCGGTCTGGGGCGCGGACGACGGTTGGGCGTGGCGGAATCGCGCGATGAAACGTCGCGAAGTGCCGGCGAAAAATCGGTATGGAGAAGCGGCGTGGCCAGGCACCCGTGTCCCAACGTCTTAGACGCTCCTGGCCGAAAGGCGTGTCCGGTTGCGGCCATGCCGCGCATCAAGCAGAATGCCACTCCATGAGCGCCGCATCGCCGCTGCATCCGCAGACCATTGGCGTTAGGGCCTTCCACGATTTTTCACAGCACGTTTGATCAGACCGGAATCAGGATGAGCCAGTACGAATTCAGCGTCTCGGCGCAGGTGCAATATCTGCCCGAAGAATCGGACCCGGAGCGTCGCCAGTACGCCTTTGCCTACACGCTGACCATCCGTAACACCGGCCAGGTGCCCGCGCAGTTGATCGCACGTCATTGGATCATCACCGACAGCGAGAACACTGTGCAGGAAGTCAAAGGCCTGGGCGTGGTCGGTCATCAGCCGCTGCTCAAACCGGGCGAGCATTTCGAATACACGAGTTGGGCCGTGATCGCGACGCCGGTCGGCACGATGCGAGGCGATTACTTCTGCGTGGCGGAGGATGGCGAGCGCTTCGAGGCGCCGGTGCCGGAGTTCGTGTTGCGCATGCCGCGAACCTTGCATTGAACCGGCGCAATGCTGCGCGGTCTTTAGTGAATTCGCATGGGCGCGCGGCGCAGCAGGCAGTTGAGTGGGTAGTTGAACGAGCGCTCGGGCGAGCGCTTGATGCCCGAGGGGGGCGCGGTTCCGCTTGCGGCCCTCAGGCCAGGGTCACTGCGGCTTTTGCTGCTGGGACCGTTCCGCAGATTTGGCGCGCCTCGCTTTTTTCTTGCCGGACGACGTCCATACAACGATAAAGACGAGCAGGAACAGCGCGAGCAGCGATTCCAGCGCGAAGATGAGCATCGGGTATTCGTCGAACAGATCAGACATGGCGGTTTCCATCAAGAACGAACATTGTATGCGTTTTGTCCGCCGGGCCGGCGCCTGGCTCGGTGCCTTGTCGGTTGCGGTGTTGCTCGCGTCCTGCGGTGGTGGCGGCGCGATCCGGCCTTCACCGCCGAGCGGCGCGGCGATCATCCCCGGCCAGATTGCCTCGGCGCGCTTGACCGCGGTTGCGTGGCAGCAGGTGCCGGGCTGGCAGGACGACTCGCTGATCGGCGCGACGGCCGCGTTGCGGCAAAACTGCACGAGGCTCGCGCGACAGCCGAACTGGTCGCGTGCATGCGCGGCGGCCGCGCAAATCGACGATCTCGATGTGACCAGCGCTCGTGCCTTTTTCGAAGCCTATTTCACGCCGTTCCAGCTGGCGAATAGCGACGGCACGCTCGACGGTCTGGTCACCGGTTACTACGAGCCCCTGCTGCGGGGCTCGCGCACGCGGCACGGCGTGTATCAGACCGCGCTGTACCGCTGGCCCGCCGGATCTCGCGCGGGGGCGCCGTTGCCGGCGCGTGCGCAACTCGAACGCTCGGGCGCGCTCAGCGGCAACGAACTGGTGTGGGTCGACGATCCGATCGAAGCGTTCTTTCTGCAGGTGCAGGGTTCCGGGCGCATCGTGATGGAAGATGGCAGTGTGATGCGCGTCGGCTTTGGCGGTACCAACAATCAGCCATACAAGTCGATCGGGCGCTGGCTGCTCGATCATGGCGAGATCACACCCGCGCAGGCGACGATGCAGGGCATCAAGGCATGGGCACGCGCGAATCCGACGCGCGTCGACGGTCTGCTCGACACCAATCCGCGCTTCGTGTTTTTCCGCGAGATGCCGTCGGCCGAAAGTATGCCGAGCGGCGGCGCGGACGGCCCGATCGGCGCGCTCGGCGTGCCGCTGACGCCAGAGCGCTCGATTGCGGTCGACCCGAGCGCGATTCCGCTCGGCACACCGGTGTTCCTGCAGACCACGCGGCCGCTGACGAATTCGCCGATGAACCGGCTCGTGTTCGCGCAGGACACAGGCACCGCGATCAAAGGTGGCGTGCGCGCCGACTACTTCTGGGGCCTCGGCGACGATGCCGGTGATCTGGCTGGCAAGATGAAGCAGGGTGGCCGGATGTGGTTGCTGCTGCCGAATTCGTGAAGCGGTTGGGAAGGGGGCGCAAGCGTGGCTGCGGTTTGAGTGGCAGCGGGTTTGGCGAGGCGGGTTTGAGGCGGGCGCGTAGCCATCAATAGGTGTCATTGAAATCGGCGTCACGTTTGGATCAGGATCCGTGCGTGACGCCAATTTTTGTTGGGCTCTTACGCTGCGCGTCGTTGCCCGTCGTTGCCCGTTACCCGACTTAGAGCCCCGATTTGCGCTTGTCCACCACGCGTCGCGCCTTGCCCACCGAGCGCTCGATTCCATTCACAGCCAGCACGTTCACCACCGCGCTCACGCCGATCAGCGCCTTGATGTCATAGGCCAGCGCGTTTTTCGCGGCGGTCAGCGCGGACGTATCCGGCGCGCTTTCCGGACACGGTTCGACGTTCAGCGTCAACACGTCGAGCGGTCCTTCCTTCGTCAGCACGATCTGGTAGTGCGGCGCGAGCGCATGCTGCTTGAGCAGCAGTTCTTCGATTTGTGTGGGGAACACATTGACGCCGCGTACGATCATCATGTCGTCCGAGCGGCCCGTGATCTTTTCCATCCGCCGCATCGTGCGGGCGCTGCCCGGCAGCAGGCGCGTGAGATCGCGCGTGCGGTAGCGGATGATCGGCAGCGCTTCTTTCGTCAGCGATGTGAACACGAGCTCGCCGAGTTCGCCATCGGGCAGCACCTCGCCCGTTTCGGGGTCGATGATCTCGGGATAAAAATGGTCTTCCCAGATCGTCGGGCCGTCTTTGGTTTCGACGCACTCCGAGGCGACGCCCGGGCCCATCACTTCGGAGAGACCATAGATGTCGACCGCATCGATGCCCATGCGCTTTTCGATCGCCTCGCGCATATCGTTGGTCCACGGCTCGGCGCCGAAGATGCCGATGCGCAATGAGCAACTGGCCGGGTCGATACCCTGGCGTTCGAATTCGTCGGCGATCGACAGCATGTAGCTCGGCGTCACCATGATGATGTCCGGTCGGAAATCCTGGATCAGTTGCACCTGCTTTTCGGTCTGGCCACCGCCGAACGGAATCACGGTGAGCCCCGCGCGCTCGGCGCCGTAGTGTGCGCCGAGGCCGCCCGTGAAGAGACCGTAGCCGTAGCTCACGTGCACCTTGTCGCCGCGCTTCGCGCCGGCGGCGCGCACCGAACGGGCGACGAGATTTGCCCACGTGTCGATGTCGCGCGCCGTATAGCCGACGACGGTCGGCTTGCCGGTCGTCCCGGACGATGCGTGGATTCGCGAAATCTGCTCTTGCGGCACGGCGAACATCCCGAACGGATAGTTGTCGCGCAAATCCTTTTTCGTCGTGAACGGAAAGCGCGCGAGGTCCGCGAGCGACTTGACATCGCCCGGATGAACGCCGGCTTCGTCGAACTTGCGCCGATACACCGGCGAATTTTCATACGCATGGGTGAGCGACCATTTGAGCCGTTCGAGTTGGAGCGCGGCGAGCTCGTCGCGGCTGGCGGTCTCGATCGGATCGAGCGGAAGAGCGGTGCTCATCGAATGTCTCCTTGCTGCCTCGGTATCTGAGTCTGATATGTAACGCGTTGGCGCCAGAGAGTCACGCGGATCGCTGTTCGCGTGGGCGGCTCTGGCTTGCCGCCGCTAATTGTTAGTCGCCGGTGGGAATCAGGTTGCCCTTGATTTGCGCCGACTTGCCGCGAAACATTGCGACGGTCTCGCCGGCGCGATTCGTCACGCGAATATCGTAGATGCCCGTGCGCCCGCTCAATGTCTGCTCGACCGCTTCGGCGCTCAGCACGTCGCCGCCGTGAACCGGCCGCAGATACTCGATCGAGCATCCGGCCGCGACCGTATTGATGTTGTACGTGTTACAGGCGAACGCGAAGGTCGAATCGGCGAGCGTGAAGATCAGGCCGCCGTGGCAGATCTGATGGCCGTTCAGGAAGTCGTCGCGCACCGCCATGCGCAGCCGCGCATAGCCGGGGCGCACTTCGAGAATCTCGAGTCCGAGCGCGCGGCTGCAAGCGTCGTTTTCGTACATCGCGGCGGCCGTAGCGCGGGCGAGTTCGTCGGGCGTCATGTGGTCCGGGCGGGTGGGTTGTGCGGACATCTCAACGTCCCTCGAAGCGCGGCGCGCGCTTCTCGATAAAGGCCTGAACGCCTTCCGCGTAATCGTGCGAAGCGCCTAGTTCGCGTTGCAGATTGCGCTCGAGATCGAGTTGCTGGTCGAGCGTTTGCGACGCCCCGGCACGCATCGCCTGCTTGATCGCGGCGATGGCGCGCGTCGGTTGCTGGGCAAGCTGGGCCGCGAGTTTTGCCGCGGCCGGAGCAAGTTCGGCGTCGTCGAGCACTTGCCAGATCAGGCCCCAGCTTTCGGCTTTGTCGGCGCTGAGCTTGTCGCCGGTAATCGCGAGTCCGAGCGCGCGTGCCATGCCAACGCGCTGCGGCAGAAACCACGTGCCGCCCGAATCCGGCACGAGGCCAATCTTTACGAATGCCTGGATGAAGCTCGCGGAGCGAGCCGCGAGCACCAGATCGCAGGCCAACGCGAGGTTGGCGCCCGCGCCGGCGGCCGTGCCGTTGACCGCAGCGATCACCGGAAACGGCAACGCTTGCAGACGACGGATCAACGGATTGAAGTATTCATCGATCACGCCGCCGAGGTCGGTCATTGCGCCGGGCGTGAAATCGAGGTCGGCGAGATCCTGGCCGGCGCAGAAGCCGCGGCCCGCGCCGGTGAAAACGAGCACACGGGCACCGGACGTTTCGACCTGGTCGAGCGCCGCGCCGAGTTCCCGGTGCATTGCGCGCGTGAAGCTGTTGAGCTTGTCCGGGCGGTTCAGCGTGATCGTGGCGACATGGCTCGATGAGTCGATGTCCAGCCGGATCGCTTCATATGACATGGGGGTGTCTCCTCAAAGTCTCTTTGGCCGACGGGCACGGTGGCTCGATTAGCGTCGGCGTGTGATGCCGATTCGATGTCCGATATTAGTCAGAGCGCACGACTCGGTCCATCCGCCAAAAGGCATAGGACGAAGTCGTGCTTTGTGTTGAAGCGGTGTCTTATGCCGTTCAGCCAGCTACCGCCGGCACCGTTTTCGGTTCAACATGAACGCGGCTTTGAACGACACGGAAGCGGTTGGCGACGAAAGCGGCATCGGCAAGCGCGGCATTGGCGGCCGGGTTGGCGCCGGTGCCGTGAAAGTCCGAAAACGCCGCGGACTGGTTGACGAATACGCCGCCGGTCAGGTTGATCGACAGTGCGACGCCGCCGCGAATCGACGCTTCGTGCGCGGCATCGAGCACCGCGTCGTCCGTGCTATAGACCGCCAGCGTCAGCGCGCCGTGCTCGGCGGCAATTTCGCCGGCGAGGTCGAGCGACTGCGCGGTCGAGTCCGTCGCGATGACGAATGAGATCGGCCCGAACCATTCTCTCGTGAACTGGGCGCGGTCGGTCGCGGCGTCGAGTTGCAATACGAGCGGCGTGCGCACGCGGGCACCTGCAAAGGACGGATGCTCGAGCGTCTGGCTCGCGGCCAGAACGTGGCCAAGTTTGGTGGCTTCGTCGATGCGTTGCACCACGCCTTCGTTCTGGATGGCGCCTAGCAGTTCGACCGCGCGGGCCGGATCGGCGACGAGCTTTTGCACCGCGCCAGCAAGTGCCTGGGCGACATCGTCGAAGCTGAGCGTGCCATCTGCGGTGCGGATGCCGCCGCGCGGCACATAGATGTTTTGCGGCGCGGTGCACATCTGGCCCGAGTACAGCGCCAGCGAGAACGCGATGTTGCGCGCGGCCGCCTTGATGTCGTCGACCGAGTCGATCACGATCTGGTTGACACCGGCCTTTTCGGTGTAGACCTGCGCCTGGTGCGCGTTGCGCTCCAGCCAGGTGCCGTTCTGGGTGCTGCCCGTGAAGTCGATCAGTTTGATCTCGGGGCGCTGGGCCAGTTGCTGGACGAGGGCGCCGTCGTTCGGGTCGGTGGCAAGCAGCGTGACGACGTTCGGATCGAAGCCCGCTTCGCGCAACACGTCACGCGCGATGCGCACGGTCAGCGCGAGCGGCAGGATCGCGCCCGGATGCGGCTTGACGATCACCGTGTTGCCGGTGGCCAGATCGGCGAACAGGCCCGGATAGCCGTTCCACGTCGGGAACGTGCAGCAGCCGAGCACGAGGCCGATGCCGCGCGGCACGACGGTGTAGCGCTTGTGCATCGCGAGCGGCGGGTTTTTGCCTTGGGGCTTTTCCCAGTGGGCGTCGGCGGGAATGCGGCGCAGTTGGTCCCACGCGTACGCGACCGCTTCGAGCGCGCGATCCTGTGCGTGTGGGCCGCCTGCCTGGAAGGCCATCATGAACGCCTGACCGGTCGTATGCATCACGCTGTAGCCGATCTCGAAGCTGGCGCGATTCAGACGCGCGAGGATTTCGAGGCTCACGCCGATCCATGCCTGCGGGCCAGCCGCGCGCCAATCGCGTTGCGCCGCGGCGGATGCGGCGATGAGCGCGTTCGGATCGGCTTTCGGGTAACGCACGCCGAGCGGGAAGCCGAACGGAGAGACTTCCGCGCCGACGGTTTCTCCAGTCGACGGTTGGCCTAGATCGAACGTCTTGTCGAGAAGCGCCTTGAACGCGGCTTCGCCGTCCGCGTTGGCTGTTTCCCCGTACACTTTCGGACTGGGCATCTCAATGAACGGGCTCCAGTAGCCGCGCGTTTCGAGCGCGGCGAGCGCTTTATGCAGCGTGTCTTCGTGCTTGGTGAATAGCGGATGTGTCATAGCAAAGATGGGCTCGGCTGTACGTTGGGGAAAAGCCTGTCGAATAATTGACCGACCGGTTGGTTGGGGAATGGTAGCATCACTATGAGTGATGCGCGAAGCGTTTTTCGCGTGCGATTAACCCTTATGGAGGTGGCATGGCTTACGAAAACATTCTGGTGGAGACGCGAGGACGAGTCGGACTGATCACGCTCAATCGTCCGAAGGCTCTGAATGCGCTGAACGACGCGCTGATGGACGAACTGGGCGCCGCATTGCGCGTGTTCGACGGCGACGAGTCGATTGGTGCAATCGTCGTGACGGGAAGTGAGAAAGCGTTCGCGGCCGGCGCGGATATTGGCATGATGGCGTCATACACCTATATGGATGTATACA